>PNBO01000372.1:17994-23384 GCA_003136095.1 Myxococcales bacterium
GCGAAGGACCCGAAGGACATGGTCACTTCGCTCAAAACCCTGCGCCGCCTCTATGCCGAGCTGGGCAAGTACGACCAGGTGTGGTGCGTGGCCGCGACGCTCGCCTATCTCAAGCAGGCCGACGCCGAGGAACTGCGCTTCTTCGAGCAGTACCGCAGCAAGGGCCTGGCGCGGGTCAAGTCCCGCCTCACCGAGGAGAACTGGCAGAAGCACCTCTTCCACGCCAACGAGGATCGTTTCATCTCGCTGGTGCTGGCCAACATCAGCCAGACGGTCATCGCGATTCGCGCCCACGAGCACCGTGAGTACGGGGTCAAACGCAAGGACCGCCGCGACCTAGCCACCGACCAGTTGATGCTGAGCCGGGTCTTCGTCTACGCCAGCCAGGTTCTCGGCGTGAGCATGCCCGAGCTCTACCTGCGCCAGGACTGGGCGGGAGACATGGAGTTCGTCAGCGCGCGCGAGAAGCAGCAGCTATGCCCCGCGCTCATCGTCGGCGCCGGGCTCCTGCAAGGCCGGCAAGAAAAGGAACTCGCCTATGCGCTCGGCAAGCGCCTGACGCTCCTGCGCGCCGACCACGTCATGCGCTGGCCGCGCATCGTGCCGCAGGTGTCGGAGCTCAAGGCATTTTTCCTCGCCGCCTTGAAGCTGGTCCAGTCCAAGGTGCCGGTGAAGCCCGACATGGAGCAGGCGGTGGCCGAGCGCGTGGAGCTGCTGCGCCGCTTCCTACCGCCGCAGCAGATGGAGACGCTGGCCGAGGTCGTGCGGCGGTTCTTCGAGAGCAAGACCGAGGCGGATCTGCACAAGTGGGCCATCGCGGTCGACTACACCTCGACGCGCGCTGGCTTCCTGCTGTGCAACGATCTGGAGGTGGCCATTTTGCAGGTGCTCTCCGAACCCATCGCCGTTGGCAGCGCGGATCCCAAGGACAAGGTCCGGGATCTCATCCAGTGGAGCGTGTCGGAGGAGTACTTCGAGCTGCGCGGCCACCTGGGTCTCGCCATCGGGTAGCGCCGCATGCCGGTGGCGCTAGCGGTGGTGCTCGCGGGCGTGGCCGGCGCCTGCGGCGGCCTGTGGCTCGCCCTCAAGGCGCGCGCCCGGCTCGACCAGGCCCGCCATGCCTGGGCGCAGGAGATCGAGCGCATTGCCGCCGCCGCCACGCGGGAGGGGCAAGCCCTGCGCCTGCAGGCGGAGGTGACGGCACGGGAGGAAGCGCTGGTACGGCGCGCCGAGGCCGAGGCGGAGCTTCGCACCCAGCAGGTTCAGTTGGCCGAACACGAGGCGGCACTGGCGGGACGGAAGGTCTTGGCCGACGAGGAGGCACGGGCTCTCGACGAACTGGCCGACGACCTGACCCAGCGCGAGATTCCGCTCGCCGAGCTGGAGCGGGAGACACGGGGACTCGAGGCCGAGATGGCATCCCTGCGCGCCCGGCATCGCGGCGAGCTCGAGCGGGCGGCGAGGACTCCCGCCAGCGCGGCCATGCGCGCCCTGGTCGAGGTCGAGATCGAGGAGGCGCGCACGCTCGCGGACCAACTCGTGCGCAATGCGAGCGAGGGTGACTCCGTGACCGAGGTCGCTCGCGCCGCTAAGCGCCTCATGGGAATCTCGGCGGGCCGGATGGCCGACCATTTCTACTCGGAAAGGCCGCAGTCGATCATCCTGCTTCCCGAGGGACGCGGCGAACGGCCCGCCATCGGCGCGGACGATCTCAAGCTGGTGGAGGGCGTTTCCGGGGTCAGCCTGACCTTCACCGAGGAGAGCGATGCGATTCGCATCGAAGGACTGGATGGGGTCGGCCGCGAGGTCGCTCGCCGCTGCGTCGGGCGGATGCTCCGTCGGCCCGGCCTGCGGGGCGGGGCCTTCGCCAAGGTCGCGGCCGAGGTCACCGCCGAGGTGGAGCGCGAAGTCGTCGAATTCGGGCAGCGTGGCTTTGGCATGCTCAAGCTCGAACGGGCGCACCCCGAGCTCCTGAACCTGATTGGCCGGCTCAACTTCCGAACCAGCTACTCGCAGAACCAGTGGGAGCATAGTGTCGAGGCGGGATTCCTCTGCGGCATGATGGCGGCCGAGCTGGGGCTTGATGTGAAGACCGCGCGCCGGGCGGCGCTGCTCCACGACATCGGCAAGGCGTTGACCCACGAGCTCGACGGATCGCACGCGGTCATCGGTGCCGACTACGCGCGCCGGTTTGGCGAGAGCGAGGTCATCGCGAATGCCATTGGCGCCCACCACACCGAGGAGCCCTTCGGTAGCGCGTACGCGCACCTAGTGGCCGCGGCCGACGCGATGTCGGGCGGGCGGCCCGGCTCGCGCCGCCAGACCGAGGACAACCACATGGCCAAGCTGGCGGAGATCGAACGCATCGCCCACAGCTTCCGCGGCGTGGGCGAGGCCTTCGCCGTGCAGGGCGGACGCGAAGTCCGCGTCTACGTCGAGGAAGAGCGGGTAAGCGACGTGGCGGCCGCGAAGCTGGCGGCCGACATCGCCGAGGTCATTTCGCGTGAGATGACCTTCCCTGGCCAGATCAAGGTGACCGTGATTCGCGAATTCAAGGCCGTCGAGATGGCAAGCTGATCGCATCCCATGCGACTCAACATTCCGCCCATCATTCCATACGCTGTCGGCGCCATGCTCGTGGTCTTCGGTCTATTGCGCGTCAAGTACCTCGGTGCGCCGCGACCGCCGCGCATCACCGAGGACGACGCAGGATCCTCAATCGAGGCGGCGCCGGTGCGCGGCAAGGAACAACACCGCCATCTGCGCATGGGCGTGGTGTGGGTTCTCCTCGGGCTCTTCCTGCTGATTTCTACCTACGTGCAGTTGCACCGGCAGTAGGGTTAATGCTTCGGCCATAGCCAGGCCGCGCCGCGCACGCCACTCGAGTCGCCGTACTTGGCCTTTACGATCGGGGTGGTCACCTTGTCCGAGAAGACGTACTTCGGCAGTACGAGGGGAACCTCGCGGTAGAGGCGGGCGATGTTGGACACGCCGCCGCCGAGCACGACGAAGTCGGGGTCGAGGACGTTGATGATGACGGCCAGGGCGCGCGCCAGGCGGTCCTCGTAGCGGCCCATGGTGGCGAGGGTATCCGGGTCGCCACTTTCCGCGCGCGCCGCGATTTCCTTTGCCTTGAGATCCTGGCCGGTGGTCAGCCGATGGTCACGTGACAGGCTCGGCCCGGCGAGAAAGGATTCGTTGCAGCCTGGCCGCCCGCAGAAGCACGGGTGGCCCGGTCTCTCGTCATCGCGTGGCCAGGCCAGCGGATTATGGCCCCATTCGCCGGCGATGGCGTGTGGGCCCGTGAGTATGCGGCCATCGACGACGATGCCGCCCCCCACTCCCGTACCGATGATGACACCGAAAACGACCTGGCCACCCGCGCCCGCGCCATCGGTGGCCTCGGAGAGCGCGAAGCAGTTGGCATCGTTGGCCACCCGCACCTCGCGGCCGAGCGTACGGCCGAGATCCTTGTCGAGCGGGTGCCCGATCAACTCGATCGTGTTCGCGTTCTTGACCAGACCCGTGGCGGGTGAGATGGCCCCGGGAATGCCGACGCCGACCGTGCCCTTCTGTCCGCGGTCTCTCTCGATATCGAGGACCAACTTTGCCACGGCGTTGACGACCGCGCCGTAGTCCCCCTTGGGGGTCGGGACGCGCAACCGCTCGCACTCGACGCCGTTTTCGTCGATGGCGATGCCTTCGATTTTCGTGCCACCCAGGTCAATTCCAATTCGCATTTCGCAGCCTAGATGCCCTTCCGGTTGGTTGTTTGGGCAAGTTGTTGAGTAACTTTCCTGGGCTTGCCGGTCAAGCTAAACTCTAGGTCTGCCGAGGAAAGCATAGGATGACCATGCACGCGTCATACGCCAAGTTCGTCACGCACGGCGTTGTGCCGAGCGTGGCCTTGGTGCTCGCTGTAGGGGCCTGCAATTCAGCCAAGCACATGCCGTCCTTGCCCACTATTCCCAAGTTCCTCGCGGGGGCGACGCCAGCAGAGAACAGTAGCAAAGGCTTGGCGTACCGCCAGGAACAAGGCCAAGCCATCTCTCCCGTGGTCATTTCCGATGATCCTGTTCCGAGCGAGGCCCAGCCTGGTGCCGCGACGGGCCAGGCGGGTGGCCGGTTGACCTTGAACGGCGATGCCAACGGCATCACCCGGGAGACGCTGAATCGCTCCATCCAAGCCGCCATGGGCTCCCTGGCCGCTTGCTTCGCCAACCTCACGCAGGATCCAATGGTGGCGGTTTCCTTCGAGGCGGATCCGAGCGGCCGGCCCAGTCTCGTGCGCGTGAACGGTGCCCCATCTGACGCGGAGCGGTGCATCCGCAATGTCGTGCAGGGCATCCGTTTCCCCAGTTTCGAGGGCAAGGGCGTCCAGGTCGATCTGCCGCTCTCGTTCCACCGCGTGGCCGCCCCCCCGCAGTCTGGCAATCCGTCAGGTGAGCAGCAGGCCCCAGCCGCTCCCCCGCTGTTCATGGAGCCCTAGAACCGCATTCCGCGCTTGGCTCGGAACATGAACCAGCGGTAGGTGAGAAACGCCGCACCTGCCGCCGCGAAGAACCCGAGCATGGGGTGGTAAAAGACCAGGATCCCGGTGCCGGCCCAGGCCGAGAGCGCGAAAAGTCCTTTCTTCCTCGCCTCGGCTTTGTCGCGCGACATCAGGCTTTCCGTCATGGTGGCTCCTTGAGCCCGAATCATGGGGCCGGCCGATGTTTGGCGCAAGCCACAGGCATGGCAAGGCATTGCAAGGGTCGCCGTACCCGTGGTATTTGGCCTGCAAAGGAGAACGCCATGCGACTACTGCTATCCATCATCCCAGTGTTCGGCCTGGTGACCTTCTTGGCTCTCCCGACCGAGGCAAAATCCAAGAAGGGTGGCTCCGAAGTCGAAGCCGAGCCGGCCGAGGCCGCCACGGAGAACAATGCCTGTGGCTGCTACCGCGACAAGGAAGAGAAGTGTCACTGCATCAGGGTGAGCAAGGCAAAGCTCAAGTGCCAGTGCGAAGGCGAATGCGAGCCGCCGGAGTGCACGGCCAAGCGCCAGCACGACGAAGAGAAGGCAGCGGAGCTGGCGCTCAAGCAGATGAAGGAAAAGGACAAGAAAGCGCAGGTCGAGGCCAAGAAGGCCCAAGCCCAGCGCGACAAGGAGAGAGCGGCAGAGCAGGCCAAGAAGGAAAAAGAGAAGGAGAAGGAAAACTCGGATCCGCGTTGGAAACTCAACTAGGCGCGAGGTGCGATGGCATCCTCGCGGGCTGACTTCTCGAAATGACCAAGGCATGCAGGACCTGCCCGATTGTGGCCGGTTCTCGATTCTTGGCGCGTCAGGTTTTGATTAGTTATTCCAAGTAGTTGCGCCGTGAACCAGGGGTCGACGGAACGCGCCGTCGA
>PNBO01000343.1:0-393 GCA_003136095.1 Myxococcales bacterium
ATCTCGTTGGCCACGATGGACTTGCGTCCGCTCTTGGGATTCTCCTCGATGATGGTCCGCGCCCGCATGAGCAGGCTGCCCCGGCCCGATCGGTACGCCTCGCGGATGCCGCCGCGGCCGCAGATGAAGCCGCCCGTCGGGAAATCGGGTCCGGGAACGAGCTCGAGCAGCTCGTCGACGCTGATGTCGGGGCGCCGGATGATGGCGATGGTGGCGTCGATAATCTCGCCCAGGTTGTGCGGCGGAATGTTGGTNNGTGGCCATGCCGACCGCGATGCCGGCCGCGCCGTTGATCAGCAGGTTGGGCAGGCGCGTGGGCAGGACCGTGGGCTCGGTCTCCTTGTCGTCGTAGTTGGGCTGGAAATCGACCGTCTCCTTGTCGATGTCCGACAG
>PNBO01000343.1:405-2396 GCA_003136095.1 Myxococcales bacterium
CCGTCGATGAGCGGGTAGCGCATGGAAAAGTCCTGCGCCAGGCGCACCAGGGCGTCGTAGCAGGCGCTATCGCCGTGGGGATGGTATTTGCCGAGCACCTCGCCGACCACGCGGGCGCACTTGATGTACGGCCGGTTCCACACGTTGTTCATCTGGTGCTGGCCGAANNAACGACGACTTCATCTCCTCCTCGATGGACACCGGGATGCGGATGCCCGCGGAGGGGGGCGGCCCCGACGGTGGCGTGGCGGGAGGTTGGGGCGGTGGCGATTGGCCGTCTACTGTATCCATTGGGTGTCCATGCGGTGGTCGCGAAACCTATCAAGGAGCGCGGTTCAAGTCACGGCCCGCGCGTCTCACCGACGGGAGCTTCGCGGGTCGAACGAGCCGATCGCGCGAAATCCAACGCGAGCGCGAGGATCTTGGGCTCGCGCGATGGTGTGCTTCGCTACATTTGCGACAGAAACTTCCGGGATCTTCGCGTCGATCGCGCGAGCGGTCAGGTTGGGTCTGCCGAGGGTGCCTACATTTCCGTCCAAAAACCAACGGAATCGTCCTCGGAAGGTGGCCTGCAGGTTTTTTTTTCTTGCGTCTTTCCGAGGTGGTCCCAAAATGTTCCGGCTGCTGCAATGCGCTTGCATTGCGGAACAACATTGGGTTTCGACGGAGGCTAATACATGACGTGTTCTAAAGACTTCGGACGGTTGCTCCAGGTTGCTTGCCTGGGGATCATTGGAATGCTGGCAACAGTCGGCTGCGGCGGGAGTGAGACCACCAATCACGACGGCAGCCTAGGCGCCAACGGCGAAGTTGGCCCTGGGACTGGTGTCGCCAACGTGAATGTCAGCCCACCCTCTGCCGACTTCGGCAGCGTCGTCAAGGGCCTGTCCAGCGCCACCCCCACCGTCATCACGGTGACGAACCGAGGCGCGGCCACTTCGCTCAGCCCGTCGGCCACCGGCCCGTTCGCGATCGTCAGCACGACCTGCGGCGCTCTCGCGGCGGCACCAGGCACTTGCGCGATCAGCTTGAGCTTCACTCCCACCGCGGTGGGCCCGGCTAGCGGCGTCCTCATCGTGGCGACCGGAATAAGCGTCACGCTCACGGGTACCGGCCTCGCGCCGGGCTCGTTCAGCGTGACCGACAAGGTCGACCTGGGCACGGTCCTCGTCGGGGCCACGGTTCCCAGCGCCGTAACCGTCACGGCTCTCAGTGCGCTCAGCGGTCTGACCTGTACCGCCAGCGGCGCCGACATCGTCGCCGATGCGACCCGGGTCTGTCCGGCTACTCTCGCCGCCGGGGGCTCCTGCGTCTTCGGTTTCAATTTCAAGGCGGCCTCGGTCGGCACGAAGAACGACAGCGTAGTGTGCAACGCGAGTGGCACCACTTTGAGCGGCCTGGTCACGGCGACTGTCGTCACCCCCGCCAGCCTCGCCTTCCAAGCCCCGGTCACGGTTGCCGTCGGCGCGCCAGTAGATACCACGAGCTCCGTCATCACCTTCAACCTCGTCAACCTTGGCGGCGCCACCTCGGGCCTGCTGACGGTGACACCGTCGTCACCGACTGCCGGCGACGTGACTCAGTTTGTCGTCGATAACCAGTGCGTCGTGCCGCTGACGGCTTCGAACACTTGCAAGATCAACGTGGTCTTCAAGCCGACGACCGCTGGGGTCAAGACCCTCACCCTTACGGTCACCGACGCCAACGCGCCCACGACGGCCGTGGTGGCGACGGTCAATGGCACTGCGACGCCCAAGGGCTCGTTGACCCTCACCGGTACCGGTGCCTTCGGAACCGTCGCGGTCGGCGCGACCAGCACCCCGGCCACGGTCTTCACGGTGACCAACCCGGGCCAGAGTGACACCGGCGCCGTGACCATCGGCGTCACGGATCCCCAGTTCGTAGTGACGGCTGACGGCTGCAGCGGCTTGCCGCTCGCTGCCGGAAAGACCTGCACCGTTTCGCTGGTGTTCAAGCCCAGTGCCGCGGGC
>PNBO01000343.1:2453-18196 GCA_003136095.1 Myxococcales bacterium
AGCACGTCCAGCGTGGGCGGTGGCTCGCAGTTCAGCTACACCACGACCTGCTCCGCCTCGCTCTTGCCAGCCGGCACCTGCGCGGTTGTCGTGACCTTCGCGCCGCTCCAGGTGGGCTCGGCTTCGGCCACGATTACCGTAAGGACGGTCGACCGTGCCACCTCCAGCCAGGCTGGAACGCTGCTGGGCCTCGGTCTCGCCACGGCGGATCTCTTGCTCAAGTGCGCCGGCTCCTTCCCGGACACGGTTGTCGGGGTGACTTCGCCGAACACCATCACGTGCACCCTCACCAACACCGCGGCGACCGCCTCTGGCGCCATCACCTCGACGCCGTCCGGCGACTTCGCCATCGCCACCGATAACTGCAAGACCGCCAACCTGCAGAACAACACGAGCTGCACGTTGATTGTCAGCTTCACGCCGACGGCCAAGGGAGATCGGACGGGTGCCATCACGGTGACCAGCGCGAACAGCGGGACCACCAACCAGCAGCTCACGGGCGTCGGCCTAGGCATCATCGAGATCCAGGAATTCACCACCGGCAACGCTCTGGTGAAGGTCGGGAACTACGACTTCGGCCAGGTCACTGTCGGTCAAGCGTCGACGACGAACCTGACCCTCGCGGTCTTCGTCCGAGCTAACGTGGGCAACCTCGCCGTGACCCAGAATCTCGGCACGCCGGCGGACTTTACCGCGTCGGCGAGCGCGCTTCCCACCTGGCCCGGCCAGACGATCGTTGCATCAATACCGGCGTGCCCGGCGCTCACGTCAACGGCCCCGCCGATCACTGCGGACAGCAACACCGTCCCCTACTGCGTTGTGGTGCTCGTAGGCCAGCCGTCCGTCAAGGGCGCAAGGACCGGCAGCGTTGTCGCCACGGGCGCTAGTGCCCAAACCGACACTGGCACCTTCAAGGAGACTGGTACTGGTCCAATCACCCTCAATCCTTCGCCGCTGACCTTCGCCTCCGTTGCCGTGGGCGACAGCAAGCTCCTGACCCTGACCGTGGCGAACGGCGGGACGACGCCTGTCACCGCGGCCAGCTACACCTTGACCGGGACGGACCTAGCTCAGTTCGTGGTCGTAACCGATGGTGTGTCGGGCCAGACCATCACCTCCGGAGCAGCCAACGCCAAGTTCCTCGAGATCAGGTTCATCCCGGCCAGCACCGGCGCGAAGACCGCCTCTCTCACGGTCTCGGGAACCTATGCCGGGGGCACCGAAACTGCCCAAGTCGATTTGACAGGCACCGGCGGTGCGCCTGCCCAGATCACTGGTACGCTCAGCGGCGCTTTCGCCGACACTGCCATCAACGCGACCAGCGCGGCGGTGACGGTGACGGTGAGCAATGGCAGCGGCTCCGCTGCTACTGGAAAGATCATCTATTTCCTGAACGACGGCGCCGAATTCACCTTGACTCCTCCTAGCGCGGGGAGCCAGGGGACGTGCGGTGACGGCAGCGGGGCAGGAGCTGGCAGCAACCAGATTGCCGCCGGCGGAACCTGCACCATCCTGGTGTGGTTCAAGCCGGTCGCGGGTCTCGGCCTCGGCAAGCGCACGGCAACCTTGAGCGTGCAGGGAGCGCCTGGTGGACAGGTGATTCTCAACCTGAGCGGTAACGCCACCCCGCAGCTCACCGTCGCGCCTGCCACCATCCAGGACTTCGGCAAGGTTGTGCTTGCGGACGCCACCTCGGCTACCAAGACCATCACTTTCACCAACTTCGCGGACCACGTGGCCAACCTCACGGTCGGCTTCGTCGCCAATCAGAACAACCTGACGCCATCGGATCCAACGCAGTTCCAGGTGGTCACCAACAACTGCGCCACTGCGGTGGATGCCCTTGGCGGAACGTGTACGATCGTGGTCCGCATGCTTCCCAGCGTCGCAGGCGTCGCCTACGCCACCCTTGAAGCCACGGACACGAATGCCGCCAATGGCGGCGGCGGACAGAAGGCCGACGTCGATGTCACCGGCAACGGACAGAATCCGGCGTCGCTGGAGTTCACCGACGCCACGGCGATCTCTCGCAACTTCGGTCAGATCCGCTTGGGCACCACCTCGGCCCCTGTGACCTACACCGTGACCAACACCGGCGATGTGGGCTCGGGCCATCTGAGCTTCGGCCTCTACGATCATAACACCACCACGCTGCACGCAAAGACGGCCGACTTCGTCATGACCGGAACCACCTGCAGCGCGGACACCGGTCTCAATGCCAAAGGCACGACCGGCTCGAGCTGCAACATCGTCGTGGCGTACAACCCGACGGCATGCACAGGCGTCGGGTGCACGAGCAATGTCGACGTGGACCTCGTGGTCAAGGCCACGCCAGGAAGCCCAACGGGCGGTCTGGTCATCGGGCCCTCGCTCACTGCGTTCCCGGAGCTAGTGGGGACTGCAACCGCGTCGGCGACCACCTCGGCATACCTGGTGGAGAGCACGACTGGTGTGTCGCCATACACCTTCCCGGCGCCGGGTACCGCGACCACACTCACAGTCACCATGGCCCTTCACAACGGAAGCGGCGGGCCGATTGACGCCTCCGGGACACCGGTGATCAGTGGTAGCACTGAGTTCGCCCCGGGCGTTGCGACTGCGACTCCCTGCACCGACACTCTACTAGCGAACGGGGTCTGCACGTTTACCGTGATTTGGACCCCAGTGCTGGCAGCAGGCGTGCAACAAGCCACCGTCACCCTGGCCGGCGCTCAAGCGACCCTCGTGGCCGTAAATCCCAATCCGGCAAACCTGGTCGCGACCCCGACCGCGGGGCTCGACTTCGGCACTCTGCTCGTGGGTACCCCGGCGACTCTCACCCTGACGGTGACGAATGACGGCGACTTGGATACCACGGGGAACCTCGTGGCCACCAAGGGCGGCACGGACGCCGGTAACGTGACCGTGCTTGCGGGTGGTTGCCAAGGCGCCAAGCTGCTTGCCGGCGCATCCTGCACCCTGTCGATCAGGGTGACGCCGTCGTCGACCACATCGAAGGCGGCCACGGTGACAGTCACAAGCGGCGCCGTCAATACCGGCGCCGTCAGTCTCAAGTGGGTCGCAATCGCTGCGGCGCTGATCACGCCGGACCCGACCCAGATCGACTTCGGCACCCTGGCTGTCCAGGCGACCTCCGATGTCACCCCGGTCACACTCACGAATGTGGCGAGCGGCAAGATTACCGGACCGCTCAGCATCTCGGTGGACAACACTGATTTCGCAATCAGTGCGGTCAATCCAGCCGGCTACGTCCCCGGCACTGACTGCGCCGATCCGGTGTTTGCCAAGGGGCTGAATGACACCACTGGTGGGTGTACCATCTACGTGACCTTCACGCCCAGTGTCCTCACGCCGGCTGCCAAGAGCGGGACGATCACGGTGACGTCCACCTCGGGCGCCACGGCAGAGGTGGTATTGCAAGGCCAGGCGAAGGCCGCGCTGAGCATTACCGCGCAGAACCCGAGCAGTGGGACCCACGTGGAGACGCCGGCACCGACAGTCACCTTCGCCAGTACCGCCATCAGTGGCGCCCATCCGACCGTTGCTGTGACCTTCACGAACGATGCTAAGGCGCCGATGACCGGCCTGCTGCTCGCAGCGCTGAGCGGGACCGACTCATCGCAGTACCGCATCATCCTTGACGGGTGCACGGGCATCACGCTCGCCGCAGGGGCGACCTGCTCGGTGACGGTCCGGTTCGACCCGACCACCACCGGGACGAAGGCGGCAACCCTGACTGTGTCGGGAACGCCAGGCAACAGCGCCAGCACATCGATGACTGGCACGGCCACCAACGCCACGTAGAGTCGACGTAGTCTAGCCAAATCCGCCCGGGCGCCGGCCGCAAGCCGATTCCCGGGCGGTTTGCTATTTAGGGCCATAACCACCCATGGCGTTCGGCCTTTGGTGCGACGAAGCCGTCACCCGTTGGGTGAAGACGGAGGTCGTGGTCGTGGTCGTGGCCGTGGCCGAGCAACTTCTCTGCTGTGCTGCCGAAACTCATGCATGTTCGGTTTTCAGAAACTCGATGTGTATCGTTGCGCGGTGACGTTCCTGGGCGTGGCTTCAACGCTGGCCGAGCGGGTTCCCCGCGGGCACAGCGCGCTGGTTGACCAGCTACGCCGGGCCGCGCTCTCGGTTCCGCTCAACATCGCCGAAGGCAGCGGCAAAGGCACCATGGAGGAGCGCGAGGCGCGCCGGTTTTACGCCATCGCCCGCGGTTCGGCCTTGGAATGCGCCGCCATCGTCGATGCCCTGGCGGCCCTGCGATTCGTGCCCGGCGACGAGGCAACCCGAGCCCACGAGCTTCTCGAACGCATCGTTTCGATGCTCACCCGGATGGCTCGCGTGGGGGAATGATCGGCGAGAAGCCTCGGCCAGCTCATTTCCTCGGTCGGCACATTCAGGATGTCCGGCCACGGGCACGACCACGACCACGACCACGTTGACGACCACGACTACCCTCCATTGCGTTGCTGGGCGAGCAGCTTCGCCTTGGAAAACGGCCTCCGTCCCGGCGCCCCGCGGCGTCGCTGCGCTTGCCGCGGGATTACGGAGCCGCTGGAACGATCGACGCTGCTTCGGACAGCAGCCAATGGGGTAAGCTCCGGCACCGGTGGCCAGACGAGCCAATAGGAACGGCGGCAGCCGCGCCCGGCACTCGGCGCCGGCAAGAAAAGCCGCTGATGAAAAGAGCAGCGGACCGTCGCTGCTGCGGCGCCGCGGCGTGCAGGCGGCGACGATCTTCCTGCTCTTGCTCTGCGCCTATCTGGCCAACGGGGATATTCTCCCGGGCAACGACGCCACGGGCAATGTGCGCCTGGCGGGCAACTTGGTCACCCACCATAGGCTCGTCTTTACGCCGGAAGCGGAGCCCTACCTGTTCGAATGGGTGCTCAAGACTCCCGAAGGCGAGCAGAACGCGCGCTTTCGCGGTTGGCAATCCCAGCTAAACGGCGAGCCAATTCGACGCGCCTTCGAGCGCGGTAACCTGACTCATCCGGCCCCGCCGTACTTCCTCATGGAGACGCGCAGGCGAGGCGTCTACGCCAATCTCTACGGGGTCGGCGCCGCTCTCGTTGCCGTCCCCTTTGTCGCGGCGGCGTATGCTTTCGCGCCCGATCTCTACGACCGGCCCTCGGCGGGCCTGCTCTGGCAGGCCGCCAAGGTGGCGGCCGCGTGCGCGGTGGCGGGCAGTGCGGTGTGCCTGTTCTTGGCGGCCCTGGCCTTCGTGCGGCCGGGAACGGCGGCGTGGCTGGCTTTCGCCTACGGGCTCGGCACCTGCGCGTGGAGCACGAGCAGCCAGGCGCTGTGGCAACACGGTCCAATGGAGCTCTTTCTGGCGCTGGGAACCCTCTTCCTGTTGCGGGAGGATCGCCGGCGCGCGGCCTACGGGGTGGGGCTCTGCTATGCGATGGCGTTCGCCTGCCGGCCCACGGCCGCCGTGGCGATCGTCGCCGCGGGGGGCTACTACCTGCTTCGTGACCGGCGCGCATTCGTGCGCTGGGCAGTCGGCGGCTTGCCGGTGGCGCTCGCCCTGTCTGCGTACAATCTCCACTACTTCGGCAAGCTGGTGGTGCTCGGGCAGTTGGGCGACGCGTACCAGGCGGCCAGCGCGTTCCTGGCGTTCGCCGTGCCCGCGGCGATGGCCGCGCCGGTGGCACTCGCGTCGAGCTCGAGTCGTGGGGTGTTCGGCACCTCGTTGCTCGTGGGGTGCAGCGGGATCTTGCTCAGCCCGTCGCGCGGTTTGCTGGTCTTCTCGCCCGTGCTGGTCTTCACGTTCTGGGGCCTGGTTCGCGTTTGGCGCGACCCCCGCTTCTCTGCGCTGCGGCCCGTGACCCTCGCGGCCATGGGCATGTGCCTGCTCGTGGCCCGCTGGCATGGCTGGTGGGGCGGGTGGTGTTACGGGTATCGCTTGCTGACCGATGCGGTGACGCTCATGGCTTTTCTCGCTATTCCCGTCGCCGAGGCAATTCGCCGTCGCCGCGTGCTGGCGGCCTTGCTCTGCCTTGGCCTGGCCTGGTCGGTCGGGGTGCAGGTGGTGGGCGCATTTGCCTATGACGTGACCGGCTGGAACAACCGGGAGCTCGTTGCCGTCAAGGTGCCCGGTGAGGAGAAGCCACGGCTCTACCGCGACGCCCGCGAAGCCGGGCGCGAGGCCAGGTCGCGGGGTGGCTCGGTCGAGGAGATCCGGGCGGACGTCAACCGGTCGCAGGGCAACTTCCGCCTGTGGTCCATCCGCGACAGCCAGATCCTCTACTACCTCGAGCACTTCTTCGCGGCGCGCCAGCTGAAGCGGGCCGCAATGGAGGCGTTCTTGCGCGAGCGCGGTTAGCGCCGACCAATTCGCGAACAAGGCTCGGCCGTACTACCAGCGCGATGCTGACTGCTTCTTGTCGGGTTTGGGCTTCGCGGAGGAGGTCGCTTTCGCCCCGGCCTGCGGTTGTCTTTTTTCCGCATCCGACGAATCGTCGCGCACCGGCGGCGGCGCCATGGGGTGCGACGGGTACGAAGGAGCGGGCTGAGCTAGCCTGGCTTCGTCACTCACCGCACGCTCTTGGGGCAGAACGAGGGGCGCTCTGGGTGCGGCGGTGGGTGGTGGTCGCCTCGTGCGAAGGACAAGAATGGCTGCGCCCACGGCAAGTACCACCGCGGCGCTAGCGATGACGATGGGTAGGTTGATGGGAAGGGTGGGTCGTGTATTCTCGGACCCGGCTGGGACGGACGCCCGGCGACGGTGCGATCCGACGCCGGGCTCGGGTAACGGCGCCTTCGGCTTGCGCGACAGGGGAACCAGAGGCGGCCTGGGAGCGGACGGCGGGTCGAGGATGGCCGTTCGCTCGCGGACCCGCGCGACCCATGCTGGCGGCGCAGTCGGGGTGCGGGTTGGGCCAGCTTGCGGAAGGAACGCCGCGCCGGGCGGGAGCAGAGCCGTCGGATCCTGCCGGCGCGGGGAGGGCTTGGGGTCCGGCGCAGGCGCTGGCGTTCGAAGGGCGGCGGCGAGCGGGGGGCTGGGGATCGCCGAGGCCGGGCTCAGACGGGCGGGTACCACCGGTGGGGCAGGGATGACCACCGGTTTCGGTGGGATGGGCTGGCCGAGGGAAGGAGCCGGACACTTGAAGAACTTCTCCAGCACGGCCGCGACCTCGCCCATGGTCTGGGGGCGGGTGGCGGGGTTCTTGGTCAGCATGCGGCCAATGAGCCTGTCGATGGCCTGTGGAATAGCCGGCTCGAGCGAGGCCACCGACGGCGGTGTCTCGGTGGCATGCGCGATGATCAATTCGCCCTTGCCCTCGCGCACGAAGGGCGGCCGGCCGCACGCCATCTCGAACAGGATGCACCCGAGAGAATAGATGTCGGCACGGTGGTCGACATTGCCGAGCCCGCGACTTGACTCCGGGGATGTGTAGAGCGGCGCCCCGAGCAGGCTGCCGGTCTGGCTGTGGCGGACGCTCAGGGAGAACTTGGCCATGCCGAAATCGAGCAACTTGACGAGCGGTCGCGGCGCCTGGGCCGGGGGAAAGGTCAGGAAGATCGCGTCGGGCTTGAGGGCGCCGTGGACGATCTTGCTGGCATGCGTGGCGGCGAGCAGGGTGGCCAGTTGCCAGCCGATATCGGCGAAGCTCTCCATGTCGCTGACCGAGCCGAGCTCGATGAGCGAGTCGGTCAGGGTCTTGCCTTCCAGCAGCTCCATCACCAGGAAGGCGCGACCGTTGGCATGCACACCGCACTCAAAGAGGTCGGCGATGCCCACATGGTTGACCTGGCTCGACGCCCTCACCTCGGCGAAGAAGCGATCGAGGAGCGCGCGGTCCGCCGACATCGGGGGAAAGAGAACCTTGGCCGCGGCCTTCTGCCCGGTTTCCTGGTGTTCGGCCAGATAGGTCTCGCCCGTGGCGCCCTCGCCGAGCTGGGAGACGACCTTGTACCCGCCGAGCACCTCGCCGATCATGACGATGACCCCGTGCAGGACATCGCTCAGCGCGGGATCGTCCGTCCCGCCAGGGCCTCGGCCTTGCGGAAGTCGTCGATGTGGGCGAGGAAGACGCGCACGATCTCGGGATCGAACTGGGTGCCGCTACAACGCTCCATCTCGCCGCAGGCGATGACGTGGGGCAGGGCCTTGCGGTAGGCGCGGTCGGTGGTCATGGCGTCGTAGGCGTCGGCCACGGCCACGATGCGGCCGATGGTGGGGATCTTGTCGGAGGACAGGCCCTGCGGGTAGCCGGAGCCGTCCCAGGCCTCGTGGTGGCAGTAGCAGCCGGGCACGATGTCGCGCATGAAGGGGATGGGCTCGAGGATGCGTTTGCCCTTGGCCGGATGCGAGCGGAACATGGCCAGCTCTTCCGGGGTCAGCTTGCCCGGCTTGTTCAGGCGGTCGTTGCGGATGCCGATCTTGCCCACGTCGTGCAGTAACCCGGACTTGACCACGGTTTCGATTTCCTCGCTGGGCAGGCGCATGCCCACGGCGATGAGGCGCGCGTAGGTGGCGACGCGCTCGGAATGGCCGCGGGTGTAGCGGTCGGACTCCTCGAGGGCGTGGGCGAAGCCGATGATGGTTTGCCTGAAATTCTCCTCCAGCGAGACGTTGGCGTGAATGAGATCTTCGTTGGTGTCGACCAGGCTTTCGTACAGGCGCGCGTTCTCGATGGAAACCGCGGCGCGGCTGCCCAGCACGTAGAGCATCTTGCGCTGGCCTTCGCTGAACTTGGCGCCCTTGGTGTAACTGTAGGCGTTGAGCATGCCGATGATGCGGCCCTTGAGCTTGAGCGGGATGGAACAGAAGCTGACTAGGCGCTTCTCGGGCTGGCCGGACAAGAAACGGTAGGCGCGCGCGCTGTGGGCGAGCAAGGGTTTGTCCTCTTGCAGAAGCGGCAGGACCTCGCCGAGATTGAGGGGCGGCGCGGTCTCGGTGCTTTCGAGTCGGGAGGAAACCTTGCGCGCGTGCTCGACGAAGGTGCCGGGGCGGTCGCCCGGGGCGTGGGCGTCGCCGGGGCGTTCCAGGAGGAGATTCACGATGTCGGCGTCCACCGCATCGAGCACGGCGTCGAGCACCAGGTCGAGCACCTTCTCGACCGAGAGCGAGGTCGCGATGGCCTCGCTGATTTTGTAGATGGAGAGCGCGTCCTTGAGGCGCAGGTTCTCGTGTTGCAGGCGCTGCCGGTCGAGCCCGCGCTTGACGATGTGGATGACCTCCTCGACCTTGAAGGGTTTTAAGATGTAGTCGTAGGCGCCGTGCTTCATCGCCTCGATGGCGGTCTCGACGGTGCCGAAGCCGGTCATGATGACGGTGAGCACCGGGATGCCGAGCTCGGTGATCTTCTCGATGAGGTCGAGCCCGTTCATCTTCGGCATCTTGAGGTCGGAGATGACGAGGTTGTAGCTGCGCTTCTGCAGCTCCTCGAGGGCTTGCACGCCGTCCTCGACGGTGCGCACCACGTAGCCTTCGAGGCCGAGGAAATCCGAGAGGATCTCGCGGATCACACGCTCGTCGTCGACCACCAGGATGCGCGGGCTTTCCGGATTGAAGGTGTACTCAAGCCGGTGAGTCGCGGAAACGGGCTCGTCGTTGATCGCCTCAGGGATGGCGTCTCTCGTCGTGGTGGTCATGAATCGCCGCTGCTCAACTCAAGTCTACCTCAAAGCGACGCGGGCGAAGAACTCGTCGAGCTTTTCCTTGCGGGCTTCGTCCAGGTAGTCGAAGTTGACGCCACGATCCGTGACCTCCCAGAATTCGCGCTCGGTGACGGCGAGGAGCTCCGAACGGATGGAGGCCAGCCGGTCGGGCTTCTCACCGCGCATATCCGCGCAGATGCGCTCGGCATGGGGGCCGGCGCCCCTGGCGAGGTAAAAGGTGGCCAGCTTGACCTGGGCCTTGCGCACCCCGCGCAGGGTCTGTTCCTCGGAGCGGGTTTCCGGCTCCTTGTCCACTTCCAGAAAGATGCCCAGCAGCGTGTCATGGCAGGCTGAGGCGTGCTCGAAGGCGCGCTCGCAGAGCACGCCCAGGTCGTGGGCGGCGGTCTCGGTGATGAAGCCCAGGCCGGCCCGGTGTGCGAGCTGGCCGTAGTAGGCCACGCAGCGGCCGATCTCGAGCACGAGATCCCCATGGCCCTTGCGCATCATGTGCTCGGCCAGCAGGCGGTATTGGTGGAATATGTTGTAGCTAGTGCGCACGTCCTCGTGGTTGATGGCGCTGCGCAGGTAGGAGTTGAAGTAGCGGATGGCCAGCGCGAGCACCTCGCGGTCGTCGTGCCGGAGGGCCTCCTCGGCGACGTAGCGGGTCTCGATGGCGACCACGTGGCCGAGCTCGGGCAGGTGATCCAGGGCCTCGGAAAAGACGCTGCGGAAGTGGCGCAGGACCTTCCACTCGACCCAGACGTGCTTGTGCTCGAGCCCGCGCAGCGAGTCCGGGGCCAGCGCGATGAAGTCCGGGTTGCCGTGAATGCGGGGGCCGAGCCCGAACCACTCCGGCGGCAGGGCGCTCTTGGCCTTGAGGTACTTCACCGCGAATTCGCGCAGCGCCGTCACCGCGCCGGAGGCGATGATCTTGTCCTTCTGGGCGAGGGTGTTGATGGCGATGTCGGAGAGGTGTTCGAGCCCCGCCACGCAACTCGCCTGCCGTAGATCCAGGTCGGCGCGCGCACGTTTCCAGGTCCCGCGCGCCAGGACCGCATCGAGAACCTGAAGGCCGATGCGGGCGATGACCTTTTCGGGATCGAGAAAGGCGAAGACGTAGGCGAAATACGGGATGAGGAGCAGCAGGCTGGCGGTCACCACGACGGTGGTCATGGCCACGGTCGCGCGCGGCACGAAGCCGCTGGTGACCACGATGCTGACCCAGACGGCGTTGATGCACGAGACGACGAAGAAACCCATGATGGCCAGGTTCTTCTTGTCGCGGAAGAACATCTCGGCGATGCGCGGGGTGTAGCGGGTCGCAGCGAGCTGGACGACAATCGACACCACGGTGATGGCGATGGCGAGCACGGCGACGACGACCTGGGCCAGGCTGCCGAGGGCGTTCTGCAGGGTCTCGGCGTCGAGCTCCACCAGTAGCCGCCAGGCGCCGAGGGGTTCTGCCGCCGCCGTGCGCCGGCCGAAGTAGGCGGTGTCGAGCAGCCAGAAGCCCGCGAAGAGCAGCAGGGAGACCGCGAGCACGAGGCCAATGCCCGCCGGGAAGCGCGGGCGCCAGCGCAGCAGGGGCGCCGGGATGGCCGGCTCGCCGCCACCCGTGGATCCACAATGCTGCTCGCGGTTCACGCCCATCTCGCCCCTTTCCCATACCACGGCGCCCGCAGGGGCGGAAAGCCAGTCCCTAACCTCGCGATAGCCGCAGAGGGTCGTGGTCGTAGACGTGGCCGTGGCCGTGGCCGGAGTGATCTCGTCGGCCACGGCCACGACCACGACGACGTCTACGACTACGACCACCATCCATCGCTCCAACTGGGTGGCGTGTCCGTCGTGGAAAGGCGTCTCTTTCTGCCGCCTTCCGCGACGTCGCTGTGCTTGTCGCGGGATTACGGTCAGTCTGGCCCCAAGCCCGCCGGCAGATCTTGTACTATGGTCAGAGCGCCATGCTTCTCGTGGTCGACATCGGCAACACGCACACGGCCTTTGGGCTTTTCGACGGCGAGAAGCTGGGTTTCGACTGGCGCATGGAAACCCGCAGCGAGCGCACGGCCGACGAGCTCGCGGCGGCCCTACGCGGCCTGTTCGAGCTCGCGGGCCTGAACATGCGCCAGGTCGACGCGGCCATCATCTCGTCGGTGGTCCCGCCGGCGACCCTGCCCATGGAGCGCCTCTTCGCCCGGTATTTCAAGCTGACGCCGCTGGTGGTGGGCCCGGGCATGAAGACCGGCATGCCCGTGCTCTACGAGAACCCGCGCGACCTGGGCGCCGACCGCATCGTCAACGCGGTCGCGGCCTACGCGCAGTTTTCCCAGGGCGCCATCGTGGTGGATTTTGGCACCGCCACCACGCTCGACGTGGTCACCGCGCGTGGCGAGTACGCCGGCGGGATCATCACCCCGGGGTTGCTCATCTCCGCGGACGCGCTCTACCGCTCCACCGCGAAGCTGCCGCGGGTCGAGATCGCGCGCCCCAAGGCCGTGGTCGGCACCAACACCGTGGCCAGTATCCAGTCCGGGCTGGTCTTTGGCTACGCCGGCATGATCGACGCGCTGGTCAACCGCATCCGCGCCGAGGTCGCCTACGCCCCGCGGGTGGTGGCCACGGGCGGGCTGGGCGCGCTGGTGGCGCGCGAGGCGGCGACCATCGACGAGTACGACGAGCTTCTGACCCTGCGGGGGCTCAGAATCCTCCACGATCGAAACCGCGCCTAGGAGCGAGGGATGGCCAGCGACGTGACCGAGCCCACGATGGAAACCTTGAAGCTGCAACCCCTGGCGGGCAAGGACCTGCCCGCCGCGGTCGCCTCGCTGGCCGCCTCCGCCGCGCCCGCGAAACACATGGCCGCGCGAGGCATGGCGCCGCTGCGTCCGGCGGAGACGCTGATCGCGGTCTATCAGCTTTCGTTCGACAGCGATGCCGCGGTCAGGAGCGCGGCCGAGGCCGCCCCCGCGCATCTGCCCGACAAAATCATGCTCGGCCCGCTCGGCGAGCCCTTGTCCCCGTCGGTCCTGCACTTCTTCGCCGAGCGCCTGCCGATCACGCACCGGACAGCCATCGAGAAGATCCTCTTGAATCACGCCACCGCCGACGAGACCTTCGTCCATCTCGCACGGCGCCTCGACGAGGACGGGCTGGAGATGATCTTCCGGAACGAGGTGCGCCTGCTGCGCTGTCCGGCCCTGGTCGAGACGCTCTACTTCAACAGGAACGCGCGCATGTCCTCGGTCAGCCGGGCGCTGGAGCTGTGCGTGCGCAACCACGTGCGGCCGGAAGGCATCCCGGGCTTCGATGAGCTCGCCGCCGCCCTGCTCGCGGATCCGAACGCCACAGTGCCGTCGGTTCCGGACGAGGTCTTCGCCGCCGCAGGGCTCCTGAGCGACGCCGCGGTTCCGCAGGAGCTTGGCGCGTTGCCGGAGGAAGAGGGCGAAGAAGGGCTGGACGATGACCTGGGCGGCGAGGGGCAAGATGGCAAGCAGGACAAGGGCGGCGCGACCTTCATCAAGTTCGATGAGCTGAAGATCTTCGAAAAGATCCGTCTCGCCACGGTGGGCAACCAGTACTGCCGGCAGGTCCTCATCCGGGACACCAACCGGGTAGTCGCCATGTCCGTCGTCCGCTCTCCCTCCATCACCGACATGGAGATCATCGCCGCTGCTTCGAACCGGGCGGTGTGCGACGATGTCATCCGCTACATCGCCAACAGCCGGGTACACGTCAAGGACTACTCGGTCAAGCTGGCCCTGGTGAGCAATCCCAAGTGCCCACTGGGAACGTCGCTGCGCCTGCTCAGTTTCCTCCACAACGACGATCTGAAAGCGATGTCGCGGTCGAGGAACATTCCCGGCGCGTTGTCAGCTGCGGCGAAGAAATTGCTGCAGACGCGGGATCAGTCGCGTGGCGGTTGAGGGCGCACCGGCCGAGCCGGCCTGGCCCGTGCGTGTCGGCCTTTTTCTGGTCGCGCCCACGCGTGGCCTTGGTGCCATCGCTTCGCGCCGAACCGGCGGTGTCCGCGACGCGCTCTATCTCGTCGGCATTGCGCTGCTCGCCTTTCGCCTGCCCGATCTCCTGCGAGCGCTCTTCTCCTTCTCGCGCGTTTCCGCGACGGCCGGGCTCTCGCGCCTCTTCGGGGTGGTCGGGTCCGAGTTGGGCACGGCCGCCTTCGTGGCGCTCACTTCCGCGCTCGTCATCACGCTCCTGGCCGGCCGCGGCCGCCGGGATCCCGCGCTCGGGCTTGAGCTCGGCGCGGCCGGCTATGTGCCGTACTTCATCGCGTGGAGCCCGGTGCGGCTTCTCGACAGCGAGAGTCTGCTCGGCTACCCGCCGCACCTTCTCGCGCGGGTCGTGGGCGTGGTCGCCTGGCTCTGGGTCGCGCTCTTCGTCGGCCTGTCGCTGCGGCGGTTGCGTGGTTCCAGCGCCCCGGTCACGCTCTCGCCGCCCGGCCGGCGTGGGCTGGCCGGAATTCCCGTGCTCGCGCTGCCCGCGCTCGCCCTCACCCTCGGCATCGTGTGGAGCGCCCGTCACTACGAGCTGCTGCGGCCGCTTGGGCGGTCGGATGCGGCTCCTGATTTCTCGCTGCCGCGCATCGACGGGCAGCCCGGCAGCGTGCGGCTCGCCGACCTCCGCGGCCGGGTCGTGGTGCTCGATTTCTGGGCCACTTGGTGTCCGCCGTGCCTGGCCATGTTGCCGATGCTGCACGACCTTTACCGGGAGTGGCATCCCCGCGACGTGGAGTTCGTGGGCGTCGATGCGGACGGCCCGGTGGTTCCCCGCGCGGAGGTGGAGGGGTTCCTCGCGCGGCGTCCCTTCCCCTATCCGGTCGTCGTCGACGACAAGGAGGTCGGCGGGCGCTACGGCGTGTACTCGATTCCCCACCTCGTCATCGTCGGGCGCGACGGCAAGATCGCGCGGGTTTTCGTCGGCGGGGTCAGCCGCGAGCACCTCGCCGCGGCGCTGGCCGCTGCGAGCGAGTAGTGCCCCGGAACTTGTAGGCCCGCGGGCAAGGCATAGACTTGATCCATGCGCATGCGGCGCTACCTCGCGGCCGAGTGTCTGGTCCTGACGCTGTTCGTCGCCGGCGTCGGGTTCGCCGCGCGTGGCCTGGTCCGCATCGCGCTTGCCGAACGTGCGCGGCCGGCGCCGAGGGCGCTGGCGGGCGCCTTCGCCACGCCCGCCGAGCGGGATCCTGGGCACTTGCCGAATCCGGCCACGGCGCAAGACTCGGCCGGGACGTTTCTCGGCATGGAGGACGATTTCCTCATCAGCCGACTGCGCAGCCAGCCCATCGTGCGCATGAAATTGAATCATGGCGGCTCGTCCTTGTCGTTTCGCGTGGACTTCGCGGACGGCTCGCGCGCGGCCTTCAAACCGGCGCAGACCAATCTGCAAACCATGCCGCGCAAGGAGGTGGCGGCCTACCGGCTCAACCGCCTGCTGGGACTCAGCGCGGTCGCGCCCGCCACGCCGCGGATGGTGAGCCGCGAGGACATCTTCTCGCATCTGCACAGCGACACCGCGCCTCTCCTGCCGCGGATTCGCGCCGAAACCATCTTCGATCCGCGCGGCAACAGTGCCGGCGTGATGATGTATTGGATTCCCGTGATCCGGGAGTCGGGCCTCGATACGCCGGATGGCATCGCGCAGAGCACGCAGTGGCTGACCCCCGGCCAGGCCATTCCGGGCAACAAGCACGCGCTGGCGGCCCAGGTCTCCGACATGATGGTCTTCGACTTTCTCAGCGCGAATCCCGATCGCTACAGCGGCGGCAATATGATGACCAACGAGGATGGTTCGCGCCTCTACTTCATGGACAACACCCTCTCGTTCTTCATCGAGCCCGAAGGCAACGAGAAGACGCGGACGGCGCTGCATCGCGTGCAGCGCTTCTCGCGGCGGCTCTACGAGGCGCTCGGCCGCGTGTCGGAAACGGGCCTGGCGCAGGTGCTGGCGCAAGCGTCGGAGGGCGAATACGAGATCCTGACCAAGCCGGAGATTCGCGCGGTGGTCAGCCGGCGCGACTACGTGCGCAGGTACATCGACGGCCTGGTGGCAAGCCACGGCGCGCCGGAAGTGTTGTACTTTCCCTAACCACGCCTCGCCCCGCGCAGCGGCTCGTC
>PNBO01000017.1 GCA_003136095.1 Myxococcales bacterium
GACGCTCGCGGCGGCGGCGGTCTCGCCGAGCCAGTCGAGCATCATCGCGCCGCTGAGGATGGCTCCGGCGGGATTGGCGATGCCCTTGCCCGCGATGTCGGGCGCGCTGCCGTGGATGGGCTCGTAGAGCCCGCGCTTGCCCTCGCCGAGCGAGGCCGAGGGCAGCAGCCCCATCGAGCCCGCCAGCACGGAAGCCTCGTCGGTGAGGATGTCGCCGAACATGTTCTCGGTCACGATGACATCGAAGCTGGCCGGCTTGCGCATGAGGTACATGGCGCAGGCGTCGACCAGGATGTGCTCGAGGCTGATGTCCGGAAATTCCTTGCGGACGATCTCCTCGGTCACCCGGCGCCACAGTCGCGAGGTTTCGAGCGCGTTGGCCTTGTCTACCGAGGTCAGCTTCTTGCGCCGGCCGCGCGCCAACGTGGCCGCGCGCCTGACCACGCGGCGGATCTCGTCTGCGCTGTAGGCGCAAAGGTCGCTGGCGCTGTCCGCGGTCCGCGTCTTTGCGCCGTAGTAGAGACCGCCGGTCAGCTCGCGCACCACCAGCAGGTCCACGCCCTTGACCACCTCGGGCCGCAGGGTCGAGGCATGGATCAGCTTGGGATGCGTCGTCACCGGCCGCAGGTTGGCGAAGAGACCCAGCTCTTGGCGAATCGTGAACAGGCCCTGCTCGGGCCGCACCGCCGCGTTCGGGTCGTCCCACTTGGGTCCACCCACCGCGCCGAGCAAGATCGCGTCGGCCGCCTGGCACAGGGCCGAGGTCTCGGCGGGCAACGCGATCCCTGTCTTGTCGATGGCGCAGCCGCCGATGAGCGCCTCGCGAAACTCGATCTGGTGACCGAACTTGGTGGCGACCGCCTGCAGAACGCGCACGCCCTGGGCCGTGACCTCGGGGCCGATGCCATCGCCCGGGAGAACAACAATCGTGGCCTTCATGCCCGCGGTTCTTAGCACACACTTTCGCCGCGTGCGTGCCGCGCAATGGGGACCGGAAGTTTCACCACAGAGAGCGCAGAGAGCACAGAGAGCACGGAAGAGAGAGAGTTCGGAGTCCGGATCCGGAAACCCATTTCTTTCCGGCCTCTGCGCCCTCTGCGCTCTCTGTGGTGAAAAAGCACTCTACCCGCAGAAGGCTTGCGCCACGGGGTAGCGGCGGCCGGTGCCGAAGGCCTTGCCGGTGATCTTGAGACCGGGCGGAAGCTGGCGGCGCTTGTATTCGGACGTGCGCACCAGGCGCAGGACCTTGTCGACCACCGCGCGCTCGAAGCCCTTCGCCACCAGCGCTTGCCGATCGAGTCCGTCCTCGACGTGCGCGGCCAGGATCGCGTCGAGCACCTCGTAGGGCGGCAGGCTGTCCTGGTCGACCTGATCGGGGCGCAGCTCGGCCGACGGCGGCTTGGTCAGCGTCGATTCGGGGATGACCGCCCGATCCGCGTTGATCTCGTGCGCGATTTGATACACGAAGGTCTTGGGCACGTCGGAGATGACCGCGAGGCCGCCGTTGGTGTCGCCGTAAAGCGTGCAGTAGCCGGTGGCGATCTCGCTCTTGTTGCCAGTGGAGAGCAAGAGCTTGCCGAACTTGTTCGACAGGGCCATGAGCAGGTTGCCGCGGATACGCGCCTGCAAGTTCTCCTCGGTCACGTCGGACGCAAGGCCCGCGAAGGCCGGCGTCAGCGCGGTGAGAAAGGCCGCGAACATCGGCTCGATCGGGATCTCGCGGAACTCGATGCCGAGGTTGTTCGCCAGCTCCGCGGCGTCGCGGCGCGAGTGCACCGACGAGTAGCGCGACGGCATGGCGACACCCAGCACATTGGCCGGGCCCAGCGCCTGGCTGGCGATGCACGCCACCACCGCCGAGTCGATCCCGCCGGACAGTCCGATGAGCGCGCCCCCGAAGCCGCAGCGGCGAGCGTAGTCACGCGTGCCCAGCACCAGCGCGTCGAGCGCGGAGCGCGGGTCCGACTCATTGAAGTGCCGCAGCTCGCCCCGGCCGGCTTCGACGTCGACCACGATGAGGTCGGGTGCGTGCTCGGCGGCACGGGCGATGAGCGCGCCGCTGGCGTCGCAGGCCAGGCTCGATCCGTCGAACACCAGATCGTCCTGACCGCCGACCTGGTTGACGAAGACCAGCATGCGTTGCCAGCGCCGGGCCACCGCGGCCAGCATGCGCGGCCGCAGGTGCCGCTTCTCGATGGTGTAGGGCGAGGCCGCGATGTTGATGATCAGATCGGCGCCGGCCTCGACCAGTTTCTCGATGGGATCTTCGCGATACAGTCGCTGCGGCCAGAAATCGCCGTCGTTCCAGATGTCCTCGCAGATGGAGACGCCGAGGTTGAGGCCGCGGAAAACCACGGGCGCGACCGTGCGCGCGGGCTCGAAGTAGCGCCACTCGTCGAAGACGTCGTAGGTGGGCAAGAGCGACTTGCGCCGAATCGCCACCACCTTGCCGCCGTCGATGAGCGCCGCCGCGTTGGCGACGCGGTGGCCGCCGGCCGCCTCGGGCAATACCTCGGGAAAGCCGACCAGCACCGCCAGCTCCCCGCGCACGCTCGCGGCCAGGCTCGACAGGGCGGCCGTGCTCGCGGCGAGAAATGCCTCCCGTTCGAGCAAGTCGCGCGGCGGATACCCGCACAGCGCCAGCTCGGGCAGGATGAGCAACTGGGCCCCGCCCGCGCGCGCGCGCGCCGAGGCCTGGTCGATGAGACGCAGGTTGCCCGCGAAATCGCCGATGGTGGGATCGATCTGTCCGAGTGCGATCTTCAAGTTGGGTACCTCGCCCTAATCTACCTCGCCTGGTAGCCGATGGCGCGCAAAGCCTCGTCGTTGAGGCGGGGACGCAGTGCCCGGAACCGCGGATCGTCGCGCACAACCGGATGGATTCGGTTCGTAAGAACGATCACGCAAGTTTCTTGCTCGGGGTCGAGCCACAGCGAGCAGCCGGTGAACGACAGGTGGCCAACCGCGCGGCGGGAGAGCAGCTCACCGGCAAGCGAGCCCGTGGCCGCGGGGCCGTCCCAGCCGAGCCGCCAAGTCGAGCCCGGGATCCCGGCAGGCCGCCAGAGCTCGCGCAGCACTTCCGGATTCACGATGGGCGGGGCGCCGGCCGTGCCGCGCCCGTGATAGGCGCCGACGAGCGCGAAGCAGAGCCGCAGCAGATCGCCCATGTCACCGAACAGCCCGGCGTGCCCCGCGATGCCGCCCATGGCCCAGGCGTTGAGGTCGTGCACCTCGGCCGCGATCAGGCGGCCGCGCACCGGGCAGCGCTCGGTCGGCGCCACGTCGAGACCGGCGGGAGCGAGAAACGATTCGCCGCCCACCAGGTCCACGAAGCCCAGGCGGCCGAGCCCGAGCGGCTGGAACAGCAGACGCTGGGCCAGCTCGTCGAGCCGCGCGCCAAGACTTTGCTCGACCAGCGCGCCCAGCAAAATGAAGCCCAGATCCGAGTAGATCGACTGGCTGCCCGGCGCATAGACCAGGGGTTCTCCGCTGGCGGCCGCGACGAGCGCGGCACGATACTGCGGTCGCACGCCCGAGGTGGCGAACAAGCTCTCGTAGAATTTCCGGTGCGCCGGCATACCACCGGCGTGCGCGAGCACCCGCCGGAGCGTGACCTCGGGCCGGTCCGCGAGCGGCGGCAGGTGGTCGCCGAGCGGCTGGTCGAGCGCGAGCCGCCCTTGCTCCACGGCCTTGACCACCAACAAGCTGGTGACGATCGCCTTGGTCAGCGATGCGAGGTCGTAGACGGTGTCCGCCGTCGCGGGCAAGGGCGCCGGCTCGAGCTGGCGGTGACCGTACGCGGCCAAGAGGCCAATGCGCCCGGCCTGGCCCGCGCCAACCACCAGCCCCGGAATGATGCGGTCTTCGATGGCGGTTTCCGCCAAACGGCCTAGGCTTAGGCTATTGAATTCGGCGGCCATTGGCCGCAAGTTATCAGGTTTCAGTTTCCTCACGACCGCCAAGGTCGTCTAATCCGTGAGTAGCCGATGACCGGGCCAACGCCAGCCAAGGGAACCCCAGTGCCGCTGTTTTCGCGCGGCCGGCTCGGCCATTACGAGCTCTTCGACCGCTTCGCCGTCGGCGCCATGGCCGAGCTGTACCTCGGCCGCGCGCGCGGCGAGGAAGGCTTCGAGAAGTTGGTGGTCATCAAGCGCCTGCTGCCCCGCCTGGCCGAGGACACGCGCTTCGTGCAGATGCTGCAGATCGAGGCGCGCATCCACGCCTCGCTGTCGCACAAGAACATCGTCCAGATNNCACGATCTCGGCGTGTCGGCCGAGGGCGAGTACTTCATCGTGCTCGAGTGGGTCGACGGCCGCGACCTGGGCGCGCTTCTGGAATGGTTCACCCAGAGCCACAAGACCGGGGGCGCGGGCCGGCGCATCGACGACGCCATCGGGCTTTACATCATGGCCGAGGTGGCCGAGGGCGTGCACTTCGCGCACGAGTTGCGCGGCGGGGACGGCCAGCCCCTGGGCCTGGTCCATCGCGACATCTCGCC
>PNBO01000072.1 GCA_003136095.1 Myxococcales bacterium
CGACGGCCCATCGTGACTTGGACATGGATGCCTCCCGTTGCGGTCTCCGTTGCACGATCCCTCGGTGTGTTCCTGGCAGTGGCCTGGCCGTCGCCGAATAGCTCATCTTTTGGGATCGGCGCGCGGTAGTCCCGAAAGAGACCCCACGTTCCGTACACCACGGCGCTACTCCACCGCTTCCAGCCAAATCCCTGGCGCTTGTGTGCAGGGGCGGACTTCGCCCGTTGGCCTCTCTTCGCTCGAAGCTCTCGCAAACCGAGGGTGGGCTTCGTCATCCCGCTCTTGCCTCGCTTCTCTGCTCCGATTGCCTCCGGCAGGGTCCCTTTGCTCGGCGGCCGTTGCCCCGCGTCCTCGCTCCTACGGACCCATCCGTCAGGCTCTCGCCTTCACCGCACTTCGCCTTCCGGCTCGCGCGACTACCTTGCTTCCGCGGGTTTTCTCCGCGGGGCGAGAAGCCGTTCCCTGTTTTCTCCCGGCTGCGCGACCGACGACGACTGTGCCGGCCTGTTGCGCGACCCAGGCAACTCCAGCGACAAGCGCTGCGTTTCGGGCTACGCCTGCGGCATCACCTTCGGCAAAGGCGCGCTCTGCTGCCGCAGCCTCTGCATCTGCAAGGACTTCACCGGCGGTCCCGTGCCCTTGCCGATCGCGTGTCAGGGCACCGGCGCCTTGACCTGCATGGTGCCTACGGCTTGTACCTGGCGCCCACCCCGTAGGCGACGTCCCAGACGATCATCTCGGTGCCGGTCCACACCGTCGTGCGGGTCGATCCGTTGTTTGGGGCAGCATCGATGGTCGGGAACGGCGCCACCACCCCCCACTGATCAGGCACGAAGTCGTAGATCGCGCCGGTGACGGCGACGTAGCCGTAGCCGCCACCCCACAGCAGCATGCGCCCGGCGCCGGGAGTACCTGGATCCGGCAGGAAGAAGAGCGCGGGCCCGGTGCGCGGCGAAGGCGCTTCCACCTCGGAGATGGCGTACCACGCGTCCGCGCTCGCATCGTAGCTGGCAGCGTTGGGAGACGGGTAGTCGCCGCCCCAGATGATCATCTGCGCCCCGGTCCACACCGCCGAGTGACCGACCCGGGGATGAGGCGCGCCCACGTTGCTCATCGGCCGCCACGCATCGCTCGTGGGATTGTAGATTGCCCCCAGCGACGATGCGCACGCGTCGGTGACGTAGCCGCCCCAAACAATCATCTCGCTGCCGGTCCACACCACCGCGGCCTCCGCCTGCGCCACTGGCGCGCCAGCCGTGGCCAGGGACCGCCAGGAATCGCTGAGCGGGTCGTAGCGCCCGCTGTCCACGGTGGGTGAGGCTTCGCCGCCCCAGATGATCATCTCGGTGCCGGTCCACACTGCGCGCGGCGAACGGGCGTTGCTGGGCGCGCCGCTGGTGGTGATCACGGTCCACTTGTCCGATGCAGGATCGTAGCGCCCGCCGGAGCTCAAGGCCGTGCTGCCGTCGTAGCCGCCCCAGACAATCATCTCGGTGCCGGTCCACAATGCCGCGTGGTCGTTGCGCGCCCGGGGCGCCACGGACGTGCTCATCGCCGACCAGGTGTCGGTGACGGGATCGTAACGGGCGCCGGTAGCCTCTGGTTTGCCGTCGTAGCCGCCCCAGACGATCATCTCCTTGCCGGTCCACACCGCGGTCGCGCCCTGGCGCGGCCCGCTGGGCGAGCCGAGTACCGCCATCACGGTCCAGGCATCGACTCGGTTGCGGGCGGTCGCCGCGCCCGGGACGCGCGCTGGCGAGTCTGGCCAGCCATCGCGCTCGCCGGGCTGCATCCCACCCAGACCGCTCGGCCTGGTCCACCAACAGCCGCCGGTGCCGCCTTGGCCCGGGGGTACACCACCACCCTGGCCCGAGGTGGAACCGCCGGCGCCACCTTGCCCGAGCGTGGATCCGCCGCCGCCGCCGAAGTTGTCGACGCCACCCTGGCCGCCAGCACCGCCTCCGTCCTTCGTGGGCCCCTTCATCGGGTGCGAACACGCAACCATGACGGTGAATGGTAGCAGTCGCAGCAATAGGCGGGGCATGGACATCGCTTGCATCCTACCAGGCCGTGGACGACGGTTCGAACCGTCGCGGTTCCAGAACTGCAAGCGATTGTGATCGGGTACACTCCCCGCCGGATGCAGGCATCGGTCATGGAGCATAGTCCAAAGAAGCCCTCTCCTCTCTGCGCGTCATTCCCTGCCGTGACTGCACCGAGTATTCCGTCGGTGGCGCGCTGGACACCGCGGCCTACGCGGCGTGGATCGATGCGTTTGCTGCCGGCATCGGCAACGCGCAAGCCATCGTCCTTCTCGAGCCGGATTCGCTCGGCATCATTCCCTACTACCAAGGCGGCTGGTGCCAGCCCACCGTCACGGACAGCGCCGGCAACACCGTGCCAGCGCCGGGCGCGACCTCCGACGCGCGCTTCGCGCAACGCAACCACGCGGTCGACAGCCTCGCGGCCAAGGCACCCAAGGCGCGGGTCTATCTCGACGCGACCCACAGTGGCTGGCAGAACGTCGGCGATGCCGCTTCCCGACTTTCGCTGGCGGGCGTGGCGCGCGCCACGCTCTTCTTCCTCAATGTGTCCAACTACACCGAAGGCGGGAGGCGCGCTATACTCTGCCGCCATGATTCGCCGAATCGTCGCCATGTTGATGCTTGGCTCGCTGGTCTTCGCCGGCAGCGCCTGCACTGTCTTCGTGCAAATCCCCACCACGCCTCGCCTGCAGGGACTGACCGAGGCGCAGGTCTTCTCCATGGCGCCGCCGCCCGAATGGCCTGTGCCCCAACCTGACAATCCCGCCACGGCTGCCGTGGACGTCGCCTGCGGCGTCGGCCCTCTGCCCACGAATGGCTATCTCTATGCAGCGGTCAGCGTACGCGGGCGACCGCCGACCGCGGCCCTATCTCCACTCAACGTCGCGCTGGTCCTCGACCGCTCGGGCTCCATGGCCGGCGAGCCCTTCCGCAACATGGTGAGCGCGGCCGAGACCTTCGTGAACCAGCTTCGCGATGGCGATCGCGTCTCCGTCATCGCGTTTTCCGACGGCGTCTACGAGGCCGTGCCACCCATCGTTGTCGATCCCAGTACGCGCAACGTGGCCGTCGCCAGCATCCGCGGTCTACGCGATGGCGGCGGCACCAATTTCTCGGGCGGCCTTCTGGCCGGGCTTTATGAGGTGTTCAGCGCCTTCCAGTACTGGCAGGTCAACCAGGTCATTCTCTTCTCCGACGGACAACCCAACATCGGCATTACCAGCGCCAGCGAGCTGTCCCGGATCGCCGAGCGAGCCGCCGAGCACGGGGTCAGCGTGACGACCATCGGATTTGGCATGGACCACGACGAGCTGCTCATGCAAGGCATCGCCGACGCCTCGGGCGGTTACTACTATTACGTGGACAAGCCGGGCGAATTCGCGCAGGTCTTCCAGCGCGAGGCCGGGGCCATCCTGCGCAGCGCGGCGCGCCGGACCCAGGTCGCTTTCACCCTCACGGCCGGCACAACGGTTGAGGATGTTATCGGCTACGACTACATCATTTCAGGCGGAACCCTTTGGGTCCGCATGGGCAGCATCCCGCACGGCGAGGAGCGCTACGTCGTGCTCAAGCTACGCGCAGGCGGGCAAGGGACCATGCCCATGAATATCGTGTACGCGGATCTTGCTCGCCACGGTCGCTTCGTGGTTCCCTGCGGTGCCCGTTTTGACGGCCAGCACGGGGGTGGCGACGGGTGGGCACTAGACCTGGCCGGCCGTGCCGAGGCCGCGTGGGGCATGCAAGAGGCAATGGCATGGGCCGACTCGGGCAGCGAAGTATTCGTGATCTCCCAGCTGGGCTACACTCGCGGCATCATCGCCAGCATGCGCGACGTGCTGGGGCAACAAGCCCTTGCCGAGGAGGACAAGATGCTACTCGGAGCACAGGTAGATCTTGGCCTCAATGTCGCCCAGGGCGCCAAGTCGTCCTTCATGAGCGGCGGAATCGGCGGGCTGGTCGACTTCGGCACCCACCAGGCGGTTAGTAATGCCAAGACGGCTGTTGTCTACAAGGTGGACCAGTCCTTCCGTGCGCGCATGCGCCCGACCGTGGCCGTGACCTTCCAGGGCACTCCCGGCACGCGCTACGTCGCCCACGGCACGACGTACAAGCCGCGCGATCACGACGCCAGTATCCGCTTCAAGCGAGCTCGCTGGAAGAGCTACGAAATGATGCGCATCCGGCCACAACGCTAGTTGTGATCAATGTAGACGATCATGCAAAACCGGCAGGGACCGATCCCGCTGACCGCGATCGCCGCTCTCCGGATCTCCCCGCGATTCCAGGAGCCTGCGCCGCTTTGCTCCCGCGCCGCCTACGATCGTCCCGGCGCCGTTCCGAATGATCGCTTCCGAGCATCGTCCAAAGAAGCCCTCTCTTCTCCGCGCGTCGTCATACCTCAAAATATCCGGTAACCGAGATTCTGTAGACTACAGCCGCCTACACACCCAAACTATCCCCTCTACCCAGCATACGGGGACCTACTATTCGACGCCATCCCGAGTGGACGGCACGGAGTCGTTCCGAGTTACCATGGGGCCGTGGCTCGGTGCCAGCTGCTAGACGGTCCAACGACTGCTCTCCCGTACAACCAGTTCAACGAGGCGGATCCTGTCCCCGGCCCCCCGAAACATCAGAGGGCATCTCCCTGTCAACCGGCTTCGGATACTGCGTTCCTTTCAACACGTCGACCAGGCTGGCCGACTGCCATGAGAATTCGGCAACGTCCCTGATTTTCCTTCCCAGGTATTCGGCGTGACAATAGAGACCCGTCACCGGCTGATTTCTCAAGTAGGGATCTGCGCGGACAGAGAACCGCCCAACCATCGGGTTGGCCACACCAGCCTCAATACATTGGAAGCCGAGCGCTTCGGAAAACAGCACCCGTAAAGCCAAGTCGCTGAATTGGAAGAAATGCCACGGGCGTTCGTGGCTTGAGTAGGAGAAATGCGTCTCGACGAGGACAAGACCTCCGACTTTCAATAGCTTGGCGATTTCGAGGGCCACCACCCATGGCATGGCAAAATGTTCGAAACATGCGCCCGAGTAGATGATGTCAAATCGCTCGCCCGCGGGAAAGTATGAGGAGAGCCTGTGTGCATCACCCACGATGTCGACGTTGCGACCGGGATAGTAGTCGAATCCGATGTACTCAGCTTTGTGAAATCGTTGGCGAGCGTCGGATTCTCCCGTAACCTCACGGCTACCGACCTCCAGGATGCGCATACCCGGCTTGTTTCCCGCCTCATAGAGGTATTCCTGCCACTTCTGGTGGCTGACCAGCTTAGAAAGCGGAACGTCCTGCGCGAGATACCGGTCGTCAAACCGGTTCTCGGCAAGAAGAATCAGCCGCCTGAGGGGGCGAACAAGTGTGGTGAGGAGTCGCTTCATTTATTGCCGCCGATATGTTTCCACACGATAATGATCGTGATGCCGTCGCAGCTATTCTTCATCCGCCAATCGGAGAGCCAGGCCCTCTATTTCCACCGCTCCATGGCGATCCAGTTGAGATACCTAGTGCCCGTCGCCGCCGCGATATACTAAAGTCGAAATGCGCTTCCAGTCAAGGGGTTGAGTTTGTCGTGCGGTTAGCGCATCTCGAACCCGGCCGATACCACCGATGGAACCGCGCTTCCACGGCGGTCATGCCCAGCGCCTTGGCAAGAGGTCTTCGCCTCGGCCACCACCCGGGGCAAGCGCGTTCGAGTGTGAGGGAGGCTTCGTCCGCGACAGCGCGCTCATCCGCCCAAACCCACCATCGGCGTGCGCGCGTCGGAACCCAACCAAATTTGGCACACCGACGTGACCCGGTTGGCCGAGGGCGTGCCCGAGGCGCGCGGAGGCGTGGTGCCAGTCATCCAGCGCTCAAGCTCGGACATGAAACTCAATCCGCACCTACACGCCATCGCCGTCTACGGAGTTTACGTCCCTGGCCCGGCGACGTGCCGAGCTTCCGCGCCTTGCCCAGGCTCAAGACCGACGAGGTCGGCGACGCGCTACAGGTCGCGCGCGTGCGCATCCTGCGCTACCTGGCCCGCCGGGGAGTGGTCCGCCTGCTGCCCGAAGCCCTCGAGGTCAGCGACGACTTGGCCGAACGCGACCCCGTGCTGGCCCAGCTCGCGGCCGCGGCCGTTTCAGGTCTCCCGCCCGCGGGTCCCGAGCTCCGCTGCCATCCCGCCGTGCAGCTCGCGCGCACTGACGGCACGGGGCCCACGCCAGTAGGCGCGCTCGTGGAGCAAGAGCTGGGGTTCAATCTTCACGCACGCGCACGTTCGCGTGCACATTGAAACCGGCGACCTCGGCGTATCGCTTGCCCATGATCGCGGCCTCGGCAGCCTCGCCGGTACCTCCCAGGCGCAATACGCGACAGCCTCGGCGCGGACCCGCCGCGACCAGCCCTTGCCCGGAGGCATTGGCCAAATGGTCGAGAGTCAGCTGTTGGTCTTTGTTTTCTGTGGAAAACACCAGCAGAAGTTCTCGGCAACGAGGCAATATTTGTTGCTAGCAAAACGCAGCATTCGGCACTCGAAGCAGTCTCCAGCGTGTTGCCTGGAAAGGCGCCACGCCGATGTTGCAGCCAGCGGGGGCAAGCGGTGGTACAACCACGGCCCATGACCGGACCCAAGTTCCTCCACGGTGACGCCGCGACCCCCGCGCCGAACGGCGAACGCCCGCGCGTCGCCGCCTACGACCTGGGCTCGAACTCGTTCCACCTGCTGGTCGCCGAGGCCGACGGCCGGGGCGGCCTGGTCGAGCTGGCGCGCGGGCACGAGATGGTCCGTCTCGGCGAGGATTCGCTGCGCGAAGGGTTCATTCCCTTTTCGACGTTCCAGCGCGGCCTCGACGGGCTCATCAAGCTGCGCAAGCTCGCCGAGGGCTTCGCGCCCGAGAGCACCGTCGCGGTGGCCACCAGCGCCATCCGCGAGGCGCGCAACGGCTCGGACTTCGTGCACACCGTGTCCCGCGAGGTCGGGCTCGACGTGGAGGTGCTCGATCCAGTCAAGGAAGCCACGCTCATCTATTGGGGCGCGCGCCAGGCGCTCGACGTGGGCAACGGCAAGTTCGCGCTGCTCGACGTGGGCGGCGGCTCGATCAAGGCGCTGGTCGGTAGCGCCACGGACTGTCTGTTCGCGACTTCGCTGCGCATGGGCGTTCTGCGCCTGCGCGAGCACTGCAATTGCGAGAAGCTCCCAGATCGCGCGGAGCGCCTGCTGGCCGAAACCCGCGTGCGTGCGGTGGTCCAGCCAGCGATCCGGCAGATGCTCAAGGTCGGCTTCGACTTCGTCACCTTCACCTCCGGCACCGCGCTGGCGGTGGCGCGCATGGCCGAGGGCAGCGCCGACAAGCTCGCCGATGCGCGTGGCCGGTCGGGGGAAGGGATGGGACGCCACCTCGTGCTCAAGCTCGACAACCTGCGCGCCCTCGAAGAGCGGCTGGTGACGGTCACCCCCGAGAAGCGCGCCGACCTGCCGGGGGTGGGCGCCCTGCGCGCCGACACCATCATTCCTGGCACGATCCTGCTGCGGACGCTGCTCGAGCTGACCGGGCACGAGCACGCCTTGATCTGCGAGAGCGCGCTCAAGGAAGGCCTAGTCGTCGACTACTTCGTGCGCCGGCAGACCGGGCTGGCCGAGGCACTGTTCGAGGAAGACGACTGAGCTTGCGCGGTTCCAAACTATCTTCTGAGCTACCCGACGCCGGAATCCGGCTACAGATCCGGCCACGGCCACCGGGAGGGCAGCCCGGGATTGACCTGCGGGGAACACGTGGTACCTTAGGTGTCGATCCCCATGCAGCGTCGCCCCGCGTTCTACGGCACCTTTAGCTATTCCTGGTGGCAGCCAGGGCTGTGGGGACTCGCCTAAGCAACGCTGGCATCGAAGTCATCCCCGGCCCTGAGCGAACCTCAGGGCCTTTTTCGTTTCTGGAAGAGGAAATCCCATGTTGCAGACCAAGAACCTTCGCATCGCAGAATTTGCTCCCCTCATCACGCCCCACCAGCTCGAGGAGGAACTGCCCGCGACCCCGGAGATCCGCCGGATGGTCCAGGCCAGCCGACAAGCCATCTCCGCCATGTTGCACGGCCAGGATCGCCGGCGCCTGGTGGTCGTCGTGGGGCCGTGTTCGATCCACGATCCCGACGCCGCGCTCGCCTACGCCGAGCGCCTGAAGAAGGTCGCCGACCGGACGGGCGACCATCTCCTCATCGTGATGCGGACCTACTTCGAGAAACCGCGCACGGTGGTCGGTTGGAAGGGTCTCATCAGCGATCCACAACTCGATGGATCGTGCGACATCCCGGCCGGCCTGGCGCTCGCGCGCAAGATCCTCCTGGCCATCAACGCCCTCGGCCTGCCCTGCGCAACCGAGTTCCTCGATACGGTTGTCCCTCATTATCTTGCCGACATGGTGACCTGGGCCGCCATCGGCGCGCGCACCACGGAAAGCCAGGTCCACCGCCAGATGGCCAGCGGCCTCTCCATGCCCGTCGGTTTCAAGAACAGCACGGACGGATCCCTGCAAAACGCCATCAACGCGGTGCTCTCGGCCGGTCATGCGCACGCTTTCCTGGGCATCAACGCCGACGGTGTATCGTCGGTGGTCAAAACCACGGGCAATCAGGACTGTCATATCGTCCTGCGCGGCGGCGCCTCGGGAGCCAACTACCACCGCGAGGATGTCGCGGCCGCGGCGCGCGCCGTGGGCGAGGAGGGACTCGAACGCGGGGTGATGGTGGACTGCTCGCACGGCAATTCCGGCAAGGATCACACCCGGCAGGGGACTGTCTTCGCCGAGGTGGTGAAGAACTTCGCGGCGGCGCAAAAGGCCATCCTTGGCGTGATGGTGGAAAGCAACCTCCGCCCAGGCAGGCAGACTTGGATGCAGGGGGCGCCACTCGAATACGGGGTTTCGATCACCGACGGCTGCATCGGCTGGGAGGAAACCGAGCGTCTGCTCATGGATGCCGCCGCCATGCTGTATCGCGCCACGTGCGAGGCCAACGCCAGCCACGCCGCAGCCGGCTAGAGGAGCAATCAACCGCTGTTTCCTTTACGGGAAATCCCTCTTGGGGGTATTTTACGCACTTGATGTGTAAGAAACCGAGCGCTCTCGCCCGCGAACGAGCACTCTCACGGCGGCGCCTCGGCTGCGCTTTCCTCCTTGCTCTGGCCGCGCTGTGGACCAACGCAGCGTGCGAAGACAAGGCCATCGGGCGGCCCTGCGACCTCACGGTGGACGCCAGCGCGCCCCAGGGCGCCTACAACAATAATGCGACCGATTGCCCAAGCCATCTCTGTGCCAAGCCCGCCGTGCAGCCGGGCGTGTCGCTCGATCTCGACACCGGCGCGTATTGCACCGCCCCGTGTGCCTCCGATAACGACTGCAACGGGCAGACGCGCGATCCGTCGAACCCCCTCGATACCCGTTGCCGGAAGGGTTTCAGCTGCGCGCCCTTTTTCGACAAGGGAGTGGAGTGTTGCGTGAAGCTCTGCCTGTGCCGCGACTTCTTCTCGTCGTCCGTCGGCCCGGCAGTCCCCGATGCGTGCAAGCCCGATTCCGGGGTGACTTGTTCCTGACCGAGCGCATTTCCTTCATTTCTCTTTTCACCAAGAAGGTTCGCGCCGCGCGAAATCCCCCCTTCCCGCGCGTCCGAGGACGAGTATTCTAGGACTGCTTTTGTACGTAGTCCGAGCCTAGCCGGGTGACAGTTGCGTTCTTGGGTCCGCACTGCCCTCGGCAGATTCGCGCGCGGCCGCGCACGGCGAATCCGAACCATTCACTTGGCTGAACCTGGGTCAGAGGATAACCATGAGCTCTGCGAACGACGAGGAACCTGCCCGCAACGATAGTGCAACTGGCGAGACTCCCACGCAGCCGGCGCCGGACGAGGAGATCACCGCCGAGCTCGAGCTGATAGATGCCACGCCCACGCCAGTCATCGTCCCGACCAGAGCCGCGGAGCCCATTCCCCCGGCCCGGCTGCCCGCAACGTCCACGGGAGGCAAGCGGCCGCCACCGCTTCCCCCGCGGGCATCGCCGCCGCCCCCGCCGCCGCGCACGACGCAGTCCCGCCCCGCCGCGCCGCCACCTCCGCCTCGACCGGCGACCGCACCAGAAGACGCGGCAACCCCGCCGTCGACCGCGCCGGCCGTGACGTCGCCGATCTCCGGGGCTTCCACCACCTCACGCGCCACCGCCGGTGCGGCGGCCTCGCCCGCGGCGCGCCTCTCTCCCTCCCCCGACGCCTCTCACCTGTCAACGCGGCCGTCTGCTGCCCGTCCCGTCGCGCCCGGGCGTCATTCTCCGTCCCCAGAAAAGCCTGCCACGCCTCAGCCCGCGCCCCCACCCGTAGTGGCGCCCCTGCCCGGCGCCTCATCCACCTCGCGCGTCAGGTCGAGCGTGGCCGTCCCGGCCGCGCCGCCGCCCGCAAGCGCCACGTTCTCGCTGGGCGTGCAGACCGTGTCGTTGCCCGCGGTGGCGGCGTACGTGCCGCGCCCCGCCGAGATCGATCACTTCACTCCCGATACCGCCATCGCCGACGCCCGCAAGCGCGTGGAGCAGGCGGCCTCGGGTGAGCGCACGGCTTTGGCCCGCGCCCGCACGGAGCTCGGGATCCTGCTCGAAGTCGCCGGGGGCGACGCGGCCGCGGCTCTCACCGAATACCGAGCCGCGCATGGCGTGGCCGCCAATCTGCTCGCGCCCATCGCCGCCGCCCGGCGGCTTACGCCGCTGCGCCCGGCCGCGCCGGCCATCGCGTTGCTCGAAGCCGAAGTGCACGCCACGACCGTGCCCGCGGCGCAGCTCACCCGCCAGCTCGAGCTCGGCATGCTGCTCGCGGCGAGCGCGGCGCCGCCGGATCGCACGAGCCAGGCCTACCGCGAGGTGCTCGTGGCGCGGCCCGGCCACCCCGGAGCCCTGCGCGGGCTGGAAACCGCTCTCTCGCCGTCGCCGCGCACGGCGGAGAGCCCGCAGCAGATGGAAAGCCTGGCCGCACACCTCGAAACCATGGCCGTGGTTTTGCGCGGTGACACCCGGCTGTCGGCCTGGATTGAGATCGAACGTGGTCAGTTGCTCGAGAAGCTCGGTCGCCCCGACGCCGCCCGCGCCGCCTTCGAGGCCGCCCTCGCGCTCGACGGACAGATCGGTCCGGTGCGTGACGCCTACGTCCGGCACCTCCTCTCGCAAGGGCAAATCGAAACGCTGGTCAAGGCCTGGGCCGCCGAGGCCGCGCTCGAAACCGATCCGCTGCGCGCGGCGCGGCTGCTGTACTTCGCCGGCCGCCTGGCCGCGGAGCGGCTCGATCAGAAACCGCAGGCCGTCGAGCTCTTCGAACGCGCCGCCAACAGCGAACACGCGGCCGCATCGCTCCGACGGGCGGCCCTGCGGGAGCTGCTCGGTCTCCACGAGGCCATGGGCAGCCTCGATCGCGCCGCCGCCACCGGCACCATGTTGCTCGCCTTCGCCCGCGACTCCGAGCGGGCATACTGGCACCGCCGCCTGGTTACCATCTGCGAGGCGCTCGGGCGCTACGTCGACATGGCCGCGCACGCCAACCAGGTCCTCACCACCGAGCCCGACGACGAGGCCATGCGCGACAAGCTCGACCGCGCTCTGGGCGCCCTTGGCCAGCACGGCGAGCGCGTGGCCATGCTCACGAACCAGTCCGCGCACGCCAGCACGCAAGCCGCGCGCATCGACCTCCTCCTGCGCGCCGCCCACATCGCCGAGCACGACATGGGCCGAACGGACTTCGCGCTCCTCTCGCTGCGCTCCGCCTGGGCCATCGATCCCAGCAACGCGGACGTCACGGACGCCATCGTCCGTTTGCTCACGCCGGGATCACCGCCCTCGCTGACCGATCCGGACGACCCCTCGCGCGTGCGCGCGCGCATCGACTTCTACGTCGAGGCCGCGACCGCCGCGTCCGATTCGACGCGCAAGATCGCCCACCTCGAGAAGCTGGCCCTCATCTGGGAGGACGAGGTGCGCGCGCCCGACCGCGCCCTGGCCGTGTTCCACGAGATCCTGGCGGTCGAGCCCCGGCGACGCAGCGCCATCCTAGGACTCGCCCGCTGCGCGGCGCGCGCCGGCAACGCGCGCGAGCTTCTGCGCGCCCTGGTGCTCGAGGCCGACCATGCCAGCGACGACCTCTTGCTGGAGTCTTCACTCCTCCTGCGCGCCGCCGACGTCGCCTCGAAGCAGCTCAACGAGCCCGACACCGCCCTCGATCTGGTCAAGCGCGTCCTCAACAAGACCGGTGGCGATCCGGCCGCCCTGCGCGCCGCTTTCCGCATCCACGAGCGGGCGGGCCGGCAAGCCGAGGCGCTGGCCCAGCTCCGCCTGCTCTTGGGGCAAGGCAACAAAGGCGCGGGGAACTACCCCGTGCAGGCCGAGATCGCGCGCTTCCTCGAGGAGCGCATGCACCGCATCGCCGACGCGCTCACCGCCTGGCGCGAGGCCCATCGCCTGGAGCCCGCCAACCCCACGCCGCGCGCCGAGATTCGCCGCATCCTGGTGGCCAACGGCGACTATCGCGCCGTCGCCGAGGAACTGGCCGCGCTCGGCAATGCCACCGCCCAGCCCGCCGAACGCGGCGAGTTGCTGCTCGAGGCCGCCGAGATCTACGACGACCGGCTCAACGACGCCGAGCGCGCGATTCCCCTCCTGGCCGACGCGCGCAGCTGCCTGCCCGACGATCTCACGATCGTGGAGCGACTCGACCGCGCCTACCTGCGCACGAACAAGAAGTCCGAGCGCCTGGCCCTCCTGCACGCCACGGAAACGCCCCATCCCCGCTGCCAGCTCGCCATCGCCAGCTTGCAGGCCGAGGATCGCGATCCCAGCAAGGCCAGCAAGCGCCTGGCCGACCTGGCCAGCCATGAGACGGCGGCCACGGCCGCGCTGCGCATTCTCGAACGCGCCCTGCGCCGCGCGGAGCGCTGGAACGACCTCGCCACGGTTCTGCGCAAGCAGATCGAATGCTTCGCGACCCCCGAGGCCAGGCTGGGAAGCATCTTCGAGCTCGTCGCCCTGGAGGAATACGGCGAGATCCGCGCGCCCGACGGACAACTGCCGGCGCGCGACCTTCTGGCCCGGCTCGCGCCGGACGACCTGCTCCACCATGAGATGCTGCTCAGGCGGAGCGGCCTCGCCCTCGAGAGCGCGATGCCCACCCGGGTGCTCGCCGCTTCGCTCGGCACGCTGGCCGCGGCCGCGCCGGATGCGCTCACCGCGGCTTCGTTGCAGGTCATCGCCGGGTTGCTCCTCGAGCACGGCGAAGCGGCCGACTTCAACGACCAGAAGGAGGCGCTCCTCGCCTATGCCATCGCCCTCGACAGCTGGCCGGACTGCGTGACCGCCGCTCGCGGTGCGCGCCGCATGGCACTGCGCCTGGGAGAGACCGAGACCTTCGTCAAGGCGGCGGCCGCACTGGGCAGCCTGGAGTTGGAACCGGCCGCGCGTTGCGAGCGCCTGCTCGAAGCGGCCGACGGCTACCGCGCCCACCCCGAGAAGACAGCCCAGGCCTTCGACCTCGTCTGCAAGGCGCTCACCGAGGATCCCAATTCCACCCGCGCCGCCGACGCCGTGATTGTGGCCGTCGGACATGGGCTCGACGCCGGCAAGGCCGGCGATACGCTGCGCGGCGCGCTCGACCGCGCGCTCTCGCCCGACCAGTCCGCCAAGCTGGGGACGGCGCTGGCCCACGTTGCCCTGGCGCACCTCAACGATCAGACCGTTGCCCTCGAGGCCCTGCGCCGGGCGCGCAAGCGCGCCCCCAAGCATGTGGGCAACCTGCTCGCCCTGGCCGACATCAGCAATGCCCTCGGCTTGCACGCGGAGGCCGTCGAGGCAGCGACCAGCGCTCTCGGGATCTCGCGCGATCCGGCCGAGCGCCTGCGCGCGAGCATCGCGCTGGCCGAGGTGCACGTGCGTGCACCCGCCTTCCGCGACACCGCTCGCCGTGAGGCCAGCGAGGCCGAAAAGCTGGCCGAACAGGCCGGGGGCGGCAATGGCGAGCTCATCGGCCGGCTGGGCGCCGTGTTTCGGCTGCTCGGCGATGATGCGAGCGCCGAGCGCGTGCTCATTCAGGCGCTGACGCTCGGTGGGGACAACAGCACCGCGCTCGACAATCTCGCCACCATGTACGGCTCCGGGCGCGAGTCCGGCGAGCGCATTGCCAGCGCCTTGCAGAAGGCGATGGACCACGCCGAAGCCACCGGCCACCCCAAGCGCCCGGAATGGCTCGCGGCGCTCGGCAAGGTCGAGGCCACCATGCTCGGCCGGCAGCCCGAGGGCCTGGCCCGCCTGCGCGAGGCCGCCATCATGGACCCGGGTCGCCTCGGAACCTATCAGGCCCTGGCCGACGCGCACGGCAGCGCGCACGACGATGCCGCGCGCGACATCGGCTCGATGCTCCCGGCTTTCGGCCGCTCGTCGCCCACCGCCGCGCAGGTCACAGGCATGGTAACGCTCCTCGCCCGCGAATGCCGGGAAGGGCAGCGCCAGGGCATCGCGGCCGTGGCCGACGAATTTCTGACCATGGTGAGCAAGCCGGATGCGCGCGACCATGGGCAGTCCCTCCCGATGAGCGCGCCCGCCCCTTCCTGCCTGAGCCACGACACCTTGATGTCCTCGCTGCTCCCCGATACCGCACAGGCGCCGCTCCTCGATGTGGCCGCCATGCTCTGGGAGACCATCTCCAAGCTCGTTCGTCAGGACCCCGAGACCCTTGGCCTGTCCGCACGTGACCGGCTTACCGCGCGCACCTCGCATCCCATACGCGCCCTCGCGGATCGCGTGGCCCGGAGCTTCGGCGATCTACGCTTCGACTTGTACCTCAACACAAGCACGGCAGGCACCGGACGCCTGCTGCCGGGCGATCCCCCGGCGCTGGTCCTGCCGCCGGGCTTCGAGGACCAGCCGGAGGTCGAGCAGGCCGCCACGCTTGCGCGTCTGCTCACCTACCTCGCGCTCGACATTTCCTGGATCGAGGAAGTCCCCGCCAGCGATGTCGACGGGATTCTCTTCGGTGCCATGCGCGTCGGCACTGGCCTGTGGGGACAGGGCGAGCTCTCGCCGAGCGCGGAAATGAACGTCGGCCTGTGGCGCCAGCGCATGGTCAAGGCGGTCAAGGCCGCGAGCCGCAAGATCAGGCGCGCCCTGGAGGAGAGCGCGCATCGGCTGCACGCGCCAGCCGACAGCTCGGCGTGGCGTGATGCCATGCAGATCACCGGCCTGCGCGCCGCTTTCGTGGTCACCGGCGACCTCCGCACGGCCTTGAACCAGGCCATGCAACTCGTCCCCGACCTCGCCGGGGTCCACGGTCCCACGCTGGCCACCAAGCTGTTCGCCCAGCCCCTCACCCGCGAGCTCGTCGTGTTCGCGCTGTCAGACACGGCCATGAATCTGCGCCGGACCGCGGGAACGTCCTAGCGCGGCGTTTCGGTCCCATGGTGTCCCGAAAGTCATCATCCCTCTAGCCAGCCGCCCGTTCGTCAGTATTCCCGTGTCAGGTTGAAGCCCAGAACCAGCTTGCTCCAGGGCGTGTCGGTATTGGTGATGTAGCCGTCGGCGGTCAGGTACTGGGTGTTGCCGCATACAAGGGCGAAGGTGTGCCGGAACGTGAAGAACTTCACGCCGGCCGAGAAGGCGGGATTCTTCGTGCAAAAACCCGCGGTGCAGGACACGGTTTCCGCGTCGAGCGACACCCAGTCCGCCAGCCGCACCTCGACACCGGCGGCGCCGGCCACCGACCACTTGTGCTCCTCGTCCCGATATTTCGGCGTGTAGGACGCGCTGGCCAGAGCATTCGAGCTACTCGAGTTGGAGTGATACATGACCCCGGCGGTGACCAACAGCCGGTTCATGAACAGGCGGCTGGCGAAAACCTGGGCAAACGGCCACAGGGCATCGGCGTGGTTCGGCACGGAGAACCAGGAGAGCCCACCGCGCACCATCAGATCGATCTGGTTACCCTCTTGGCGGAGCGCGCTCACACGGGCGTCGAGCTCGTAGGTGTCGAACTGCGAGCCACCCACTCGATAGAGTCCGGCATCCAATCGGTCGATGATGCCGTAGCGCAGTCCGAGCCCGACGGCCAGCGCTTGATCCAATCCCCCGAAGTTGTTCCACATGTCCGCGAACGCGTGGTCGCTATCCTTGTTGTAGATCGGACCCGTCGAACGGTGGTCGATGACGAACTCGATGCTGTCCTTGGCCACCGTGCGCGCCACGGGCAGGGCGAGAATACGGAGTCGCGAAGGGTAGCTCGGGCTGTACCATTCCGCGGCCGGATCCTCCGCCGGCTTGGCAGTCGCGGCTGCTGATTCAGCCGCGGGCGCCGCCGCGCTAGGCGTGGCGGTGGCCGGCGCGTCGCTGGACGCGGCTGCGGGGGCAGTCGCGGCGGGCGCCGGCGTCGCCTCAGCGGGCGTCGGCGTCGCCTCGGCGGGCGTCGACGCCGCTTCCGAAGGCGGCGTCTTGGTTTCCCCGGAGGCGGACTCCGCCGCGGCAGGCGGCGCGGCCGTCGCTTCGGTCGAAGCCTTGGCAGGAGATTCTACGGCAACGGTGATTGCGAGAGCGAGCAGAGCGAGATTCGTCATGGGCACCCCAAAAAGATCCGACAATCGGCGGAACGTGTACACTCTTGAAAACTGGATTGACCTGAATTCGAGCTAGTTGTTGGGCGTGCCGGCGCTCACCCAGCTTTGAAACAGGGCCTGGTCGGCTGCGGAAAGCGACCCCGCGATGGGCATGCTTCCGCTCTTGATGGCCGTGTTGGCAGCGTCCGCCGAAGATTTCACGTTCGCGTAGTTGTTGAGCGCGGGGGCAATCGAGCCAGTGACGTGGCACGAGCACGACTTCTCCAGGAGTGGCAGGATGTCCACCGAGAAGCTCACACCGGTGCTGCCGGTGCTGCCGCCACTGCCCAGGCCACCGCCGCCATCGATGCCGGGACCAGCGCCCCCCTCGCCGCCGCCACCAGCCGAGCCGCCGGTGGCAGCAGGAGAAAGGGGCGCGTTCTTGTCGCCGCAGGCGAAGAACAAGCAAGCCGCGAAGATCCCTACCATGGTAATCATTCCAAACCGAGGCATGTAGACTCCTTATACCTGTGTGTCCCACCCGGATGCGAACGCCGGCTGCCGGCCCGTTCGGATGGCGGGGCGTAGTTTCACCAATCATCGGGCAGGATGCAAGGAATCTGCGACGCCTCGGGGCCACGGACTCGAAAAAGCAGACTCGAAACAGCCGGTTTCTCGGGCGCCTGGGTCGCCGCCCGAACGAATTCGCCGCTCGGTGAAGAACGACGCGCCCCAGGCTGAGGATCGCTCTGGGCGCGAGCGCGGCCGGCAATCGCCCTCCGCCCACGCAAGTGTTGAAATTCGCGACGTCGACGCTCGACGCCCATGGGCCACGGATGAATCGCAGAATTCCGAGCGACTTCCTCCGGTTCACGCCGCCAGACGCGGGATGTCGATGCGCGGCGCAAGCTGGACATCGTTAGCGCGACGCCAAAGAGCACGCGCGTCCCCGCGACCCGAAGCTCCCCTACAAGTCCTATCGTATTGCTCGGCCGCTGGACGCCAAATGGACAAATCGGACCCAAATTGTCAGAATTCGTTACGACCTTCATGGTCAGCGTGCTACGCTTTGCAACCGAAAACTCTTCGGTAGGGAAGACGCAGAGAAGACAAGGAGAGGAAGAACATGAACAGAGGATCCTGCGCGCGCACTTTCATCATCGCCGGTCTTGCGACCTGGTTCGCGGCTTGTTCAGGCTCGGACGGCAAGGACGGCAAATCGTGTTCCATCCAGCGGAACGATGCTGGCGTGAACGTATTGGTCTGCCCGGATAACACCACCGCCCCCCTGGGCAGCACCGTCTCCATCCCGGCGGCCGACGGCGGCGCCACCAGTTGCACCATCGCCTCGGTCGACGGCGGCGCCAAGAAGATCGTCTGCCCCGACGGGACGGAGGTCGTCCTGCCCGCCCCGACCCCCAGCGCCACGAATCCTGATGCCGCGATCGGCACCGCCTGCACGGTCGTGGCGAATGGCGACGGCACGGCCAACATGACCTGCCCAGGGGGCGATGGCGGCATGGTCACGGTCACCATCAAGAATGCCTTGGCCAACTACACCACCATGACCGCGGAGGACAGGGCCGCGCTCGACATGAAGGTCACCATCGACAGCGTGACTATCCCCGCCACCGGCAATCCCGTGGTGACTTTCCGGGTGAACGACCGCACCGGCAACGCGGTCGCCGGCCTGCCGCCCGCGGACATGCGTTTCGCGCTGCTCAAGCTCGTGCCCGCCACCACGGGCGGCAACGACACCTGGCTCAGCTACATGGCGGCCAACGCGACCAGCACGGCGGGAACCGAGACCGCGGCCGCGACGGCCAGCGCGAGCAGCGGCGCGCTGCTGGACAACGGCGACGGCGGCTACACCTATGCCTTCGCCAAGAACGTGCTCAATGCCGCCGCCGCCGGCACCGCCTACGACGCCAACGCCGCGCACCGCTTGGTCATGCTGCTCTACGAGTCGGGCAACCCGTTCGCGCCCGTGAACGTGGTCAAGGACTTCGTGCCCGCGCTGGGCCTGGACGTCACCGGCAAGGCCGCCAAGGTCGATGGCACTGCCTGCCTCGAGTGCCACAGCTCGTTCCGCGCCCCGGCGGGCGGTAGCGGTGCCTTCCACAGCGGCACCCGCTACGACATCGGAACCTGCGTGGCCTGCCACAACGATCAACGTCGCTACACCGCCATTCCGGGTACGGGCGCCACGCCCAACGTGGATCTCGATGCCCCCGGCGTCGTCGATCCGGCCACCGGCGCCTGGACCGGCGCCGCGACCCTGGTCAACGGCGAGGCCTTCGTCAATCTGCCGGTCTTCATCCACAAGATCCACATGGGCGACGAGCTCACGCTCCAGGGCGGCAGCTACACCGGCGTGGACAAGCCCTACGACACCACCTATCCGCAGGACGTGCGCAACTGCGTCAAGTGTCATGCCAACGTGCCCCAGGCCAACAACTTCAAGAACAAGCCCAGCCGGCGTGTCTGCGGCTCCTGCCACGACAACGTCAGCTTCGCCGCGGCCACCGCGATCCCGGCCGGGCGCACGGCCCACCTCGGCGGCCCGGCGGCCGATGACTCGACCTGTGCTACCTGCCACCCCGCCTCGGCACCCAAGACCCAGGTCGGCTATGGCGTGTTCGATGCCCACGTGGCCGTCGCGGCGCCGGATCCCACCGCCACGTGGCTCGGCGGCACCAACGCCAACACCAATGCGGGCTACATACCCGCCGCGGGCGTCTTGCCGGCCGGGGCCGCCAAGATCACCTACCAGGTGAAGAGCGTCGCGCGCGACGTGAACAAGCACCCGAGCATCACCTTCCAGTTGGTCAAGGACCTCACCCCGGTGGTCTTCAACACCTACGCGGCCGGCGTGGTGACCGAGCTGATGGACGGATTCGTCGGCTCTCCAAGCGTGTACTTCGCCTTCGCCGTGCCCCAGGACGGCATCACCGCGCCGGCCGACTTCAATGCCTCGGCGAGCGGCTACATCAAGAACATCTGGAACGCCACCGCGACGGGAAGCGGGGCCGGAACCATGACCTTCGACGCCACGAGCGGCTACTACACCATCACCTTGACCGGCGTCGTGGTTCCCGACACCGCCATCATGCTCACGGGCGGCGTCGGCTACACCTACAGCCTGTCGTCCACGCCACCGCTCACGCAGATCAATTTGCCAGCCTTCCCGTATGGCACCGACCCCATTGTCAAAGGCTGCATCGCCAGCCAGATGTGCGGCGGCCTCATCGTCGCGGCTCCCGACGTCTACCAGGTTGCCACCGACACCGCGACGGGCAAGGCCTACGCCGCTCGCCGGGGCATCGTGAAGAACGACAACTGCAAAGCCTGCCACGAGCAGCTCGGCGCCAACCCGAGCTTCCACGCGGGCCAGCGTAACGACGGACCCACCTGCGCCTTCTGCCACAACCCGAACCGCACGAGCGGCGGTTGGTCGGCCAGCTCGTCGACGTTCATTCATGGCATCCACGGGGCGGCCTTCCGCAACGTGAAGTTCAGCTGGCATGCCGCCTGTACGACCGGCTCGTTTGCCGCTGGCACCTGCACCCTGGATAACGCCGACTCCTTCGCCGACGTGACCTACCCGGGCATCCTCAACAACTGCCAGCAGTGCCACCTGCCCGGCACCTACGACTTCAGCGCCAGCGCCTCGGCGTCGGCCGTGTCCAGTCTGCTTATGAGCACCGTGGGCACGGGCAGCTACACGCCTGACATCAGCACCTCGCCCTACGTGCTGGCCAACGGCACGGACTACGGCTCGGGCTTTTCCACCTCGAATCTCACCAGCGGAACCAAAGACGGCGTCGCCTGCACCAGCGCCGCTCCCTGCGCCTGCTCGTTGAGCGCGCCCTGCCAGGCCTCGAGCACGACCCTGGTGAGCTCGCCCATCGTCGCCGCATGCTCCGCCTGCCACGACTCGGCCAACGACCTCTCGCACATGCGGCAGATGGGCGGCACCTTCTATGGTACCCGCGCCTCCGCCCTGGCCAGTAGCGAGTCGTGCATGATGTGCCACGGCCCGGGAACCGTCGCGGCCATCGCTGACGTGCACGGCAAGTAGCCGCGACCACATCGCTGGGATGGGATTCTGCTGGGCCGCGCCGCAGGGTGCGCGCCGTCGCCGCGGCATCGCGCAACCTTTCTGCACGCGCCAGCGGTCGTTCCCGCGTCCGCGGCGCGGCTTTGTACCTGCAGACTGGACTGGGAGTAGCGAATAACGCGGGCTAGGGAATCGCCCATTCCCACGGAGCCGCCAGCGACCCGGTGAAGCTCCCCTTGCCGTCGTAGCCCTCGCCGCCGAAGAGGATGAGGGCGTGGCGGGTGGGGTCGTAGGCCAGGTTGGCGTTGGTGCGCGGAATTGGGCCTGGCGAGCCGGACCAACACGTGGTCCAGGCCGAGTTGTCCGCGTTCCACTCCCACAGATCCGCGGGCTCGGAGATCTCGTTCGAGATCGTGACCTGCGCGCGCAGAAACTTCATGCCCGAAAACATCAGCAAGCGTCTCCGATCCTCGTCGAAGGCCAGGGCCATGTCCTCGCGCAGCCCTGGGCCGTTGGGATCTTCCGCGTACGACGTCCCGCCTGCCTTTGCATCGAGCGGCGTGCTGCCGAAATTTCGCCCGCCCAATTGCCAGATGGTCTTGCGGCGGGAATCGAACACGTAGCCGACGCCAATCTCGATGCTACCGAAATTGGGGGAGCGGGAGGGATCAGCGTATTCGAGCTGCATGTCCCGAGGGAGAGCAGGGTCGCCGAGTGCTCTTGGGTCGCCAGGAAGAAGTCGTCGAGGTTGGGATCGTAGATCACGGCGGGACGGTCTGCTATACTAGACAGATGTCTCTACTTGTCCGAACCTCTGCACAGCCTCCCGCCGCCCCGCCCCCGACATCGACGCGCGCGCCTCGCGTTTCAACCAGGCCGTGATCGGCCTGACGGCGGGCCTCGCGTTTGCCTTCCAGTGGTGACCGCTCCTGTCCCTGGCGGCGTTCCAGTTGGCACTTGCTGGTGGACGTCTCCCAGCGCCCCGACTTGGCCCACAAATACGGCGTCAGCTTGGTCCCGCTCGCCTACAAGTTCGCCGTGAATGGGCGGGTGTTCGCACGTGTGACCGGCATCGCGTGAAGCGAGGAATCGAGGGCGGGGACGGCCTCGTCAGGCGCTCGGCGCTCGGCCCGCTGACCTCGGCTACTCGGCCCCGCGCTCGCTCGCGCCAGCCGCGATCCGAACGCTGCCTTTGCGTGAATGTCTCCCCTTGGCCACCCAACCGCCCCACAGCATCCCCCGCCCATCGCCGACCCTGATCTGGCCAGCGCCGTCCGACAAGACATCTGTCTTCTAAGTCACCAAACGGGGATGCACCGGCGCATCCGTCCGTGCTAGAAATGGCTGCCTCTACCATGAAGAACCCAGCCAAGGCCAATCAGTATCGGACCGAAACCATCTGCGTTCAGACGGGCACCCGCAAGGACACGACCTTCAACGCCGTGGCGGTTCCCATCTACGCCACATCGACCTTCGCCTTCGAGTCGCCTGGCAAGAACAAGGGCTTCGACTACAGCCGAACCGCCAACCCGACCCGCTCTGCCCTGGAAGAGTGCCTGGCCGCCCTGGAAGGCGGTGCTGGTGCGTCCGCGACGGCGACTGGCATGGCGGCCGAGACCACGGTCATGGCCCTCTTCCCGGCAGGTAGTCACATCATCGCCGGGCGCGATATCTACGGGGGTACCTATCGCCTGTTCGCGTCCGTGCTCTCGAACCGCGGCCTGACCTTCTCGTTCGTGGACATGTCCGATCCTCGCACCGTCCAGCAAGCCATCCGACCCAACACCCGTGCCATCTGGATCGAAACCCCGAGCAATCCCCTGCTCGGCCTGGTCGACATCGCCGCCATCTGTGACATCGCCCGCAAGCATGGCCAGCTGACCATCGTCGACAACACCTTCCTGTCGCCCATCTTCCAAAAGCCGCTTTCCTTGGGCGCCGATTTCGTCGTGCACTCGACGACCAAATACTTGAACGGCCACAGTGACATGGTGGGCGGCGCGGTCATCTCGCGCACCCCGCAACACGCCACGGCGGTTGCGGCCTTGGTCAATGCGCTCGGGACTTGCTCGTCTCCGTTCGACTCATGGCTGGTACTGCGCGGGATCAGGACCCTGCCAGTCCGCATGGTGGCGCACGAGCGCAACGCCCGGGCGCTCGCGGAATTCCTGGCCGGCCACAAGCTGGTCGAGCATGTCTATTATCCAGGACTTCGCGCTCATCCGCAGCACCGGCTGGCCCGCAAGCAAATGCTCGGCTTCGGCGGCATGCTCTCGTTCGACATCCGGGGCGGCAAGCCAGCTGCCTTCCGGTTCATCCAGGCGCTTGAGATTTTTGCCTTCGCCGAATCCCTCGGCGGGGTGGAGTCCTTGGTCGAGCATCCCGATACCATGAGCCATGCGTCCATGACCAAACCGGCGCGCCGTTCCGCGGGCATCACGGGATCGAACATTCGAGTCTCGACCGGCATCGAGAGCGCCGACGACCTGGTCGCCGACGTCGCGCAAGCGCTGCGGGCTGTGGCCTCGAGCAAGCGCCGCAAGCGATAGCGCCTGTACCGGCCCTGAGATCCAGTAGTCTAGCCCTCACCAGCTCCGGGTTGGAGGCGGGCCCGTGGGCGCCAATCACGTACCCGACGTTGGCGCACTTGCGCGCGGGCACGCGGTCGAGGCCGTGAGCAAACCCGATGGATTCTGGAGAACCGGATCTACGCCAATCTGGTGACGGTGCTCCACGAGAATGAAATCGTCGACGACTTGTACAGCCAGTCCCAATGGCAGGTAGCTTCCGATGCCTTCGCCAAGCTCGACGGCGTGACAACTGTATCCGAATCTTCACGGTGGAAATGGCTATCTGGGCCTGCTGGAGCTCGACGGTCGATGGCTCAACGTGATGGCTTCAGCGTGCCTGACCGTCACTGCCACCGGCGGCGCGGGAGGTCACGCCGATGGGGTCTTCGCGAGGCACAAGGGCGTAGGCGAAGAGCAGGAGGGTGCTCGGCTGCGTGGCCAAGGTCCAAGTCCAGCATCAAGGTTCTGTGTAGGCCATTCCTTCCGACTTTCTCTGGCTAGCATATGCTCATCGCCGTGCGTATTCTCTACGGAGCGACCGGGAATAGGAGGATAGCGCCGAGGCGATCACAGAAAGCCTCGGTCCCTTCTCGTGGAGGTATTGGGCATGCTGAGAGCTAGACGCAGGATCGTTTGCCTCTTCGCTGCTGCCATGGTGTCCCAGGCGGCCCAAATCACGGCAGATCCCCTGCCGCCGCCATCAGCCGACGCCGGCAAAGCAGCAAAGCCAGCCTCCTTGCCCGCTGCCGCGGGCACCCCGGCTGGACAAGCACGAAGCACCATCACGGTGCGAATCGAAGGCCTTCGCCATGACCGAGGAACGATCTACGTCGCGCTTTACGACAACAAGCGTGCATTCGACGAGAAGAAGGGACAACTCGTCGGCGCCCAGGTACGGTCGCGGAATCGTGGGGCCCTCGCGGTGTTCGACAACGTCGTACCTGGCAAGTACGCCGTCGCGTTCTTTCACGATGAGAATGGCAACGGCAAGCTGGACACCAATCTCCTTGGCATTCCCACCGAGGGCTTCGGCTTCTCGAAAGACGCCATGGGAAAACTAGGCCCGCCGACGTTCGCCGCCGCCGCCTTGAGCATACCGGCCGGCCCGGTATCGGTCGTGATGCACGCCAAGTACTTCGAAACGCTTAGGAACACTTCGGCCGGGCCTACAAGCACCGGGACGAACAACTCCGCGGACGCGAAAGGCCGGACAAGTCCGGGTGCCGGCGCTACCACTGTGCGGCCAATGACTCGTTGATGAGCGCATCCATCGCCGTTACGAGGTCCGCGGACTCTTTTCGATCATAGCGCACCGCGCGTTCGGCATAGGTATGGCAATAGCGGCAGTTGTCACAGTACGTCTCTGCGCAGCGGATTCTCCGGAACCCCTCCAGAAAATCGGAAAGTTCGGCGTTATCAATGAACACATTGAGGGCCAGCAGGCGCTCCCGCAACTGCAACACCCGGCCCATCAATTGTCTCTCGTTTTTGTCGAGTTGGGGAATCATCCTGAAAGTGCGCTGGTCAATGCTCGGGTGGAAACCGGCAGGATCTCCCAGAAGCTCAATGGACAGAATATCAAGCAGGTTGCCGTCGTACCGGCGTGAAGCATATGCCTTTGTTGCGCGAAGGAGCCAGGGCGTCGACCGTGAACGGTCGATGATTTTGAATTCCTCCATGCCCAATGCCTCATAGTGATGAAGGTCTTCCGGACGTATCCAGCGACTCATGAGGAACAACTCGGGGTTCGTCAACCGCCTGCGCGTGCACTGCCACAAATAGGTATCCATCATGAATTGGATCCTCTTGTTGCCCTGGTTCTCCTGGGAAGCGTGTCCCACGCTGCATGCATGCTCTGCTAGGTAATGGCAATGATAGATGCACGAGATGTTCGCGAAGAGCACAATGCCGCATGAAAGGCCGGCCCGAATCTTCTCAAGCGCCTGGAAGTCACGGCTAAATTCACTATAGGGCAAGATGACAGGATCAATGCCAAGGGACTCCTGAAACATCAGCCTCGACAAAATGGTGGGCAAGCTCAGAACGCTGCCGCGGACACTCAAGCGCGGGTAGTTGTGCCGGACCAGTGA
>PNBO01000405.1 GCA_003136095.1 Myxococcales bacterium
AGCACCAGATTGGCGAAGATGGGGCCTTTCTTGGCGATGAACTCGCTCCGGCTCTGGTTGTAGATGACGGTGCCCGTGATGTCCGCGGGCAAGAGGTCGGGCGTGAACTGGATGCGCGAGAACTTCATGGACAGCGCATCGGCCAGGGTCTTCACGGTCAAGGTCTTGGCCAGGCCGGGAACGCCTTCGAGCAGCACGTGGCCGCCGGTGAGCAGGCCGATGAGAATGCGGTCGACCATGGCCTTTTGGCCCACGATGACTTTGCCCACCTCGGCGGAAAGGTTTTCCACGAAGGCTGACTGCTGCTGCACCATTTCATTGATAACGCGGACGTCCATACAATCTCCTATTGGGTTCCTGTGGGGGCGTAGAAAACGACAATTTGGCCAGCCGTACAACCCCAAGTTGCGGCGACCTATTCCCGGATGGCCTTGCGTTCCGCAAGGTTTCCTGGGCATCCGCAGGGTTTCACATTAACCTCTCCACCCATGCCGAAGTTCCCAGGGCTGCCCCTGCTTGCCATGGCCGGGCTCGCGGCGAGCTGTTCCGGACCCTCGACGGGCGGCGGCCTCCTCGTTCCCATGCCCGACGCCGACCTGTCTGGCCGGCCGACCAACCCCGACGGCACCGCGTACCCCTCGACGAATATCGGCGGCCATCCCAGGACCGCCACGCAGCCCGGCCAGATCTTTCCCAACCTCACGCTCGAAGGCATCCGCTCGGCCGCGACCATTGCTACCCTCGCGGTCGTGTCCATGGCCGAGTATTACGATCCGGCCGGCGCCCGCTACGACCTGTTGCACGTCATGGGCATCTTCATGTGGTGCCCGCACTGCAACAACGAAACCAACAATCTGGCGCAGACCGCGGCCTGGCGTGCCGATCATCACGTCGCCGTGATCCAGATCGCGATGGAAGGCTACGGCAGCGCGTCCCCGGGCTGGAACGAACTGCAGAAATGGGTCGGCGACCACGGCCTCGACTTCTCCGTGGTCGTCGATGGCCAAGGCGCCGAGCTGGGCCAGTACTTCTCCGTCGACTCCGTGCCCCTCAATATCGTCGTCAACCCGCGCACCATGGAAATCCTCAGCGTGGACATCGGCGAAGTCGGGGACGTCGAGGCCTACGAGCAGAGATTCTTGAGTAGCTTGTAGCGGGGCTCCAATCGAGTGGAGGTAACTCGACGCGCTAGCCGGGTTTTTTGCACATATTTGTTCCCATCCCGCCCCTATCCGTTGTTGAATGCGCGACCAGATCAAACGAGAGGGTGACATGAACGCACAGAAAGTTACAAAGATTGGAATTGGCTTGAGTTTGACCTCCCTGGCCCTTTGTGGGGCTCTGGTGGTTTCCGTTTCTTGCGCCGGGAGCGGCGGCGGTGGTGGCGCGGGTGGCAACGGCGGCGGCGGCAGCGGTGGCAGCGGCGGCGGCGGCGGTGGTAGCGGTGGCGGCGGCAGCGGTGGTACGACCTCGTCCGGCTCTTGCGCCGATCCCGGCAGCGATGCCGTGAACTTCTGCAACGGCAAGGCCCAGGGCGTCATGCAGGGGTACGCGTTCATTGCCTTGGGCCTTCAGGACAGCGCTGATTCGCCGGTGTGCGCGGAGGATCCGAAGAATCTGTCCAATACGCGACCGATCACCGCTCCGCCACTTGGGCAGTGTAACGCTGATGGCAAGACATGTCCCACCACAGGCCAGACCGTTTGGGCCTCGACCGACAAGCTCTGCCTCACGGGCAAAATCCCAAAGGTAACGACGCCGTCAGGGTCGACCAGCCCCGACTATACCTCCGCCTGGGGACTTCAGATCGGCGTGAACACCAGCGACCCGCCGGCTGATACCAGCGGCAACGGGCAGACCCTCGGTCAGGTGACCTCGAACGCGGCCTACACCAGCATCACGCTCACCACGACCGGATCGGTGACACCGGCCAACACTGCCATCCGGACCGAGATTCACTTGGTCGATCAGACATGTACAGAGTATTCCTACTGCGCCAGCATGAAGTCTGGCACGGCCACCCTGCTTACCTCGTTCAACACCAACTGTTGGAACGGCAGCACGTGCGGCAGTACTCCCCTCTGCACCGGCGCGGCGGGCGAGGATACGACGAAGTGCTGCAAGCAACTCCAGGCATCCGACATTGCCAAGATCGACAAGATCGGCATCCAGATCTCCTCGGACGTGACCAACGACTACGCCGTGACCGATTTCTGCCTCACCGGCATCGCGTTCGGCAAGTAGTCGCTGGTTGATTCATCAATCGAAACGGGGTACTTCGGTACCCCGTTTTTCTTTGGACAAGCGGGCGTCGCGACCATAGGTTCTAGCGCCATGACCGACGACAAGGATGCAGCCGTGCCGGACGGCCGCCCGGCCGCGAACTTCATCGAGGATATCATCAACGCCGATTTGGCCGCGGGAAAGAACGGCGGCCGCGTGCACACGCGCTTTCCGCCCGAGCCCAACGGCTACCTGCACATTGGGCACGCCAAGTCGATCTGCCTGAACTTCGGCACCGCGGCCAAGTATGGCGGCAAGTGCAACCTGCGCTTCGACGACACCAACCCGACCGCCGAAGACGTCGAGTACGTCGATTCCATCGCCGAGGACGTGCGCTGGCTGGGCTTCCAGTGGAACGGCGAGGCGCTGTATGCGTCGGACTACTTCGAGAAGATCTACGAGTGCGCCCTACACCTGATCCGCGAGGGCAAGGCCTACGTCGACGACCTGTCGGCCGAGCAGATCAGCGAGTACCGCGGCAACTTCTACAAGCCGGGCAAGGAAAGTCCGTACCGCAATCGCCCGATGCAGGAGAACCTCGACCTCTTCCGTGGCATGCGCGCGGGCGAGCTCGCGGATGGCTCGCGCGTGCTGCGCGCCAAGATCGACATGCAGCACCCGAACCTCAACATGCGCGACCCGCCGATCTATCGAATCAAGAAGGCGCATCACCACCGTACCGGCGACGCGTGGTGCATTTACCCGATGTACGACTACGCCCATCCCATCTCCGACGCGCTGGAAGGGATCACGCATTCCATCTGCACGCTG
>PNBO01000164.1:0-1893 GCA_003136095.1 Myxococcales bacterium
AGAGTAACGGCTGGGACCGGGGCGGCGGGGGTGCTGTGCGGGCCAACCGTGTCACCCCGGGTGCGGGTGCTGGCCTAGCCTTCGAGCTTGGTGGCGAACCGAGGAGGGGAATCTTCTCCGGGGGCCGCGGGCTTTCGCGCGATTCGGTTGGCACCGGCGCTGGCAAGACCGGTTGGGCTGGCTGTACAATCACGGTTGGCATTTCCACGGGGCGAGGCGGCGCCACCGCGGCAGGTTGAGCAGGGCTCGACATCCGAAGTATCATGGCCACATTGGCGCCGGCAATGACCATCGTCACGCACATCATGGCGATGGTCAGTCTCGTGAAGCGAGCAATGACGAGCGAAGAACGCTCTTCCGCGGCTTCGCGATCTTCCGTAGCCGCCTCGAGGTAGCGGTTGAGGGTTTCTACCGTGAGCTGCCCACTTGCCGCACTGCTGTCGCGATCAGCTTCCCCGGTTCCATCCTGCTCGGACATCGTTTTATCTTGTCGCGTTCGAAACGGTCGTCAAGCAAAACCGGCTGGGATTCCNNGGCGTGGAGCCGGTCCAGTCGTAGTAGTCCTGGAAGCCGAAGCCGTGTCCCATTTCGTGCTCGATGACGAGATTGCTCTTGCCCATGTACGAAATGAAGTTGCTGACCGGCATGCGCAATCCCCAGTCGCCGCCCACGGCCGCGGCGCCGCTGCCCGGGAGGTTGTCGTCAAGCCACAGCCAATAGTCGGTGTGGAAGGCCTCGCCGCCCGGGCAATTGGGGAAGGTGTGGCTCCAGTTGTCGAAGAACGAGCAGGCGCTCGGGCACATGGGCTCGCCCGGGGGGTCGGTGCCGGAATCGGTCTGCGTGTAGACCTTGATCGAGCTGTCGAGGTCGGAGACCCAGGATTCGTTGCCCGGCTTTACCGCCCAACCCGTGACCTTGGCCGTGATGTGCGAGTACGGGAAGCAGCCGTAGTCGGCCAGGTTGGTGAACCAGTCGTTGAACCACTTCTCGACCGCGGCCGCCATCCCGGTCTTGACCGCAGCCGTCGGGGCCGTGGTGGCGCCCCAGCGCACGCAAAGGTTGATCTGTCCCTTGCCCAGCATCGCGTTGTCGATCAGCCAGTCCTTGCGATTCTTGACGTTGGTACCGAGCTGGCTGCTCCAGCTCGCGTCAATCCACGCGGAAACATCCGACGGTGGGGATCCAAAATCGGGGGTGCAAGGCCCGGTGCTGCCGCCCGTGCCGGTACTGCCACCCGTCCCGCTGCTGCCGCCCGTCCCGCTGCCGCCGCCCGTGCCTCGTGCTGTCACACCGCCCGTTCCCGTAGGGCCGCCCGTTCCGCCGATCCCCGTAGCCCCGCCGGTCGCGCGGCCACCCGTACCGGTCGCTCCACCCGTACCCGAGCCGCCGCCGGTCCCCGTAGCCCCGCCTCTCCCGAAGGTTCCGCCGGAAGCCGTGCTGCCACCGATCGAGCTTCTGCCACCCATCCCGGTCGTGTCGCCGCCGGTCCCGCCGGATGTGGTGCTGCCACCGGTCCCAGAGGCGCCACCCGTGCCCACGCTGCCTCCGCTGCTCACCGTCCCGCCGCTCCCACTCGTGCCACCCGCACTCGTGCCACCACCGGTGCCGGCAGAGCCGTCGAGTTTCGTGCTCACACCCCCGGTCGGTGATTCGCAGCCCCAAAGCGCGAAGGTGGCCAGGCCGACCAGTACCGTGCAGCGAGTGATGACGTGCGGGTTCTTCTTCATGACACGGATCCTCCACATTCCCAAGTGGTCGTTCCCATGCCCGCGTGCGGCTCACGTCTTGAACCCCTGAGCCGCGAGGGACGACAAGAGCGACCTCATGGTACACTTCAGGTACCAGTTTCGGCACGATGTCCCCCTGATCTGCCGAAGCCAGTCCCCATGCTGT
>PNBO01000164.1:1933-9577 GCA_003136095.1 Myxococcales bacterium
AGTCCGCGCTCGATGGTGCGCGCGGAGCGAGTGGTGGAGCCGGCGGAACGACTGGCCCCATCGATGTCGGGCCCACGCCGCCGGACACGCCCTCCGCGGGTGGCAAGGGCGGAACGATCTTCATCGACTCGGGAGGCGTGGGCGGGGCGCTCGACGCCGACATTCCACCCCCAGATGTCCCAGTAGGAAGGGCAACGGGNNGCTGCGGGAGGGAGAGGTGGCAGCGGCGGCACCACGACGGGCAGAGGGGGGACCGGTGGGGGCAGCACGGCAAGAGGCGGCAGCGGCGGCATCGCCACGGGTACCGGCGGCGCAGGGACCGGCGGATCCGGGACTGGTGGGAGAGGGACTGGTGGGGCTGGGACCGGTGGAGCTGGTACCGGTGGAGCTGGTTCCGGTGGAGCTGGTACGGGAGGTGTTGGAACAGGCGGTACGACCTCGAGCGACGCGGGCGTCTGCTCGGGCTATGTCGCGCCCGATGCCGGCGGATTGACCCAAGGCCTTGTGGCCTACTACCCTTGCGAGTCAGCCTCGGGTACGTCTTTGCCGGATCAGTCGGGCAACAACAAGCCTGCAACTCTGGTGACGGGAACCGGTGGCACGGCTGGGTACAGCTTCGTGGCCGGCAAGGTCAACAACGCCTTGGCGCTGGCCAAGGCCAGTCAGGGCTATGCGACGCTGCCGGTGGGAATTCTGGCTGGCGCCTGCGAGATGACCGTGGCGACCTGGGTCTACCTCAACACGAACAACACCACCGCCTCCGACTGGCAGCGAATCTGGGATTTCGGAACGAGCTCCACCAGGGGCTACATGTTCGTTGCGGCCAGCACGAACTTGGCGGCCGCGAGCAATGCTGTCAGGTTCGCGATCAGCGCCAGCAACAACGCCGCAGGCGCGGAGCAGACCGTCGACGGGCTGGCGCCGTTGCCGACCCTGGCGTGGCACCACGTGGCCGTGGTGCTGGGTTCGACTGGAGCCGTGCTGTATCTCGATGGCGTGCAGGTTGGCGCAAACGCCGCGGTCACGCTGCGGCCAGCCGACCTCGGCAATACCCCCAACAACTACATCGGGCGCTCGCAATACTCGGCGGATCCGTATCTGGACGGGAACATCGACGAGTTCCGGGTCTACAATCGCGCGCTGTCGCTCGCAGAAATCCAGGCACTCGCGTCCGGTTCGTAGCTACGTGAGCTGAAAAAGGACGGGCGGGCGACCTTTTTCGCATGAGGAACCGGCGATTCTTGTCCAGCTTCTGCGCGGCACTCTTGGCCTGCGCTTTTTCGCCTTTGCTGGCGTGCAATTCCGGTAGCAGCGCGACGACTGGAACGGGCGGCAGTGGCGGCAACGGCACCGGTGGCAGCGCCGGTGCTGGTGGCAACGCGACAGGCAAGGGCGGCAGCGGCAGCAGCACGACGAGCTCCGGTGGCGTGGCCGGCTCGGGTGGCGGTGCCGGGTCCGGCGGCGCGGCCGGCTCCGGTGGCAGTGGCGGCTCCGGTGGCAGCGCCGGTTCCGGTGGCAGTGGCGGTCCCAGTGGCAGCGCCGGTTTCGGTGGCAGTGCCGGCTCTGGTGGCGCGGGCGGCAAGACGGGCGGCGCGGGCGGCAGCACCACGGGGTCAGGCGGTGTGGCCGGCACCGGCGGCACAACCGCCGGCACGAGCGGCACCACGAGCAGCACCGGCGGCTCCACCTCCATCCCCGACACACCCAATATCACCGGGACGTGTACCACCTCGACCAGCACCATCAACTTCGAGACCGCCGAGCTCTGCGTGAGCCTGAACAAGACCTCGCAGACCATCGCGGCGCTCAAGCCCAAGGGGGTTTCGAGCTTCGACTTCACGCCCAGCGATCTGGAGTCCAGCCGGTCGGCAGCGGGTTACTTCCACCTCGGCGACATCACCCTGCGCCTGCGGACCGGCACCGACGTCTCCTGGCAGAACGTCACCACCTCGGCCTCGCGCACGGCCGTCACCGCGCAGACCGCCTCGGGCGACGTGCTCGCCGCGGCCGATCTTTCGCCCGCGCTTCCTGCCAACCTCCCGGTTTCCATTATCCGCTCATATGTCAAACAGGGCGGACGGCTGGTCATGCGTTTCGAGATCAAGAACACCTCGAGCTCGTCCGTGCAGATCGGCGCCCTCGGCATTCCCATGGTGTTCAACAACGTCATCACCAACCGCACGCTCGACCAGGCGCACGCGCAGTGCTCGTTCGCGGACCCATACATCGGCCGCGACGCCGGCTACCTGCAAGTCACGCGGCTCTCCGGCGCGAACCCGGCGCTCTTGGTGCTGCCCGACGGCAAGACGCCGTTCGAGGCCTGGAATCCCATCCTCAACGCGCCCAAGACGGACTCGACGGATCCGGTCGCGATCTTCACCGAGCTCACGCCCCGCGCGCAGACCTTCGAGGGCTTCCTCGAGTGGATGGTGCACAGCAAGGCTTACGCCGACGGCGAATGGTCGAAAGCCACGTCATGGAACCCGGCCACCGATCTCACGCTGGCCACGGGCGAGAGCAAGACCTACGGAGTGGTCTTCGTGCTCTCGGATACCATCCGCAACATCGAGAAGACGCTGGCCAAGTACCAGCGCCCGGTGGCAGTCGGCATTCCCGGCTACATCCTGCCCACGGACCTCGAGGGCAAGCTCTATCTCAACTACCCTTCGGCCGTGAGCTCGGTCGGGGTCGAGCCCTCCGGTGCGCTGACCCTCACCGCGCAGAGCGACACCTCGACCGGATGGAAGGCCTACACGGTGGCCGGCAAGACCTGGGGACGCGCGCGCGCCACCGTGAGCTACGCCGACGGCACGGTGCAAACCATTCACTACTACGTGACCAAGGCCGCCAACCAGGTGCTCAGCGACATGGGCACCTTCCTCACCACGAAAGACTGGTTCGTGGATGCAAGCGATCCCTTTGGTCGCAGCCCGTCGGTCATGACCTACGACCACGAGCTAGGCCAGATCGTCACGCAATCCCGCCAGGCCTGGGTGTGCGGACTGGGCGACGACGGCGGCGCCACCTGGCTAGCCGGGGCCATGAAGCAATTCGGACAGCCCGACAGCGCGCAGGTGACCAAGTACCAAGACTTCGTCGACAAGGTGATCTGGGGCGGCCTGCAATACAGCTCGGGCTCGCAGCAGTACGGGGTCAAGCGCACGCTCTTCTATTATGAACCCAGCACGATGCCGGCCGGCACCTACAGCAGCAGCGTGCAATGGACCGATGCGACGACGGGCCAGACCTTCTGGGGCGCATGGAACCAGGCGCATACATTGGAGGTCCCGCGCTCGTACAACTATCCGCACGTGGCGGCGCTGTACTGGGCGATGTACCGCCTGGCCCGCAACAACACCGGCCTGGTCAGCAACCATACCTTTGACTGGTATCTCAACCAAGCGTACAAGACCGCGGTCACCATGACCACGATTGGCAACGACTACGCCCAGTACGGCCTCATGGACGGAACCGTCTTCATCGAGATCCTCAAGGATCTCAAGCGCGAAGGCATGACCACGCAGGCGTCCGACTTGGAGGCCGAGATGAAAGCGCGCGCTGATGTGTGGAACTCCCAGGCCTATCCCTTCGCCAGCGAGATGGCCTGGGACTCGACCGGTCAGGAAGAAGTCTACGGTTGGACGCGGTACTTCGGCTACACGACCAAGTCCAAGGTCTGCGTCGATGCGATCACCGGCTACATGCCGACGGTCCCGCACTGGGGCCACAACGGCTGCGCGCGCCGCTACTGGGACTTTGAATATGGTGGTTCCAAGACGCCTCGCCTGGAGCGCATGATCCACCACTACGGTTCCACCCTCAACGCCATCCCCATTCTGACCGAGTACCGCGATCACCCCGACGACATCTACCTGCTGCGCATCGGCTACGGCGGCATGATGGGTACGCTGTCCAACATCGACCAAGACGGCTTCCCGTCCATGGCGTTCCACACCTTCCCCGATACGCTGAAATGGGATCCGATCACGGGTGACGTTGGTTTGAACGTGTTCGGCCACACCTACAATTCAGCCACCTACTTGGTCAATCACCCCGACTTCGGCTGGCAGGCATTCGGCGGCAACTTGACCGTCAACGGCAACAGCATCAGCGTAACGCCGCTCGATTCGCTACGCCGGCGGATCTATCTGGCGCCGGCCGGGCTCTGGCTGACCCTCGACAGTGGCCAGTTCCAGAAGGTCGACTTCGACTCGCAGACGCACGCGGTGCAGGTCACCCTGGCCCCGTCCGATGCCAACACCCCGTCGGCGCGCCTGCGCGTCGAGCAGCCGGCGACCGTATCCGGCGTGGGCACCTACGCGCCGACGAGCACTTTCACCAAGGAGCGCGACGCCTATGTGGTGCCGCTGGGTCCGTCGGCTACCGCAGTGCCCTTGGCGGCAAAATGAGGGGGGCGCCCTCGCGTATCCTTCTCCTCGGCCAGCGACGAATCGTCCGCCATCTCATGTTCCGATCCGACGTCTCATTTCGTGTTACCCACGGGGTCGCAGTAGTCCCCTCCTCGATCGTCGACTATCGCAATGAGCTCTGTTCGGTGACCGAGGTTCGCGCCAGCCTCGCCCTGCGGACATACGCCTCGCGGTCGGCGAGCTGCGCCGGGACCTTGGGGCAGCAGACCCCGCCTTCGCGATCCATCTCGGCGACACACGCATTGCAGGGCACGCAGCCGCTGCCGCGCGCGGTGCCCGCGGCGAGCTTCGCGATGAGGGCCGCATCGTGGATCAGCGCGCGCCCCATCGCGACCAGCTCGAAGCCCTCGCGCATCGCCGTGTCCAGATCGTCCCGCGACTTGATGCCGCCCAGCAGGACCAGCGGCATGCGCACGGCACGCCGGATCTCGCGCGCCAGCGGCAGAAAGTAGAGCGGCGCGAAGGGATAGGCGTGGATCAAGGCGGGACCGAAGACAGCCAGCGCCAGTTTTTGCGGCCAACTCTTCTCGACCGCGATCATCTGGCGCAGCGGACGCTCGCCGCGAAACAGGTAGAAGGGATTGCGGCTGACAAACCCGCCCGACAGCACCAGCGCGTCCGCCCCCCGCGCCTCCAGCTCGCGCGCCACCTCGACGCTCTCGTCGATTTCCAGACCGCCGCGGAAACCATCGCGCAGGTTGACCTTGGCCAGCACCGGCATCTCCGGCGGCAAGGCGGCCCGCACCCGCTCGACCACCATGAGCGGGAAGCGGGCGCGGTTCGCCAGCGAGCCGCCGAAGGCATCGCGGCGCGCGTTGGTTCCCGGGCTCAAGAACTGGCTCAACAGATAGCCGTGCCCCAGATGCAACTCGACCACATCGAAGCCGGCCTCGCGGGCCAGCTGGGCCGCGCCGACGAACGCCGCCGTCACGTCCTCGATCTCCGTCTCGCTCATCGCATCGGCTAGCACGCGGCCACTGAGCGCGCCGATCAGGTTGAGCGCACGCGACGGGCCCATCGGTCGTCGTCGCGCCAGGTCGTGGTTGTTGCAAAAGGCGCCGCAGTGGCCAAGCTGGACCGACGCGGCCGCGCCCGCCCCGTGCACGGCCGCGGTGAGCGTACGCAGAGCGGGAACCACCTCGGGCCGCATGTGGAGTTGATCGCGAAAGGTGCGCCCGTCGGGTGTGACCGCGCAGTACGCGACCGTGGTCATCGCCACCCCGCCGGCCGCCAGCGCACGATGGTGTTCGGTGAGCGCATCGCTCACGCCGCCACCCGGGCTCATGCCCTCGAACGTGGCGGTCTTGATGATCCGGTTGCGCAGCGAGAGCCCGGCCAGCCGGAAGGGCGAGAAGGGATCGGTCACCCTGCGCCTCCGCGCTTGGGCAACCACGGCGCGTGCCTGCGCAGAAGGTCGATCGCCCACTGCGGAACCAAAACCGAGAGGCAGGCCATGGCGCGTGCCAGCCAGCCCGGGATGTGCTCGGCGCGCCCCGCGAACATGGCGCGTAGGCCGGCCTCGGCGACCGTGGCTGGGTCCATCATGATGCCCAGCCGCTTGGCGCGCTCGACCGGAACCACGTCGATATCATAAAGGTTCGTCGCGGTGGGGCCGGGGGCGAGGCATGTCACGTTGACACCGTACACGCCCAATTCGCTGCGCAGCGCCCGGGCGAATCCGCGCAGGTACTTCTTGCTCGCCCCGTAGTAGCTGATCCCGGGAAAATCGCGCCAGGCCGAGATGCTCGACACGATGAGGATGTGACCACGACCGTGCACGCGCATGTCACGCCCGAAGCAGGCGCAGAGCAAGGACGGCGTGACCACGTGAAGCTGCAGCATCGCGTTTGCCCGCCCGGGCAAGGCATCCACCGCCTCGCCGAAAAAGAAGAAGCCCGCGTTGCTGACCAGGATGCCGACCTCGAGGCCCATGTCACGGACCTCCCGGTAGACTTCCTCGGCGGCCTCGGGGCGGGCCAGGTCCGACACGATGGTGTGCACCATCACGGGGTGCGCCGCGCTGATCTCCCGCGCCGTGGCCGCGAGCTCGGTGGGCCGGTTGCTGACGAGAACTAGCTCGTATCCCAGCGAGCCCAGGCGCAGCGCGAATGCGCGACCGATGCCCGAGCAGGCGCCCGTGACCAGGGCGGTGCGAAGCTTTTCGTCGGCGCGCCGAAGCTGCTTTCTCACGGAGAGAATCTAGCCCGCCGGAGGGACCGGGGAAAGGACCACCGGAGTGATCACGAGTCGAGCCGCAGCTTCCGGCGCAGTTTGGCCTTGGCCTCGGGCGAGAGCGACGTGGCTTCGATTCCGGCGCGTAGCACCTCGGGCTTGCGCGCGAGCACGCGGTAGCCACACGTTTCGAACAGCTCGGGCCACGCCTGGCCGAGAAGCACCCTGGGATAGTCGCGGCACATGCTGGGGCGGCTGGCGTAGCTGTCGCAATGCTTGCTGACCGGGTCGTAGTGCGAGCAGCGGAAGATCAGATCGTGCGTCCTGCCCTCCTGGCGCTGGTACTCGAGACCGTTCACCTGGTACTGCCAGCGGCAGAGCAGCCACCGGACGAGGGGCAGGTGCCAGGTCACGGGGTCGACATGGATGCTGGGTTCCACGCAGCAGCAGCCGCAGGCGCGGCACTCGCCGCGAAGATCCCAGAAGCGCCGGCGCCATCCGCGCGAGAGGGCACGACGCAGCCACAGCTCGGCCGACCACAGCACAAGCACCACGCGCTTGAGGAGCGCAAGGGTCGGGCGGTCCTTCACGGCATCACGGAACGGCGCGGTTCTGGGCAAGCATGGCCGGTCACTGCTGACCAGAATAGCACCTGCCCGAGCAACCTTTCGCCACGCTGTCATCGGGTGCCCTGCATACTTGCGCGGTGCTTTCCGACGGCACGGTCTACGGCTGGGGAAGCGGACCTCTCGGTGATGGAACTTGGACTAGATCGAAAGCGCCATGGGCGCCGTACGATTTCCGCCCGAGCTCGGCCGGGGGCCCTTGCGTCGGCCCGGCCCGGTCCGCGAGGTCGGGCCGGCGTTGATGCGCATGCGGGGCGCGGGCGACAGCTCGTCGCTCGGCGGGGCGAGTGCGTGCCCGATGGCGGGGCCGAGGCGCCTCCAGAATTCCCGACCGAGCTTGCCGGGCATGAGCTTCTTCGGGCCCGCAACTTCCCAGCGGCCAATCACGCTGCCGTCGATGCCCTGCCAGACCAGGA
>PNBO01000031.1 GCA_003136095.1 Myxococcales bacterium
CCTGTCAGATCCTGTGGCTGCATTGCGCTTGGTGGAGACGCGCGAATGATCGAGCTGGGATTTCGGCTGCACGCAGCGTGGCGGCCGTCACCTATCTCGTGAACGAAGGGTCTGGTCAGGTCCGTGAAGTATCGGGGGTTGGGGTCGCGCTATGGCGCCCCGCCGGTGGACATGGCCGCGCTGGAGCGAGTCTTCTACGACGACCTGTGCTGGCCCAAGCCCGGCGAGCCGTGCCTGGTGAACGATCGCCGGGCCCCTACTTGCCAGACCTACTCCGAATGCGTGACGCCCATAGGACAAAGCCAGGGCGCGTGCCAGGCCAAGTGCCGCGGCGAGGATGATGGTTGCAAACGCAGCGAGGACTGTTGCCAGGGCCTGGTGTGCAACGTGTATGACCGATGCGCCCCGTGCGCACGCCAAGGGAAGAGCTGCGGAGAGGACAAGGCGTGCTGTCCCGAGCTGACCTGCGACCAAAAGAGCCGGACCTGTAAGCCGCGCGTGAAGTGACGGTCCGCCGAGGCAGGTTTCCGGCCTTCATCAGGGCACGGCGAGGGTGACGGTGACGTCGCCCTGGGCGTTCGCAGCGCAGGTCGAGCCGCCCGTGACGCATGCACAGCTCGACACCCCATTGCACGCCGCGGGCAAGGGATCGCAAACATAGCTGCCCGGANNGGGGTAGTTCTTGCCGTCGCAGCCACACACCGGGGCGGCGGAGATGGCGCAAAGCACACCCCGCGGGATGGTGGCGCAGGCCCCGTGCGTGCGCGAGCCGCACAGGTTGTCCGACCATTCGCAGTAGGTGTCCGTGGCGCAGGCCGGATCGCCCGCGCCGCCGCAGGCCGCGCCGACACCCGGGGCATCGACAACGAATGGGGCGTCCTCGCGGCCGACGTCCAGCGCGGCGTCGGTCGTGCCGCCATCGCCGCCCGGGCAGATGAAGTTGCACTCCGTAGTCTGGCTGCAAGAAAAGCCGCCGCCCTGACAGGTGCAGGTCCAGGCGGAGGAGGTGATGCCGCAGCAGCTGGCCTGGCCGTAGGTGCAGGTGAGCGGCCCGCGGCAGGCGCTACCCGAGAGCGGCAGTTGCGCCGGGCAGCCGGTCGCGGCGTCCGCCCCGGCATCGAGGCCCGTAGATCCCCCCGTACCCTTGCCGCCGCCGCTGCCGGTCACGCCGCCCGAACCCCGCGTCCCGCCGGCTCCGGGTACGCCACCTGTGCCGTGGACGCCCCCGGATGCGATGGTGCCGCCAGTACCCAGGCCACCGCCCGCGCCGCTGGTCGTGCCGCCCGCGCCCGACTTGCCGCCGGCGCCGCCGCCGCCCTGGCCACCGAGGCTGCTCGTGCCGCCCGTCCCGCTCGAGGTCGCGCCACCGCTGCCGCGGGCGTCGAGGGCCTGTTGTCCGATCGAGCTCGAGCTGCCGCAAGCGCTGCCGAGGACCGTCGCGAAGCATGCCGCAACGGCGATCGGGTTGCCAAGGTATCGGGAGACATGGCGAGAGATCTTCATTTCGGACTCTCCTGGTCCGATATCTTGACCTGGCCGATGCGAAAAGGCGACTCGGGGCTGTGATCCCGATCGCTGATATGGAAACCCTGGGAGGGTTTCCATACCTTCCCGCCATGGTTCGCGGCTGGCAAAGCCAGCCCGCTCCCCACACGACTAGGCGCTCGGGTCAGACGGCCAGGCGCGACAGCGATTTGCCGAGTGCCTCGCAGACCTGGGCCATCTGAAGTCGCGTGATCCTCCGCACGCGCTTCCCGGCACCCCGAGTGTCCTTGCTAGACCACTTCGTGGTCGACGTGGATAATCGACGCATGCGTCGCATTTCCGGCCTCTGGTGGATCCTCATGGTTGGCTGCGTGTTGCCGCTCGCGGGCAATGGCTGTAGCTCGGGCACGAAGGCATCGTCGCGAGACGCCGCGGGCAATGCCGACGGTCCGACGGGATCGGGAGGAACGGGTTCCGGCGGGACCTCCGGTACGGGCGGAGGCTCGGCGGGTGTTTCCGGCACGGGCGGCGCGGCTGGTGGCGGCGGCGTGGGAAGCGGGGGCGCAGCCGGCAACGGTGGCTCGGCGACCGGCGGCACGCGCATGGGCGGCATCGGTGGCGGCGGCATCGGCGGGACCGGTGGCGGCGGCATCGGCGGGACCGGTGGCGGCGGCATCGGCGGCAAGGCTTCGGGTGGGATGGGAGCGGGCGGCGTCGGCTCGGGCGGCATCGCTACGGGGGGAGCGGGCGGCATGGATGCGGGCGTTTGCCCTGCGGGCCAGATGTGGTGCCCAGGCTGCACGCCAGGAACCGGCGCGTGCGGGACGGCGTGTACCGGAGTGCCATGTCCAGTACCCGATGCGAGCTGCGCGGGCGGCGTGTGCGTGTACGATGCTCCTTCGGGACCAGACGTACCATTGGCTTGCAGCCAGATCACGACCGAGACGGCCTGCGATCAACGTAGCGACTGCCACTCGGTGATCCTGGACAACAAGTCCTGTTGTTCCGACGGAGGATGCTGCTCCCGCTTTGACCGCTGCGCCGACGGCGGCGCGGTCGAGTGCCAAGGATCGGTCACGTGCACGAGCGCGACCCCGTTCTGCGAACCGCCCTATGTCGTGTCCTATGCAGACAACTGCTTCGAAGGTTGCGTGAGCCCCAAGAAGTGCGCCGC
>PNBO01000444.1 GCA_003136095.1 Myxococcales bacterium
GCCATGTGCGTGGCGCCCTGCTCGTGGCGGGTGAGGATGAGCTTGATCTTCGATTCGTAGAGGGCGTCGAAGAGGGGGATGGCCGCGCCGCCGGGCAGTCCGAACACGACTTCGACCCCTTCCCGCTCCAGGCACTGCACGACTTTTTCACCACCGCTGGGGATCTTCCGGCCCGCCGGGGCGGGTGAGGGTGCGGTCTTCGCGCCAAGATGCGATTCCTTGCGCGAACTTGCCTTCTTCTTTCCTGCCTTCGTCGACATCTTCACATTTTCCTCGTCAAATCGACATCAACCATTCGAATCATGTGTCAAAGGTGATGACTTTTCGATGAAGTTAATACCATGTTCCACTGAACATTGCACGAACATAGAAATATCGTCCAGACAACGCCGTGCGTTTGGCGGAATTCTTACCACAGAGAGCGCAGAGGGCGCAGAGGTCGGAGAAGAAAGGGATGGGTTCGGATCCGGATCCGGAAACCCTATCCCTTCCGGCTCTGTGCTCTCTGCGCTCTCTGTGGTGAACTTCCGGCTGCGCCCCTACTCGACGGTCACGCTCTTGGCGAGGTTGCGCGGCTGGTCCACGTCGGTGCCGCGCGCCACGGCCATGCTGTAGGCCAGGAGTTGCAGTGGCAGGACGGTGAGCAGCGGTTGCAGGAGCGCCGGCGCGTCCTCGACCCAGAGCACGTCTTGGCAGAGCGCCCGGATGCTTTCGTCGCCCCGGGTGGCGACCGCGATGACGTGCCCTTCTCTCGCGCGCACCTCGGCGAGATTCGACATCACCTTGTCGTAGGCCTTGCCCTGCGGCGCGATGATCACCACGGGCAGCCCGTCGTCGATGAGGGCGATGGGACCGTGTTTCATCTCGCCCGCGGCGTAGCCCTCTGCGTGGATGTAGGAAATCTCTTTCAGCTTGAGCGCGCCCTCGAGGGCGATGGGATAGTTGGTGCCGCGGCCGAGGAAGAGAAAATCGCGCGCGTGCATGTACTTGCGCGCGAGCTCGCGCAGGTTGCCCGAGGCGCGCAGGGTCTCGCTCATCTTGTGCGGCATCTGCACGAGCTCCCCGATGAGCGCGGCCGCGGCCTGGTCGGCCAGCGCGCCGTTCCGCCGGCCGAGGTGAATGGCGAGCAAGGTTAGGGCGGCGAGTTGGGCGGTGAAACACTTGGTCGAGGCCACGCCGATTTCGGGGCCGGCGTGTGTGTACAGCACGTGCCGGCAGGCGCGGGGGATGGCGGAGTCCACCACATTACAGATGGCCAGGGTGCGGGCCCCGCGGGAAGTCGCCTCCTTGACTGCGGACAGGGTATCGAGGGTCTCGCCGCTCTGGGAAATGGCGACGATGAGATCCTTGGCCCCGACCACGGGCTCGCGGTAGCGGAACTCGCTCGCCAGATCCACCTCGCAGGGCACGCGGGCCAGGTTCTCGATCAGGAATTTGCCGACCAGACCAGCGTGGTACGAGGTTCCGCAGGCCAGGATGACCACGCGGTTGGGTATTTCGCCCAGTGATTGGTCGTCGAGGCACACATCGCTGGTGTCGAGCAGAAGGCGGCTGCGCAGGGTATCGCTCACCGCTTGCGGCTGCTCGTGGATCTCCTTGAGCATGAAGTGCGGGTAGCCGGCCTTCTCGGCTTGCCCCGCCGTCCAGGTGATGGTCCGGGCCGGGCGCACACGCACGTTACCGTCGACGTCGGTGAACTGCGCCGAGTTTCGCCCCAGCGCGACCACGTCGCCATCCTCGAGGAAGATCATCTCGCGCGTGTATTCGAGGATGGCCGGCGCATCGGAGGCCAGGAAGCGCTCGCCATCGCCCAGTCCGACGACCAGCGGCGAGGAGTTCTTGGCCGCGACGATTTCGTCGGGGTGGCGGTCGGAGATCACCGCAATGGCGAATGCGCCCTCGACCTGCTTGAGCGCCTTGCGAACCGCGTCCGCCAGGCTCTTGGCCCCGGCGGCCACGGCCTCGTCGATGAGGTGGGCGATGACCTCGGTGTCGGTCTGCGAGGAGAAGACGCGGCCCGTGGCTCTCAGGCGCTCGCGCAGGACCGCGTGATTCTCGACGATCCCGTTATGCACGACGCACACCGAACCGGCCCTGTGCGGATGCGCGTTCTCGTCCGAGGGCCGCCCGTGTGTGGCCCAGCGGGTGTGTCCGATGCCCACGCTGCCGGCCGGCGGAGTCTCGGCCACGAGCTTCTCGAGCGCGGCCAGCTTGCCCTGGCAGCGCAGCACCTGGGTCTTGGTTCCGGAGATCACCGCGAGGCCCGCCGAATCGTACCCGCGATATTCGAGCCGGCGCAGGCCGCTCATGAGCACCGAGGTCGCGTCGCGCGAGCCCGCGTAGCCAACGATTCCGCACATGGAATATAGGTCTACTCGCCGCTGTCCGGCGCGGCAAGGCTCTTCTCGGCCACCGAGCCGGCGAGATCGAGCGCGGCCAGGAAGCCCTGGTGGCGGGCCCGGCCGGTCCCCGCGATGTCGTAGGCCGTGCCGTGATCGGGCGAGGTGCGCACGAAAGGCAGGCCCAGGGTCAGGCTCACGGCCTCCTCGAAGGCGAGGAACTTGATGGGGATCTGGCCCTGGTCGTGGTACAGCGCCACCACGGCATCGTAGTCGCCGAGCAGCACCTGGCGGAAGATTGTGTCGGGTTCGTGCGGGCCGCTGACGCGCGCGGCGAGGCCCGACGTCGAGAGCAAGCGCTGGGCGAGGTTCACCGCGGGCAGCACCATGTGAGCCTCCTCGTCGCCCAACCGTCCCCCCTCGCCCGCGAGGGGGTTGAGGCCGGCTACGGCGACGCGGGGCAGCCGGATGCCGAAGTAGATCGAGAGGGCCTTGGCCGTGAGCACCGTGGTCTGGGCGATGTTGGCGACGGTAAGCAGGGACGGCACCTGGCGAAAGGGTACGCGCGCCGTGACCAGGGTGACGCGCAGTCCCCCGCCAATCTGCATGGTGGCGCATTCCTTGGCGCCGACCCGGTTCGACAGGTACTCCATGTGGCTGGCGAAAGGCCGGCCCGCGCGCGCCGCCCAGTCCCGCGAGATCGGTGCCGTGACCAGCGCGCTGACCTTGCCACCGACCACGGCGTCGGCGGCCGCGGCCAGGTAGTCGAGCTGCGCGCTGCCGGTGATCTCGCTGGGTTCGCCGGGCTGCGCCTCGTCCTCGCCGAGCTGGGTGACGGGAACGACAGCCACGCGCTTGGGCAGGCTGAGCCCGATGCGCGCCGCGGCCCGGGACAGCACGCCCTCGTCACCGAACACGGTCACGTCGAGCGTGGGACG
>PNBO01000223.1 GCA_003136095.1 Myxococcales bacterium
CGCCACCGAAGCGGTCTCATCATCGAGAACCCGGCTCTTCGTCAGCAACTTGCGGTCTACAAGTGCCAGGGTCCCTGCCGAAGCCTTGCGCATGCTGACCGCCTGTTGTGGATCGCGCTATCCCGGTTCGCCTCACCACCGGCCGGACAGAGGATGGCCATGCAGTCCCTGTGCTCATCAGGCCATTTTGCGTGGACCCCCCAGGACGTTCTGCCGCAGTGCCCTATCCGCGCCGCCACGGCCTCGCCCGCCAGGCATCCAAACCAGCGGGAACATCATGTGCATGAGAGCCGCCTGCCTGCTTTTCGGCGCCCTGAGCCTGTTTTCCTGTCGCGCGGCGGGCCCGCAGCCGACGGCGCGGGTCGCGACGGCGACCTCGTCACACGTTCTGCCCGACGTTCCGGGCTTTGACGGCGGTCCCGAGGAGCATGGTACGCGCTACTGGCGTCGAACCTACGCGCGTGCCGCGGAAACCACGACCGTGACTCTGGCCCGCTTCTCCATGTCCGACGAGCAGTACCAGGGCTGGCTGCGCATGAGCAAGGCCGACTTTCCCCAGGCCGACCTCCCCGTCGGGCCTACCGACGGCAATGGTTTCTATCAATGCGCAGCGAACGATCCCTCGCGCTGCAATCTGCTGGTACAGCTTCGTTGCGGCCTGCACCTCGAGATCCGCGGCCAGGGCATCGCGCGACGGGAGGACGCCGACGCGATCCTACGCGGCCTTGGGCTGCCTGCGCTGGGGGAAAACTGCTGGACGGGCGCCACCGAATAGCACCAGGGCTGACCCGCCCTCGCGCGCCCCAGGCTGACCGCGCCAGTTCCTCGCGACCTCGACGATGTTGCCCAAAGCCTCACGGGCGGCTTCGCGCCCGGGTTCGTGTATTCGTGGCCATGCCCTACTCCGAACGGCCGGACTTCTTGGTCAACTCCTCGACGAAGCTCGGGACTGGTGTTCCGCCGAGATCCCGCACCCTTTTCACGTCGGCCCAAGCCTTGTCATAGTTCTTGGTTTTGGAATAGGCGATAGCGCGGTTCTGGTAGGCCGCCACAAAGTCTGGTTTCAGCGCGATGGCCTTGTCGTAGTCCTTGGTGGCCGCGTCGGGCTGACCTTTGCTTTGGTAGGCGTTGCCGCGGTTGCTATAGGCTTCCGCGAAACCGGGCCGGAGTCCGATGGCCTTGTCGCAATCCTTGATGGCCGCGTCAGGCTGGCCCTTGAAGTCATAGGCGCTGCCGCGGTTGCTGTAGGCTTCCGCGTAGTCGGGCCGGAGTGCGATGGCCTTGTCATAGTCCTTGAGTGCCGCATCGACCTGGCCCTTGCCGTCGTAGATGCTGCCCCGAATGTTGTAGGCTTCTGCGTAGTCGGCGCGGAGTGCGATGGCCCGGTCATAGTCCCTGAAGGCGGCATCGACCTCACCCTTGGCGCTGTAGGCATTGCCGCGGTTGAAGTAGGCTTCCGCGAGCTCGGGGGCCAATTCGATGGCCCTGTCGAAGTCCTTGATGGCCGCGTCGTACTGGCCTTTGTAGCCGTAGACACTGCCACGCCCATTGTAGGCATCCGCCAGCTCCGGTTTCAGCTTGATGGCCTGGTTGAAGTCCCTCATCGCCTCATCGTTTCGGCCCTCGTCGTTGTAGGCGTTGCCACGGCCGATGTAAGCCTTCACATAGCGGGGATTCAGAGCGATACACTTGTCGAAGTCCTTGATGGCCGCTCCGTACTGGCCCTCCGTACGGTAGACGTTACCGCGGCTCAGGTAGGCGCGGTCATTGAGCGGGCCGCTCGCGACGGCAATATTCCAAAGCACCAGCTCAGACTGGTAGTCTTGGTTCCGCTTGTAGGTCGCCCAGCCCAAGACCGCGGCGACACCAGGGACGAGTGCCACCAGCGCCCGTCTGGATCGCGGCCCCAGCCGCGCCACCGCCTGGTAGGCCGCCAGGACAACCAGGACCACCACCGCCGCCAGCGGCAGGTACATTCGGTGTTCGGCCTCGGTCTGGCCCGGCAGCGGCACAATGCTCGAGCTTGGCGCCAGGATCGCGAAAAACCACACCCCCAGAAACCCCCACTTCGGCCGCAGCGCCAGCGCAACCGCCGTCGCCGCCACGAGCACAAACACACCCATGGCATAAGGAACGATCGCGGCCGCATTGCGGACAATGGGGTATCCGTAGTCGAGCACCAGCGGGCTGGGCCAGAAGACCAATCGCAAGTAGTGGACGATGCACCCGAACTGGGTCCGGGCGTACGGCCAGACAGTCATACCCAGGCCGAATCCGGCCGATCCGCCGCGATTTTGGGACAGATGGTGCAGGAGAGCCAGGAGCGCCCAAGTGGCTGCCAGGGCCAGCCACAGGCCCCACCGCCGTCGCAGGCTCTCCCTGAAGGAACCCACAATGAAGATCCGGTCGAAGAGCAGCGCCACCACCGGCGCCGAGACCATGACCTCCTTGCTGCCCATTCCGAGGGCGCAGGTACCCAGCGCGGCGATGTACCAGGCGCTGCCGCGTGCCGCGGTGACGCCGCGGACGAGACAATAGAGAGTCAAAATGTAGAACATCCCGACAATCGCCTCGGCCCTCTGGACGATGTAGGTGACCGACTCGGTTTGGAGCGGGTGGATGGCCCACAGCAAGGCCACGGCCAAGGCCAATCCCGTCGAGGCCGCCCCAAATTGCGGGGACAGCGTCGGCAGAAGCAGTGTCCGTCGCACCAAACCGAAAAGCGCCAGGGCCGCCAGAAGGTGGAGGGCCAGGTTGACGACGTGATAGCCCTCGACGGCCAAACCGCCGATGGCGTAGTTGATGGCCAGCGAGAGATTGACGATCGGCCGGCCCGCTGTCGTGATTGCGTCCGGCGGAGCCGCCAGAACCTGCAACGACCCAAGGTGGCGGATGGACTGGTTCTCGACGATGGAAGGGGTGTCGTCGAAGATGAACTTGCCGTGGAAGCTGTTTGCATAGGCCACGCTCACCGCCACGATGAGGAGACCGACGGCGGCCCAGATCTTCCACGCCGGCGCGGCCGGGGTGGTGGCGGTCTGGGAGCTGCGCGTGTCCACGGTCTTGCCGGGCTCTCCGCGTTCGGCATCGCCTGCCGCGGCCGGGCGCCTGGCGCCACGCTTAGGTTCTTGCAAACGCCGTCTTCGCATCGCCCATCGCAGGTCAGAATGTCCGATTACAGCCAATCTGGCTAGTGCTCGATGCCGCGGAGGTGGCGGCCACCGTNNGCGAGCGCAAAGCGCGAGCCGCGAGGGCTTCCAGGATGGGAACCCTGGGAGGGTTCCCAAACCCTCCCGCGACGGTTCGCCGGGGGCGAAGCCCCCGGCTCCCCACACGTTCCTGCGGCCGAGGCGGGGGAANNGCTTTGCCAGACGGGGGGAGGGGCTCCACCCCTCCGTAAACTCGATGCCGCGGAGGTGGCGGCCACCGTGGATGGCCATGGCCGCCGTCTCTGGCCAAATCGTAAGACCTGTCCGAAAGTAGGACGGTGGAAGACTATCGGACTCGGTTGGCCGGCGACGGCAAGCCCGCCTTCCACACCTTGCCCCGCATCTCGGAGGTCGCCGTCGCGGATCTAGTGCAGGTCGTCCGCGCCCGGTTGCTGCGGCTCCCGGTGCGCCAGCGCATGGTCGTCCCGGCCGGTTCGCCCGTCCAGCGGACAGGCGGCCAGCCACCACCTTCGCCTCGACCAGAGGGCGTTTGTACTGCTTGCGGCCTGACAAAATCCCACCCGGCAGGCAATAGAGTCATGTACAGGCAAACGTGACCGACGCCTCACGCGATGTGCCTTCGCACGACGGATGGCCGTGAGGAGCATTGCCACTCGGGCTGCGACGAACAATCGGACGAAAGCAGAGGAGAGTTACATGAGGTTGAGGCGCTGTTCGAATAGGGCACTTGCGGCAGCTTTGGTCATGGTCGGCGCCTGTTCGTCGGGTGGCACCCACATCGCCACCGGAGCCGGGGGCACACAAGCCACGGGAGGCACGGCCGCGACTGGCGGGACAACGGGCACTGGTGGCGCCATTGGCACCGGAGGGACAGCTTCGACGGGAGGGGTGACCGGCACCGGCGGCACGACCGGAATCGGCGGCCAGCCGGGTGCGGGTGGGACCACCGCATCAGGTGGGCGCGTTGGCACGGGCGGCAGCCTCGGGACGGGCGGCAGCGTCGCATCAGGTGGGGGCGCGGGAACGGGCGGCGCGAGCGGCAACGGCGGCCGCATCGGCTCGGGCGGCAGCAATGCCCTGGGTGGCGCGACCGGAGGCGGCGACTCCGGGGCGACAGGTGGAACCACAGGAACCGGTGGCACCACCATCACCGGCGGTACGCCCGCCACTTGCGATCCTACTTTGCCGTCGAGCGGAACCTACTACGTTGCGGCTGCCGACGGCAGCGGCAGTACCTGTTCCGCCTCCGCGCCTTGTTCCGCCGGCACCGCCATCGGCAAGCTGCAAGCTGGCCAGACCGCCTACCTCCGGGCTGGCACCTACAGCGGCTTGAACGTTTCGAAGTCCGGGACTGCCGGCAACAACATCGTCATCGCCGCCTACCCCTGCGAGCTGCCCTTCATCGATTCCGGCGGCGTCACCATCACCGGCGGCTACATCAGCATTCGGGGCCTCGTGGCCCGCAACGCGGTAACCGGGTTCGGCAACTCCTATGGCGCCGCGACCGGGCATCTCGAGTACATCAATTGCATTGCCGACATGCACTCGATGAACGGCTTCGCCTTCCGCTTCGCCACCGGCCTGCACATCAAGCAGAGCATCGTGGCCCACACTGGCTACAGCACGACCAATTCCTGGTCGAGCGGGGTCGACCTCCTCGGCGCGACGGGCACCTACCAGGACAACATCATCGAGGAGACCGTCGCCTTCGAGAACGTGGACATGCAGAAGCATACCGACGGCAGCGGCTTCATCGTGGATGACAACACCACCGGTGCCACGTTCGTCAACAACATCGGCTTCCGCAACGGTGGCTCGTGCATTCGCACGACGAGCAGCACGGGCACCCACATCATCAACAATAGCTGCTATGGCAACGGCCTCGACCCACAGGCCACCGCCCCCACGACCCCCGACGAGATCTTCTTCTCAAGCCCGGATGCCACCTCGGTTTTGTACAACAACCTCGCGGTCGCGACCGGCAAGAGCGGCGACACGCAAGCCACGATCAACACAAGTAGTGCCACCAACGGCAACAACGTCACCAACAACAAGGGAACCATCGATTTCTGGGTGGACGCGGCCGGGCCCAACCCTGATTTCCACCTGAAGTCGTCCGCGACGACCATCATCGGCAAGGGCACGACCACGGAGGCGCCGGCGGAAGATATCGGCTTCGACCCGAAGTGCATCACCAACACGGCGCCCACCGGCTCGGACGTGCAGAGCTGGTGGCTCTATTCGGTCGACTACGACTACATCAAGAGCATCGGCGGCATCGCCCAGTGCTTCCACCCCAAGGCCCGTTCGAGCCCGCCCGACGTCGGCGCCTACGCATACTGATCGTCGGCGTGCGTCTGAGCGTGCTGTTTGACGCAGAATGCGGTCAGCTTCTCCAGCGCAGCAACAGGCAGATGATAGCATGCGTCAATGCTGATCACCCCTGTGCCCTGGGGCAAGTCAGCAAGTGGGAAATCACTTCGGCAATTTCGTGCACTTGCACTTGCGCCGTGAGAGCTCCACAATGTCTTGGCTGCTAGCTAAACGAGATCTCGAAGCTCTTGACGCTCCTGCCCGATCCTGCGCTTCTGTAACCCACCGCGTAAGCCGCAAATAATCCCTGAATTCAGCCCTTTGACCTGTGCCCCGCGAAAATCTGGTGCGAACCAGCAAGCTGGTGGGATCTTGTCTGCCGCTAATCCCGTAACAACATCCCCAGTCCCAGGCAAATACTATGAGAGGCATATCTTTATCTTGCCTGGCCGGGTGACCGGTCCGGCCGGCTGACTCGGCGGCGATTTGCCACACTCTGGACCTACCCGACAAAGGATCCATGAACCTGCGTTCCCGATCGACGTCGGTTTCGAAGAAACCGCTCAACAGAATCCCGCGCGCCGAGATAATTTCAGGTATATCCGAAGAAGGCCAATCTTGGTTGACCTGTTGTTCAAAGGAGCGCTCATGACATCGTCGTCCGTTGACCGCAAAATGTCGTCGTTGATTTCCGTTCTTGGGCTGGCTGTGGCGCTCCTGCTCGCGGTTGGCTGCTCTAGTGGAGGAGGAGTCGCCTCGGGTGCTGGTGGCACCGCTTCCGGCGGAACCACCGGCAACGGCGGCTCCACCGCGAGTGGTGGGACTACCGGCACCGGCGGCACAACCACCTCTGGGGGCACTACGGGCACGGGCGGAACCACCGGGAGTGGCGGCACCACCGGAAAAGGTGGAACCACCAGCACCGGCGGAGTCACATCCTCCGGCGGAGTCACCGGCTCGGGTGGTACCCCTGGCAGCGGCGGCAGACCCGGCAGCGGCGGCGCCCCCGGCAGTGGCGGCGCCCCTGGCAGCGGCGGCGCCGGAAAAGGTGGGACCTCCGGCACTGGCGGAGTCACCGGCGCAGGTGGCAACTCCGGCAGGGATGGTGGCCCCGGAAGTGGCGGTGCCCCTGGCACCGGCGGTACGGCGATAGACAGCGGCACGTCAACCGTCGACTGCTCGGCCACCATGCCGAGCGGCGGCCAGACGTGCACTGGAACCAGTTGTAACGGCACAGCTGACGGCCTCGGTTATGGCATCTGGACGAACGGAAGCGGGGGTACCATCACCTATTTCACCAATGCTCACGCGTTCAGTACGTCTTGGAACAACAGCCAGGACTTCCTGGCCCATCTCGGCCTGGATTTCAGACCCGCCAAGGCTTCCTCGGCCTACGGAACGATTGTGGCAGAATTCTCCGAGGTAAAGACAGTGACCACCAACCCCCCCTGGTCATCCATTGGAATATATGGGTGGATGAACAGTCCATGTATTGAATGGTACATCAACGAGGATTCGTTTAACGGTATGGGCGGGGGGCGCGGTACCAGCGCCACCATTGATGGGGGGACCTACTACTTGTCCACACAACAAACGACCGGGACCGGTGGCGCCAATGCTTGTGAATCCGGTCATTCGGGCAGTTGGACTCAGATCCATAGTACCCGGTCAGCGGCTCGCACGTGCGGGACCGTTACCGTTACCGACCACTTCAAGGCGTGGGCGGCCCAGGGCTGGAGCCTGGGGAGCCTGACCATGGTTCACATCAATGTGGAAGTGGGGGGTGGTGCCGGAAAAATTGACTTCCCGGTGGCAAACGTTACCGCGACCAGCCAGTAAAACTGCCTGCGTCGTTCTGCGACTCCAGCGACAGGTGAGTCCGCGACTTGTGGTAGGACGAAATGCACGCGGTCAGAATGCGATGGAGATGTCCCTCACCTAACAGCCCGTGGTGAAAGTCTCCGCGTCGCCGTTCGGGCATATTCGGGACCGCCTGCTGCGTCGCCGCTCGCTGGAATACCTCTAGTATTCGGCGCTTCGCTGCTCCTTGCATCCGTCCCGAATCCACTCCGAACGGCTCGGTCCGACTTCCACCACGGGCTGCTAGGACGATGACGTGCTCCAGTCATTCTCGACGGAGGGATGCGACGAGGCGTTCGGCAAACGGAGTCTGCCAAGGTGACGGCGGCGCCGTCAGCACTTCCTCGATGCCCATGTTCTTGACCCGACGGCGGAACTGCTCGCCGCAAATGCCGTCACGGGCGAGCTCGGTGCGGACGCGGAGCACGGAGCGCAGGGTGGCGAACCGGCTGAGAAGCAGGGCGAGCATGGCCAGGTGGCGCGTGATGCCAGGTCGGTCTCGCCATCTCTATGGATTCGTGCCCTCACCGACGGAGGAGCAGGCTTGCGGACGAGGACTTGGCGAACCACAAGCGGGCGGAGCAAAGGTCCATGTTGCCCAGCCGAGGCAACGGGGGGACAATCTTGGGCCATGGCGAACCTCCCACAAATCGCACCACCCCGGCTGCCTGGTCCCCCTTCCCGGCTGCCGCTGATAGCGGCTGCGCTGGCCGTCGCGGGGATATCTGTCGTCGCCTATGCGCAGTATCGCGAACGCGCGCAGGCGATGGCCTCGGTCGACGCGGCCAAGCACGATCTGAACACCAGCGTTGCCCGAGTGACCGAGTGCGAAGCCCAGAAGACCCAACTCGAAGCCGCCAAGGAAGAGCTGGAGGTGGCCAAGGCGGAGCTCGCGAGGAGCGTAGAGGCGAAAGCGGGCGAGCTGAACGATCTCAAGGGAACCTACGATAGCTTCCAGGAGAAGATGAAAGACGAGATCGCCCGCGGCGAGATCAACCTGGAACAGACCGGCGGCAAGCTGCGCGTGGGATTGGTGGACAAGATCCTGTTCGATCCCGGCGAGGCCGAGATCTCGAAGCGTGGCGAGGCCGTTCTGGCGCGCGTGGCGGAAGCCCTGGCGAGCATCCCCGACAAGCAGATCCAGGTTTCGGGCCACACCGACAAGATGCCCATCAACAGCAAGCTCATCGCGACGTATCCGACCAACTGGGAGCTGTCCACGGCCCGGGCAACCCAGGTGGTCCGCTTCCTGGCCGAGAAGGCCAATCTGCCGCCGCAGCGGCTGGTGGCCAGCGGCTACGGCGAATTCCATCCCATCGCCAGCAACAAGACGCCGGCCGGTCGCGCCAAGAACCGCCGCATCGAGATTCTGCTGACGCCCATGTTGGCCCCCAAGACCATGTCGAGGGCAAAGCTGAAGGCCGCCGTCGAGAACAAGACCGAGATGAAGCCCAAGGCCGATAAGCACAAGAAGGCCACCAGCAAATCACCGTAGCCTCAACGACAGCGATCGATCGTTGCGGTGACGAATCGCTCGACGAATACCAGGGCCGTGTCCGAGCGTTCGTCGCGTATGGCCTGGATGAAGCATCGGTCGTCGACAGCAAGTGGCGCCGTTGCCACAAGACATCGCCATGGCCCACAGAACCATCGTCCATAGAGCCCTGCGCGACATGGAGATGCATTCTACCGCCTACCGCCTCCAGTCTGTCTCCACGCCTACGGAATGGCGCAACTCCACCTGCGGTCGCCGCCAACGCCGTTCAGGCTACAGTTGCAAGGCAGGGAGCCAGAGGTGCCATCGGGTATGTACACGGACTAGTTGCAAGTCGCGTTGGGGTAGTCGCACGGCTGGAAATTCGAGGATTCGGTTAGGGAGGGACAGGCCGACCGGAAGGCGCGGGACGTGGAAGACTGGCTCAACTGAGCGCGGCGACCCCGACAGGGCGTGCAGGAGTAGACTATCCCGCGTGACGTCGACCTCCCCTTGCCGCCCCTTCGCCAGCCCCCGCATCCGCCTCGCGGCCCCCGCGGTGGCCGCCCCGGTGGGTGCGAGCGTGGTGGGGGAAGGGTTCTTCGATGCGGAAATACCCCCTTCGTTTCGCCTAACTAGGCGCATCTTGGGGCCGCAGTACCCACGATCGTCGAGGCGGGTTTTGCCCCGCTCGTGTACACCGACCGGAACCGCCAGTCGACGTCAGGGTATATTCCTCGTCCCCACGGCCTGGCGGACTTGCTCGACGGCGAGCAGATAGGCGGCCAGCGCCTGGCGATAGCCGATTTGCGTGGCCCGATAGCTGCGTTCGGCGTCGAGAAAATCGAACAGGCTGGAAGCGCCGCGCTTGTAGGCGTACTCGCTGATATCACGGCTCTTTCGCGACACTTCGAGATAGCCCGAGCGGTAGTGCTGCGCAATGCGCTCGTTGCGCTGCAGGCCCTCGTAGGCGTCGCGCACGTCGGTCATCACTTGGCCGAAGACCGAGGTTTCCTGCAACTCTGCCTGCTTGACGGCAACGCGTGTGCGTGCAATCTCGCCCTGGTTGCGGTTGAAGATCGCAAGCGGGATGCTGAGTCCGAGGGCCGCCGTGTTCGCCGTCTTGTCCCCGCCGAGCGGCGAGCGCACGTAGTCGGCCGACACAGTGAGATCTTGCACGCCGTTCGACTCGGCCAAGGAAAGCTGGCTTTTCGCCGCGGTAACCGATTGAATAGCCGCGCGCAAATCGGCCCGATTCTCTTCCGCCAACTTCTGCAGCTTGTCAAGCGTCACGGACAGCGCCAAGTAGTCGAACGCGCCCGCCACATCGTAGTCGGCGGGCACCGAGTCGTAGCCGAGGAGCTGGCGGAGGTCCGACAGATTCTGGGCGCGATCGAGCTGCGCCTGTTCGTAGTCGGTCTCGAACTCCAGCATCTCGAGTTTGATCTTGAGGTAGTCATTTTCGCTGATGCCTCCAGACTTGTATTTGGATTCGCCGATATCGACTGCGTTCTGGAAGCTCTTGAGGTTGTCCCTGGCGAGCTCCAGGGTCGATTCGGCGAGCTGCACGTTGATGAACCCCGAGGTCACCTGGAAAATCAGGGTTCGCTCGTTGTCCGAAACTTGCGACCGCGTCACCGAGGTGTTGTCTTTGGCCGCGCGAATGCGCTCGCCGCGCTTGCCGCCGCGCTCGATGGTGTAGCTCAGGCCAATATCGAGCCCGGATGAGTCCTTGAAATAGTTGCCGAGCCCCTCATCGGGCTTGAAGAGCGGCAGCGGCGACCAGCTAGCCGACAGTCCTGGGTTCGGGCGCAATCCTGCCGTGGTTTCCTGGTGCTGGCTCTGCTCGATGGAGGTTCGCGTGGCGAGCAGACTCTTGTTGTAGGCGAGCGCCATTTTGATGGCCTCGTCGAGGGTGACGCGGACAAGGGCTTGGTTGTCCGCGGCGTAGGCGGGCGCAATCGTAAGTGCGAAGCAAAGTCCGATTGGCACGCATCGGCCGCGGATCATTCTCGACAGAGTTTTCATAGCGACTTCTCCGGCTCGGGCAGCTTGTCGTTGTCGCGGGCGATCCACACGTACAGCGTGGGAAGGACGATGACGCCGATGAGCAGCGCGGCGACCAAGCCGCCCACGATGACGATGGCGAACGGCCGTTGTGAGTCCGAGCCGATGGCGTGCGACAGTGCCGCGGGGACGAGGCCGAAGGTCGCGACCAGCATGGTCATCATGACCGGGCGGAGCCGGAGGACGGCGCCCTCGGTCGCGGCCTCAACGATCGAGTGCCCGCGCACCCGCAGTTGGTTAATGTATTCGAGCATGATCACGCCGGTTTGGACCGAGACGCCGAACAGCGCCAAGAAGCCAACACCCGACGAAACGCTGAAGTTCGTACCCGTGATGAGGAGAGCGAGCAATCCGCCAATCGGCGCCAGCGAAACCACGCCCAAAATCAGAAGTGCCCATTTCGACGAGCGGAACATGGTGTAGAGGATGATAAAGATGACGAGAATCGTGAGCGGCAGGACCACCCGCAGGCGCTTCGAAGCACGCACGGCGTTCTCGTATTCGCCGGCCCAGCCGATACGATAGCCGGGCGGCAACTTGACCAGCTTTTCGACCTTCGCGCTGGCCTCCTCGACCGTGCTGCCGAGGTCGCGGCCGCGAACGCTGAAAGTCACGGCCAGGTAGCGGCCGCCACCTTCGCGGTAGATGTCGTAGGCGCCGTCCTTGACCTCGACCGAGGTTAGGTCTCCCAGGGAGACGCGCTCGCCAGTCGGAGCGACCAGTCGGACGTTGCCGATGGCCTCCTTGGTGTTGCGATAGGGCTCTTGGTAGCGCGCCACGAGATCGAAGCGCTGCTCGCCCTGGAGAATCTGGCTGACCGCCTTACCACCAACGGCCGTCTCGATCGCGTCCTGGATGTCCACCACGTTGATCCCGAAGCGAGCTGCCTTCATGCGATCAATGGTGAAGTTAAGATTGGGCTGCCCCATCACCCGGTAAAGTTTCAGGTCCTCCACGCCGGCGATGCCCTTCATGGCGGCGATAACCTCGTCGCCCTTTTGATCGAGGACGTTCATGTCCGGCCCGTACACTTTAACCGCCGACTGGCCTTTGGTGCCGCTCACGGTCTCGCCCACGTTGTCCTCGATGGGCTGTGAGAAGTTCCAAGCGGCCCCCGGCAACTTCGAGATCTCGCGATCCATCGCGGCAATCAGCGCTTCCTTGTCTTGCTTGAAGATCGGGCGCCATTGTTCCTTGGGCTTGAGCTCGCAGAAGAACTCGATGTTGCCGAAGCCGCCGGTGTCCGTGCCGTCGTCGGGCCTACCGGCCTGGGACACCACCTGGGTCACTTCGGGAAACGAGGCGAAAATTAAGCGAGCCTTGTCGTTGAAGCGCTTGCCTTCCGAGAGGCTCGTACTGGTCGCCAGGGCGCCGCGAGCCCAGATGGCTCCCTCGTCTAGGTGGGGCAGGAACTCCGAACCGATTCTGCCGCCGAAGATTAAGAAGCCGGAGACTCCCAAGCTCGCAAGACCGATCCCGAATACGGTGCGACGGTGTCCGATAGCCCAGCCGAGCTGCCTGCGATAGAATTTGGTCACGAACGCCATGACTGGGTTGTGCCACTCGTGCACGCCCTTGCGGAAAAGCCAGCTCGCGAGCACCGGCGCGATCAGAATGGAAAAGGTGAGCGCGCCGACGAGCGCGAACGCCACTGTCCACGCCATGGGCTTGAACAGACGCCCCTCGATGCGCTGTAGGGTAAAGATGGGCACGTACGCCGTGATGATGATGGCGATGGCGAAGAAGACCGGACGCTGCACCTCGTGCGCGGCGCTTTTGATGGTATCCGCCACGGATTCCGTGCCTTGCCGCTTGCCCATGCGGCGAACGATGTTCTCGACCATGACCACCGCGCCGTCCACCACCATGCCGAAATCGAGCGCGCCCAGCGACAGCAGGTTGGCCGGAATCTTGGCCAGGTCGAGGAAGATCGAGGCGACAAGCAGCGAGAAAGGAATGGTGAACGCGACGGTGAGAGCTGCGCGCACGTTGCCGAGGAAGAAGAGCAGAAGGATGGTCACGAGGATCATGCCCTCGGTCAGGTTGTGCAGCACCGTGTGGGTTGTGAAGCGAAGTAGGTCCGACCGGTCGAGCATTGGCACGACCTTGACCCCGTGTGGCAAAACCTGCTCGTTCAGTTCCTTGACCTTCGCGTGGATGGACTCGAGCGCGGGCCCCGCATCGGCCCCCTTGCGCAGTAGCAGGATGGCGTAGATGACGTCCTCGTCGTCGATGATCTGGCCATCTTCCCGATGGATGGCCTTGCCAATCTGACCGAGGCGGATCCTCCCACCCTGCGTGACCTCCGCGATGTCCTTGACCCGCAGGGGTGTTCCCGTCTGCGTCTTGAGAACCGTGTTTTCGATATCCTGCACGGAGGTCATGAGGCCGATGGTGCGAACATTCATCTGCTGCATGCCTTGCTCGATGAAGCTACCGCCGGCATTGACGTTGTTGGACCCGAGCTGCTGCTCCACCTGACCGATGGTCATGCCGTAGGAGATGATCTTGTTGGGATCGATTCGAACCTGATATTCCCGTGTTGCGCCGCCGAAGGTGCTGACGTCGACGATGTTGGGCACCGATTTGAAGGCCTTGACCAAGGTCCAGTCCTGCAAGGCCTTGAGATCCATGATGTCGACCTTCGGATTGGTACTCCGGAGCGTGTACCAGTAGATTTGGCCGACGGTGCTCCAGTCCGTGCCCATCGACGGCGACAGGCCATCTGGCAAATCGACCTGCGACAATCGCTCGAGTACCCGTTGCCGGTTCCAATCGTTTTCCGATTCGTCGTCGAAAATCAGAATCACGAACGAAAGTCCGAAGATGGACTCCGATCGCAGATGGCTGAGGTGCGGGATCCCGGACATCTGGATCTCGATGGGGATCGTCACCTGCTGTTCCACCTCCTCGGCAGCTCGCCCCGGCCATTGCGTAATGACGGTAACGTAATTGTCCGCGATGTCCGGATACGCTTCGACGGGCAGGTTGTGGAACGAGAGGGCTCCCCACGCGAGGAGCAAAACCGCCGCTGCCAGTACCACGAATCGGTTGGCCAGGGCGAAATCNNGAGCTTGCGGATCATGGTACCTTTCTATTTCAATGGGGGGACCGCCCGGCGGCGCATACTTGGGATTGCTTCGCGGTACACCGCCTGCCGCCTCTGCATCCCCCCAAACCCCCGCTGTCCGTCCCGGCAAAGCCGTGACGTCCAGCCATCATAGGCCGGTCTGGAGAGGACTTGCGGCCTCGGCGCGCTTACAGCTCGATGGCGCGATCGAGGACCATGGCTTCCTTGACCACGGCCTGGCCGGGGGCAAGCCCGGACTTGATCTCCTGCAGGCCTTCGGGCAAGACGCCACCAGCAACGACCTCCACGCGCCGGAACTCCTTGTCCGCCGTGGGCAAATAGGCCCAGTCGCGATCATGCAGACGCAGAACGGCCGAGGCCGGCACCGCCGTGTAGGTCACGGGGTTCTGGGCTTTGAAGTTAGCCGTCACGAACATCCCCAGGCGCAACTTCCCCGGATTCTTCACCTCGATTCGCACCTTGGCAGTGCGCAGGTTCGGATCCAGGACCGCCCCGATGTTGCTGACCTTGCCGACCAGCGGCTCTCCCGGATACGCATTGAGGTGAATCGTGGCGTCGTCGCCAATGTGCACATTCCCTAGATCCCTCTCGTAGACGTCGCACACCACCCAGACTTGGGAAATGTCAGAAATGGTAAATGCGGTCGAGCCGAGACCCTGCAGACCTGCTGCGTTGGTCACTTGTTGGTCGGTGATCACGCCCGACACTGGCGCGTGGAGATCCACGACACCGTCGTCTCGCTCAGGCTTGCCGCCGAGAAGGCGCAGGTGTTGCACCTTGGACTCGACGTCAAGTTTGGCCTTGCTTTCCGCGTTCTCTGCGACCTGCAGATCGTTCAAGGCAATGGCGCCGTGGGAGTGCAGATCCTTCGCGCGCTCGAGCTGGGTGCGCGCCAACACTTCGTCGGCCATGGACTTCTTCAGATCCGAATAGCCGTTGACCACGTCATCGCTGCGCACGCTGAGAAGGACCTGCCCCTTTTTGACCACGTCGCCGATGCGGGCGTGGATCGCCACCACGCGGCCGGCGGCAAGCGATGTTACAGGCACATTCCGAGTTGTATCGACCACGACTGCCCCCGTCACTACCAATTCAGGCTTCGTGGTCCGCGCGATAGCCGTTGCGAGCGCAAAACGTTCCGGTTGTTCCACCTTGAACGAGGTTACATCCATGGCCTTGATGACCTTGGCTGGCGGCGGTGCCTCCGCGGACATATCGCGCGCCTGCACTTTGGCGCAACCAACCGCCGGCAGGAGGGCGAAGAGGCAGATTCCACAAATCCGTATCTTCAACATGTCGTTCTTCATCGGAGACTCCATTTCATCGATATGCGTGCGTTTCCTCTTCCTTGCAAATCCACTGCAAAACTTGCGCCGGCAATTGGCGATTAAATTGACGTTAAATTCGGACCATCAGGTTTACCGTGAGTCGATCCTCGGTCTTCTGCAGATCTGGAGCGAACGGAGTGCCGCCGGCCGTGGAGGCATCTGGAACCTGACTGCCAGGCGTACCCACATTGCTGTAGACCCCTTTGGCTACCTGAGGGGTCACGCCGCCATGGCCCGCGAAGTATGGGACGCTGGCCCAACGATGCACGTACTCGAAGCGGAAAGTAACGTTCTGAGTCGGCATGTAATCGAAGGTTTCCGTGGTATCCCAGGCCTTGAAGGGATCGCCGGGGTTTTGCGTGAAGTATGGGCTTAGCGTGTACGCCGTCGCGCCATTGATCGGCGGGGTCAGCACCAGGTACCGGCCCGGGTTCGTCATGACGCCCCCGCCGACCGTAAGGCCAAACAGGTCGTGGTCGAACCACAACCGATTGTAGAGCATCGCCCCTAGGAAGTACTGCGATGGCGTCGTCGCATTGCCGCCACTACACTTCACGCCACCTCCGTCCTCGCAACCCGCGTCAACGGTCAGCGAGAATGCAGCCTTGGTAAGGAATGAGCTGGGCGTTTCCAAGTATTTGATGAGCAGGCTGTTGTCCGTGTGGTACCGCGTGCGATCCGGGTTGCCCATCGCGTCCTTGCCGAAATAGCCACTGATGACCAAGGCCACTGCGCCGTTTGGCCGGTAGGCCATCTGGAAGCCCAAGCCAGGCATACTGTTGAACTCGCCGTATGACTGCCAGCCGTTGATGATCCAAGGTTCGAACTTTAGATGCTCGGTCGGAAACCACTGAATGCGGATACCGTTGAAGAACCATGGCGTATTCGACGACACGTACGAGGCCTGGTCGGTCCAGTTCTCGTAGTTGTAGTAGCTGCACAGACCGACATAGGACAGAAAGATACCGGCGTCGGCATTGATTCCGCTATCAACATTCCAGTGGTAGCCTCCGTAACCCTCGGTGATGAGCTTATAGGCATCGCGCAGGTTCCATTGGCCGCGGTCAGGGCTGGCATCATTGCGCGGCGTCATGGTCGAGTAGAGGCCAAGTTGGGTCATGAGACGTCCGCGTGCACCGTTGTAGTTGACGTCGGTGCCGAGGCCAAGATGCATGATCTGCAGCTCGTTGGAGCGCCCGGCCGAGGTCGATCCGACGATGGTGTGGTCGACCGGATTGGAGAAGTCGTAGTTGTAACCGACGTCGATAGTGAACATCGGGTTCAGGATCTTGCCCGCCATCGGATAGTCGGTCTGTCGGCTCATGCCGTTCATCCAGCCGAAGTCCGCGAACGCGAAGGGCTCGGGCGCCTTGGCTTCGACGGCCGGGGTCGGCGCTGCGGCCGGTATGGCCGGCGCGGCTGTCGGCGGCGCGGCGGGCATGGGTGGTGGCTGCGTGGGGCCCGCAATGGGGGCCTCCGTCGGCACCGGGGTTGGCGCGGGCGTCGCCTCGCCCGCTTCACTTTGTGCATACGTCCTCCCACCCCACAGGCCCGCACAACATGCCGTGAATCCAACTGTGATAATCCGAACGTGCCTTGAGCTCAAGATGCCCTCCATTGATTGAATGTCGAAATTGCCATTGAATAACTCGCAGCTTGTTGATGACGAACCCTAACAAGTGGTGAGTTAAAACAGCGTTAAGATCCCGCAATGCCGGGTCCAACCAATGAGGATTTTCACTATTGAAATTCATTAGATACAAACCGGAAATACGGTGCGGATTGCAAGAAGCGGACAGGTCAGCATTGCTTTCTGCACGCCACATGGCGTCGCCACCACCGAGGGTGTCGCAAATCCCTCGGCAGGGCTCACGCCAGGGGGCGCAACCGCCCATCTGCACCGCTGTCGGCGCGTTGCTCGCGCCAATGCGAAGACGGGCTAGCCTGCGGCGGCGATCGGAGTCGTCTCCGAGTTGACGATGGTCTTCACGTCGAGCTGGTGCACGGCGATCATGCGCAGCACCGTCGAGTAAGAGACGCCCAGCGCCCGAGATATTGCCGTGCGCCGCCCCTTGAATTCCCGGATCAACATGACGAGGTAGTCACGCTCTATCTCCGCCAGGGTGGGGACTTGGCCTCCGCCCCGTTGGACCCTTGCCGCCAGTGGCCGAAACAGCTCAGCCTGTCTCGGCTCGGTTTGGTCGAATACGACGATGGCTTCCTCGCCTACGACGACCCCAGTCGCCAAGGCCGCCGCCCGCTCGACCACGTTGCGAAGCTCGCGAACGTTGGCCGGGTAGGTGAGTGCCAGGAGCTTGCGCTCCGCCGCCACCGAGAAGCTCAGCAAGGGTCGGCCCTGCCAACCGGCGTAGTGTTTGAGAAACCTCCGCGCCAGCCCCAGGATATCCCCGGTCCGGGACCGCAGGGGTGGCACGACGAGCCTGCCCACGTCGAGCGCCTGAACGAACTCCTCGCGAAGACCTGGGTGCCGTAGCAAATCGGATGCGCTCATGCGCGAGCCAGCGATGATGCGGAAGGGCCGTTCCAGTTCCGTGCGCTTTGCCAGCAACTCTTCGAGCCATGCCTGCGTGGCCGGTCGTAGGGTATCGAGGTCTTCGATGAAGAGCGTACCGTCGGGCGACCACCCGCGCATGTCGGGTGGCGTGACCAGGCTGCCCGATATCATCCACCAGCGCCCCCTCCGTGCCGCCGGATCGGCATCGTGAATCAGGCGCGCCAACTCTGGCACCCCAGTGCCACGTTCACCTTCGATGAGGATCGGGGTTCCAGGTGCTTGCGCGAGCCGCCTGGCCATTTCCAGCACGCCCGCTAGCCCAGGCGAATCGAGTAGCCAGTACCCCGGGATGTCCCCGGCAATTCCGCTGCTGCGCCTGACTTCGAGAGCGTGCGCGATTCGGGCACCTGATTCGGACTCGGTTGACAGTAGCCTCATGACTTCAACCTAGCAATGGCATGGTTAAAAGATGGTTAAAACGGCTCAAGCGGCCGCAATGTCCAGGCGGTATCCGAGGCCGGACTCGGTGAGAAGGTATTTCGGGTGCGCCGGGTCGGACTCCAGCTTCCTCCGCAGCGAGTGCATGTAGACGCGGACGTAGTCGTCCTTGCGCTGGTAGGCCGAGCCCCAGGTCTCCTTCAGCAGCACCTCCGCCGCGACCACGCGGTCGAGGTGCCGTGCCAGCGTCGCCAGCAATCGGAACTCCGTTGGTGAGAGATGAACCCGGTCCGTTCCCCGTAACAAGCAGCGTGCCTCGAAATTGAATGTGTACGGTCCGAACACGACGATGGTTGCCGGCCCATCGACCACGCGCGCGTGATTGCGCAGCGTGGCCCGCACGCGCGCACGCAGCTCGGGCACGGAGAAGGGCTTGGTCATATAGTCGTCGGCGCCCGCGTCCAGCGCCTTCACTTTTTCAGTGTCCGCTTGGCGACCCGAAACGACGATAATGGGCGCCGAGCTGTTCGCTCGAATGGTGGGGACCAGCGCCAGGCCGTCGCCGTCGGGCAGACCCAGGTCCAGCAGCACCAGCTCGGGATTCCTGGTTCTGACTTCCTCGATGGCGCGCTGCCCTGTTCCGGCGTCAATCGTGTGATACCCATCGGCCTTGAGGGCCATGGAAAGCACGCGATTCAGGTTGCGATCGTCTTCGACAACCAATATGGTCGGCGCGTTAGTCATGTAGAAGCCTCCCAGAAGGTTTCGAATGCCTTGCGACTGCTCCTCGACGCTCCCGTTATGTGTCTGGATGGATTCGGTGCAAGGCGCAGACCATGCCCGTGCCGGAAATCTCCCGGTCTTATCGGGGGTTAACCTGCCTCTAATAGCGCGGCGAGCCGTCATGGGGCACAGGTTGCACGATCCGACCGGTCGTGGCTTTGCAATTTGCGACTTCCCGGTCCTTTATCCCGTTGTATTCAGCCGATAACCGAGCCCCACCTCATTCACGAGGTAGCGAGGTCGCGTGGGGTCGATTTCGAGCTTCTGTCGCAGGGAGTGCATGTAGACGCGAACATATCCCTTCTTGTCCTGGTGGGCGGAGCCCCATGCTTCCTTCAGCAGCGCAGTGGTCGTAACCACCTCGTCCGGGTGCCGCGCCAGGGTGGCGAGCAGCTTGAATTCGGTAGCCGAAAGCACGACGTGCTGGTCCTGGCGCAAGAGCCTCCGGCCCGCAAGATCGAAGCGATAGTCCCCGAACGAGATGATGGTTCGAGGCGTCGTGCCTACTTGGGCGTGACTGCGGAGCGCGACCCGGATGCGCGCGAGGAGCTCGGGAACCGAGAAGGGCTTGGTCAGATAGTCGTTGGCGCCCGCATCGAGCGCCCGGACCTTGTCCGCGTCCTGCTCGCGCGCGGAGACCACGATGATCGGCGCCGCGGTGTGCGCGCGGATCGTGGGTACCAACGCCAATCCGTCGATGTCGGGCAGACCCAAATCCAGGAGGATGATGTCGGGGTTTCGGGTGCGCACCTCTTCGATGGCGCGTTGGCCGCTGCTCGCATCGGCCACGCGATAGCCCTCGGCTTCCAGGCTGGTCAAGAACACGCGCAGTATCTTTCGATCGTCCTCGACGATCAGGACCGAGGTTCCGCCCGTCACCGACTCCATGCCCGGGCATCCTCGCTCAGGCCTTCCTCCGTGGTGGTTGGCGCCGCGCTCGTGGTGGGCAGGGTGAACTCGACCGTGAGCCCGCCACCCGGAGTTGGTGTCGCCCAGATCTTGCCTCCGTGAGCCTCCACGATGCCTCGGGCCAGGGTCAGACCCAGTCCCAGGCCGGAACCGGAGCTGCCGCGACTGCGGTGGAACTTGTCGAAGATGCGCGTCAGCTCGTCATTCGGGATGCCCTTGCCGTGATCGCTCACGGAAACCAAGACCGCGTCTTCGTCGTGCCTGCAGATGTTGATCTGAATGGGCAAGTCCCCTCCGGCATAGGCGAGCGCATTGTCGATCAGATTCATCAGTACTTGCTGGATCAGAACGGCGTCGATCTCCAGGACGGGGAGGTCCTTGGCCACGTGCGCGCGCAGCCGCCACTCGACCAGCCCCGTTCGCTGCTCCAGTCGCCGGAGCACGCTGGCCACCACCTCCTCCAGGCTTTCCCAATCGCGGTTCACGTCGAGCTTGCCCGCTTGCAGACGGGTGACGTCGAGCAGGCTCTTGAGCAGCTCACTCAGGCGTTTGGCCTCTTCATGGATGAGCCGTGACATTTCCGCGCGCGCAACGGCCGGCAGACGATCTCTTTGCTCGACGAGTGTACTCGATGCCGAGGTGATAACGTGAAGCGGCGAACGCAAGTCGTGGGAAATCGAGCTCAGGACCGCATTGCGGATGCGCTCGGTTTCGGCCTCGACCTCCGCGTGGCGTTTCGCCTCGGCAAGCATGCTTCTTTCGATAGCCATCGCGAGTTGCAGGGCCATGGACCTGAGGAGCGAGGACGGCCCCGGGGCCTCGTTCAAGACGCCCGGGCGCGATCGAATCGCCAAGACCCCGATGCAGCCACGCGCGACCACGAGTGGAATGAAGCAGGCGGCGGCATCGGGCAGGTTTCGGGTCCCCTGACCAACCGGTTCCAGGTGGTCGGCCGCCCAGGTCGCGGCCTCGAGATCCTCCGCCTCCAGGCCCACCCGGCCAGTGCTGGAATAGGCGGATTGGAAATGCTCGCCGCCATTGTGCAGCAAAAGGTGCGCCGTTACCGGGGCCACGGCTTCGATCTGACGGAGTCCCGCCATGCTCAACTCGTCCAGCGTGCGAACATCGGCGAGGGCCTTGACCAGCGCGTACAGCGACTCGGTCCGCCGCTCGCCGAGGCGCGCGGCCCGCGCCTGCTTGCGCAGTCGTTCATTGAGCGTGCTGACGAAGATCGCCACGCCGCACATCGCAAACTCCGTCACCAGATCGCGGCCATTGTCGATGTTGAAGCTGCCATAAGGGGGCAAGAAGAAATAGTCGAAGCAAAGCGCGCTCGCAATGGCGGCAAGGATCGCCGGCAGGTAACCAAGACGCATCGATACCAGGGCGATGACGAAAAGGTAGGCAATGGCAGTATTGGTGAGATCCTTGCGACCGCCCAGCCACAGTCCAAAAGAGGTCAACGCGGCAATGGCCGCAATACCCAGGAGATCGCGGCCCAGCGCCGCGCGCGAACGCCAAGCTCCTCGTTCAGCCGCGATGGGAGCCGCCAGCAGCGTTCGCGCATTGCGCGCCGGGTCCAAGTGAGCACTCCAGGGTGACATCGACCTAATGAGCTTCCAAGGCGGCCGTTTTCACGCCGCCGGGCGGAGATATGAGCGCGTAGGACCGCTGCAGGATCTCCCTCGCTGCGTCGTAATTCTGTCCCCGCAGCGACAACACAAACCCGGCGTAGACCTCCGATGCCTCAACCGTCGTTCCTGGCAGAATGAAGGGATCCGATGGGCCTACGTTTCCAGGCAACCGTCCCGACGCCACCAAGGCAACGTGGCAGCCGTTCACGCGTTCGAGCCACGGGACGGAGATCCCTGGAGTCGCGCGCAGCTTGATGGCCACTCCTTCCATCTGGCTGTACTTCGCCTTTCCAGCGAATCGGGTTGCGTTGAGCGGGGTCACACTCATGATGTTGTACCGAAATGCGAGCAGCCCCATCTCACGCTCCTTGGCCGGCACCCCCACACAGATGTCATCCGCGATTGCGGCATACCGCGCTGCCGACGAATTCACATAGTTTCCGGCGGTGATGGTCTCGCCGCAAGCAGCGGCCGCCATCATGAATGCGCTGCTGGCAACACCGAACAGAAGCAATGTCCTAGTTACAGTGGTCATATTGAATCCTCCTTGTTCCGACCTCATGCGAGGCTAAAGTGATATTGGAGGAACTTTCATTAAGAGAGCATTAAAAGGGGTTTGCCTGGCATTATGGCGCACATGTCTCAATGACGTTAAGGGCCTGTAACATGCGCCATTGCATGACTTCAATTGAACAGAATCCGGGGCCGAACGCTCCTTTCGCACCCGGTCCCGGTGACCGCCCCGCGGGGACATTGGCCTAGCGAGCTTCCAGGGATGCCGTCTTCACGCCGGTGGGCGGGGAGGTGAGCGCGTAGGAACGCTGCAAGATCTCCCGAGCCGCGTCGTAGTTGGGCCCGCGTACGGACAACATGAACCCGGCATAGACCTCTGACGCGCCAACGGTCGTACCCGAAATGACAAACGGGTCCGTCGAGCCGGTGTTTCCAGCCAATCGACCCGCCCCCACCAAGGCAACATGGCAGCCGTTCACGCGTTCGAGCCACGGGACGGAGAGCCCTGGAGTCGCGCGCAGCTTGATGGCCACTCCTTCCGTCTGGCTGTACTTCGCCTTTCCAGCGAATCGGATTTCGTTGAGCGGGGCCACGCTGACGATGTTCTCGCGAAATGCGAGCAGCCCCATCTCACGCTCCTTGGCCGGCACCCCCACACAGATGTCATCCGCGATTGCGGCATACTGCGCCGCCGATGACCTGCCACTCATTCCTGCCGTGATGGCCTCCCCGCGGGCCGCCGCCCCCACGATGCAAGTACCGCCCGCAACCACAACCGCAAGCATTGTCCTTACTCTAGTAGTCATGACGAATCCTCCTAGTTCCAACCTCGTTCGAGGCTGTACCTAGGATTCGTTCGCCCGATTAAAGGGGCGTTAAAAGCGCAAGCAAGCTCCGGCCGCCGGAGCGCTATCGCGCAGGGCCGTAGCCTGGACCCTCTGCTAGTCGACGCGCGAGACCTTCGCGGCGCAGGGGAATCGAAGTGCCCGGGCAGAGCCACGGCTGTGTGGTTTACACGGTCGACATCGTGCTGCTCATCTCGGTGATGGTGTACGGCAGGGTGGTCAACGGTTCGCGCCGCTGGTTCGACCTGGGGACCTTCCACCTGCAGCCCTCCGAGCTGATGAAACTTCATGGATGTCGACTACGTCAGGGGCTACCAGTCCGTAGGGTTGGCGCCATGGCGCCAGTCAAACGATGGTTGCGAACTCCGCGAACGGCAATCTGGGCGGACGTTGTGTTTCGGCTTTCACTTGCCAGTCCGTCAACGAGGGAGAGATCTGTTGCCTGTGGCGGCCCACGATAGTCAAGGTGATAACCTGAGCATCGGCGGGAAGCGCCAACACCTGCCGAGCGGCCTGCGGCTCGAAACCGGCAACCGCGTGCGCTTCCAGGTTTCTCGCCGTCGCAGCCAGCATGAGGAAGGCCGACGCCATCCCCGTGTCGTACTGGAAGTACTCCCGCCCGTCCGAAGTCTTGCCGTCGGATTCCGTCAAGGCCGCCTGCTGCGCAGGCATCGGCGTGGGTGCTGGGATGGCCGGCAAGGGTCGTTGCCCTTGGCGCCGACGCCGACGCCCTTGACCAACGCGACGCATTTGCGCCGCCAGCGCGCCATTCTCGCATCCCGGGCGAGCCTCCAACATCCAAGGGAGCGACTACTTTGCGAATGAGGTGACGAGGACGCCATGGAAGAGAAGCGACGCGCGGAAATCTTCATCAACGTGCACAAGGGGCTGCGCCGTGGGCTCTGGGGTCTGGCGCTGAGAATCGGCGAGCTGGATTGGGACGACGAGGCGGAAGTGCAGTCCGCGCAGCGTGAGTTCGAAAATATGCTCCTCTTCTTGAGAGAGCATTCGGCCAACGAAGATGAGATCCAGTTCTCGTTCTTGGAAAAGCGGGCCCCCGGCGCTACGCGAAAGGAGCAGGAGGAACATCGCAAGCTCGAGTATCAGCTGGACCTGCTGGAGAAGCACTGGTACCTGCTCATGCGTGAGAAGCAACGGGACGAGGAGGGCTACCAGTTCTACCTGGAGTACAACCAGTTCTTGTCGAGCTACCTCGACCACATGGATCGGGAAGAGCGCGAGCTGACTGAAGCGTTCTATCGACATTGCTCCGACCACGAGATCGACGAAGCATTCAAGAAGATCGTCGCGCGCACCTCGCCGCAGGACATGAGCGTGATGCTGACCTACATGATTCCCGCAATGAATCCTTCCGATCGGATCCAGTTCATGTCGAAGGCCAAAGCGTCGGCATCGCCGGACGCGTTCGATAGGGTGAAGAGCCTCGCGGAAAAGGTCCTGGAGCCGGGAGGCTGGAGAAAGTTGTCCGCGCTGCTGGGGGAAAAATGACAGTGGACAGCTCGATGACGGCACCACCAGCAAGCGCCTGACCCCACCCAGCGCCGGTGTCATCTCCGGGGTAGCCAGTGTGGCTACTGGCATCGGCCACACCTGCGTGCTCACGACCGGGAAGGGAGTCCGCTGTTGGGGCCTCAACGACAGCGGCCAACTCGGCACTGGCTCCACCACCAACCGTTCGACGCCACTTGATACCGATGTTTTCACCGGCGTCCAGGCCATCGCGGCGGCGGGACACCACACCTGCGCGCCGACGGCAGCCGGCGGCGTTCGCTGCTGGGGCGCGAACTACGATGGCCAGCTTGGCGACAACAGCCTCTCTTGCCAGCTCGGCTACGCGTATCGCATTCCCCCCCTCGGCGATGCTCGGCGTCTGCAGTTGAAGTCATTTCCTGCTATGCGTATTCCGTGCCCTCCTGGTGGCGCGCGGGAAACCCAAACGCCCCTTTTCCCATCGCCGCGTCGCACCCCAGGTCGTCCGATGACCACTCCACCAACAATCCGTAGCCCGAGAGCCGGGGCGAAGGCATCTTGTGTGTCGTCCCTCGGCCCCCGCGCCACCGCACCCGCGCCCGCCACCCCCACTTCGATGGGCAAGCCCACATGAGAGTCCTGCTGATCACGCCGGAGAATCGCTTCATTCGCGCTTTCCGTCGCGGGCAGCTCAACAACTTCGCGCAACTCACGATGGCGTACCTAGCTGGATTCGTGCGATCACCCCATCGTGTGCGCCTGGTGGACGAATACACCCAGAGCGTGAATCTCGATGCGCCCTGCGACCTGGTCGGCATCACCTGCAATACGCCCAATGCCGGCCACGTGTATCGGATGGCCGACGGCTTCCGGAAACGCGGACGCCTGGTCGTGCTCGGTGGGCCGCATCCCACGCTCCTGCCCGACGAAGCCAGCCACCACGCCGACGCCCTGGTCGTCGGCGAGGCTGAGGAAACCTGGCCGCGCCTTCTGGACGACGTGGCGCACGGCCGGCTGGCGCCGCGCTACCAAGCCAGCGGGCCACCTGCGTTGCTCGGCCTGCCGCACCCCCGCCGCGTCCTGATGGCGGACCGTGGGCTGTTGGCTCATACCGTGATCGCGACCCGCGGCTGTCCTCACCGCTGTACGTACTGCAACCTGCGCCAGCTCTACGATCCCTTGTTGCGCTTTCGCCCGGTGGACGAGGTGGCGGCGGAGATTCGCGCCATGCCTTCGCCGATCTTCGCCTTTTGGGACGATCAGCTCTTCGCCCATCCCGACTACGCGCACCGCCTGTTCGATGCGCTCGCGGGGTTGCGGCGGCAATGGGCGGCCATGGTCACCCTGTCGAGCACGCGCGACGAGTCGTTGCTGGCGGCGGCCGCGCGCGCCGGATGCGTGTGTCTCTTCGTCGGCCTCGAGTCCTTCTCAACGCGCAGCCTGGCCCTGGCGAACAAGTCCTTCAACATCGTGGAATCCTACGCCGAATGCGTGGCGCGCCTGCACGCGCGGGGCATCGCCGTCCAGGCCGGCATCGTGTTCGGATTCGACGACGACGACGCAGGCTGTTTCACCCGTACCCTCGACGAGGCCACGCGGCTTGGGCTCGACGGCGCGACAGTCAGCCTGCTCACCCCGCTGCCGCGCACGCCGCTCTTCGAGCAGCTCGAGCGCGCCGGCCGCCTGCTGACCCGGGACTGGAGCTACTTCAACGGCAAGACGGCGGTCGCCTTGCAGCCCGCCCGCATGTCCCCCGAGTCGCTGTGGAACGGGTACATGTGGTTCCGGCGGCGTTTCTATTCACCGGACTGCATTCGCGAGCGCCTGCACCGCTCGCGCGTCCGCACCTTGCAGTCGTGCGTCCTGAACTGGGGCTACGCCCGCGCCCTCGACAACCCGGTGCCGGGCTGGCCCGTTCCCGGAGGCAGGCGCGACGCTGTTCTCGATTGGGCCGTGGTGCGCGGGTGAGCGCACGCGGGTGATCGCACCGCGCGAGTGGCGCGATTTCCGATTGGTTCCCGCTGGCCAGGGCTTTTGCCCCGTGCACATCGAGCGTGCACTGCAGTCTGGCGGAAGCCTACCAGCGGCCCCCCGATGCTCCCGCCGAAAAGCGCGAACAACCTCAGACTGCCTTCCGGTACTTGAAGCTCAGGAGGCAACCGTGGCCACCGCCAAATCCCTGGCAACTTCGCGCGTGGTGCANNNNTCCAGGAACCGCACGCGGCCGGTCTCCAGCTCGTAGTCGGCGGCAGTGACCACGACTCGCCCTGCCAGCACCAGCTCTTCGAGTAATCGACTGCCGTGGCGTAGGTGATGTGCAGACGCGCGAACGTTGTCGCGCATCAACGTCCGCAGAAAATCGGCTTCCTCGGCCGCCGGACCCTTACGGACGGCGGCCTGGATGTGTGGCGCGATCCGATCGATGATCGATTTGATGTTTCTGGAATCCGGACCGTTGCCGGTCCTGATGGCGTCGACGGTCGCCGCGATGGCGCCACAACGCGTATGGCCAAGCACCACAACCAGGCGGGTACCGAACTGCGAGGCCGCGAACTCGATGGACCCGACGACCGACGGGGCCACCACGTTTCCGGCAATTCTGACGACGAAGAGATCGCCGAAGCCCTGATCGAAAAGCACTTCGACGGGCGTGCGCGAATCGGAGCAGCCGAGCACGATGGCGAAGGGGCGCTGCGGCTTTTGGGCCAGGTCGGCGGAGAAAACCCGGGCCGCGTGGACGGGGCGCGCGTCGCAGAAGCGCTGGTTACCTTCGGCGAGGCGGTCCGCTGCATCGAACGGCGAAAGTGAATCGGGATCCCAAGTGCGTGGCACGACCCTCCCAGGCACATGGTATAGCAAGCCCCTCGTGTCAGGCCAGCCGTTTGCGAAGGTCGCCGGCTAACGCATGGTCCGAGCTGCGCACAGACGATCCGCGAACGAAACCCTGGCGCAACACGGGCCGACATGATTGCGCTGGCCGGGCACCCTCGGTTCTCCTAGATTTACTCGCATGACCTCCTTTCGCGAGCCCGAGCGTGCATTCGATGAGCACGTCGCCACTCGCTACCGACTCTATTCCGGCCTGCTCCTGGGCCTGCCCTACGACCTTCTGCAACGGGTCGGCCGCCTGCTGCCGGTCTTTGCCGAACACTGTCGCAAGGCCTTGCAGCAGAAGGAGTCGCCACGCACTATCGTCGAGCGTTTTTTCGCGGAGAATCCCCTTCTCACCGATGTCGCGAAGGACGAGGCGCTGTTTCTGTTCCTGCAGATGATTGAACGGCAAATCGTTCTCTTCGATGCCCTGGAAGACGCCTCGTTTACCCAGATGCACGACTTGGCCGGGCCCGGCAGTGTCTCGGAGTTGGTTGCAATGGTTCGTCGGGACAATCGCCAGGGAGATCTGGCGGAGCTGCTCAAACAGACTGCGACCCGCATCGTCTTGACCGCGCACCCGACCCAGTTCTATCCCGACACGGTTCAATACATCATCCAAGATCTGCGCGTCGCCTTGGACCGGAATGATCCAGCCCAGGCCGAGCGGCTACTGTTGCAGCTGGGAAAGACGCGTTTCACCAATCGCGAGCGGCCAACCCCGATCGACGAGGCGCGCGGCGTCCTGCGCGCGATGGAAGACGTCTTCTACGAGGTCTTGCCCGGAATTGCCGGGCGAATGCTCGTGGCCGCACACGGGAGAGAACAACTTCCCCGGCACCTGCCATCGTGCCCGAATCTTCAGGTGGGGTTCTGGCCTGGGGGCGATCGCGACGGCAATCCTTCCGTCACTGCGAGCGTGACGCTGGAAGTGGCACGCTTACTCAAGGAGCGCGTGCTGGAACGCCACACGATGGCTGCCGGCACCCTTGCCAGGCGCCTGACCTTTGCCGGCGTGCACGACAGAATGCAAGACATTCGGCAACGGCTGCGCGCGACCTGGCTTGGTGCCGCCGATCGCAGTCGACCGTGGGAGGCCGCCAATCAAATTGGTGAGCCGGGCTATGCCAGTGCCCGAGAGTTGTTGCGCGAGCTGTTGGATCTCCGTGAGGTTATCCTCAGGGATCACCAACGCCTCTTTCTCGACGAGCTGGATGACTTCATCCTCAAGGTTCATCTTTTCGGATTCTACTTCGCCTCGCTCGACCTTCGGCAGAGTAGCGATGTCTTGTTCTCCAGTCTGTGCGAGCTGCTCCCGTTGCTCGGCGGCGAATCGGCGCTTTCCACCTCCGATCGAGAGATTCTGCAGGGCGCCCATTCCGCGCAGAAGGTTCCCTTCGGGCTGCTTGAACGCCTGCTCGAGCACGTGCCAGCGCTCGCCACAGAGTTGCCGCCCGGCCTTGCCAACGCGACCCGGGACACCATCGACGTTCTTCGACTTGTGCCCCGCATCCAGGAAAGCAATGGGGAGCTCGGCCTTCACCGACTCATCATCAGCCATACCCGAGGCCCCGAGGATGTGATGGTCGTGCTGGTCCTGGCCCGACTGGCCGGCCTCCCGGCCGAACGAACCCATCTGGACGTCGTGCCACTCTTCGAGTCCATCGAGGATTTGGCGCGCTCGGAAGAGATTCTCGGCCGACTGTTTGCCTCGTCCGCCTACCGTGCGGCGCTCGACCGGCGACAGCAACGTCAGGTCGTCATGTTGGGCTTCTCGGACGGCACCAAGGACGGTGGCTACCTGACCGCCAACTGGAGCATCAGGGAGGCACGCAAGNNGGCAACACGCATCGATTCTACCGATCGCGCGATTCCACGATCGAACAGTGGGAGACCCAGCTTACGATTCAGGGGCAGACCATCAGCAGCAACTTCGGCAATCCGGAAATGGCCCAATACCACGTGGAGCAGCTGTTCACGGCCAATATCGAGAATCTGCTTTCACCCGAACGGGACGATGATCCCGCGCCAGAATTCCTTCCCATGCTGGCGGAGATTTCCGCAATTTCATTTCGGACCTACCGCGAGCTTCGTGACGACCCTGCATTGCTGACTTTTCTCGCCGAGCAGACTCCCTTGCCCCTGTTCGACCACCTGACGATTGCAAGTCGTCCGGTCAGTCGCCGCACGACGGAAAAGCTCGACCTCGAGAATCTTCGCGCCATTCCATTCGTCGCCACCTGGAGCATTCTGAAGATTCAAATCCCGGGCTTCTACGGATTGGGGACGGCGCTGCAGCATATGCTCGATACCGAGCGCGAAACCGACCTGCAGCGGCTGTACCGCAGCTCGCGTTTCTTCCGCGCTCTGCTCGACAATGCGGCGATGAGTCTGCTCAAGTCGCGCTTCGACGTCACTGCGCACTTGGATCGCGACGAGCAATTGGGGCCGCTTTGGCGAAGGATTCGTGATGAAGCCCGCCGGGTCGAGTCCTGCATCCTGAAAATCGCTCGGCAACCCTGGCTGCTGGCCAACGATCCACTGGTTCGGGCTAGTATTAGCTTCCGCGAGGATATGGTCCTGCCACTGCTGGTGATCGTTCACGACGCCTTTGCCCGCTACAACACCCTGGCGAACCAGGGCCAGGCCAGCTGCGCGGATGCCATCCAGGCCCGCAAGATGGCCCTCAAAGGGATGGCTGCGGTTATCAACGCAACCCGAAACGCGGCCTGATCGAGCCCGTCTTGTGCCNNGCGCGAATACATAGAGACCGCAAGACCGACATGGCATTATGCGCCACCTGGCCATGCTTGCCCTGCTGCTCAGCCTGCTCCCCAGCCTGCGCTCCGTGCTCCGCGTCCGCGCCGAGCTCGCCCTTGAGAAGCTCGTCCTCCGCCAGCAACTCGCCGCCTTGCATCGGTCCACGCCACGGCCTCGACTGCGCCCAACCATCGCTGTCATTCGCCCAGTTGCCATCTCCGCCCCGTCTCTTCCTACCTTGGTGATGACTGGCGGCTTGGTTTGGCCTTGACCAGCGCCCATGGAGCACGTGCTCAAGCGCTCCCTGCGCTCGCTCCACCGTTCGGCCAGAAGTGGGCTCATGCGGCCTATGCTTCCCAGGCCGGCTCGGTGTCTCGCGGGGCATTCCCGGGAACGAACGGGCGGGTTCCACGTCGAACCCGACAGGAGGTGACAATGATGACCACCCTCATCTCGGGCAGGACGGAGGGCCACCTCGCCATGGTATCCGTCTTCGCCGTAACTATCGTCGCTGCCGACTTGGCGCGCTCGCGCCGAGCGGGATTGCCGCGAGCTAAGGCCGTAGGCCGCGGTCAGCCGGCGCCGCCTCCACCCAGCCATAGCCGGCCGCTGGCCGAGACCTCTCCGATGTGGAGGCAGCGGCACTCGCCC
>PNBO01000383.1 GCA_003136095.1 Myxococcales bacterium
GTGGCGCCTCCCGCGCCGCCGCTGCCCGCGGCACCCGCTGTTCCGCCGCCCGTGCCCGTGCTGCCGGCGCCGCCGCCGGTGTTCCCCGCGCCGCCAGACGCGCCGCCCCCAAGGCCGCCCATTCCGGCACCTCCCGTTCCTGTCATTCCCCCGGCACCCTTGGTTCCTGCTCCGCCGCTGCCCCCTCCTGCGCCCCCGGATCCGCCACCGCCTGAGCCAGAAGACTGGCAAGCGGCAAGGAGCAGCACTTCGGCGAGGATGATGGAACGGCCGATGGACAGAACATTTGGCTTCATACACAGTTACTGTCTCGGCGAAGCCATGGTTGTAACGAAAAGTGAGTCCGAGCAGGATGAGGCGGTGTAAGTATGAAGCCATGATGTTCAGGGCCATGAGCTGTTTCGCTTGTGCCGCCGCCGCCGTCTGCATACCTCTACTCGCACAGGGCGAGAATCAAGCTGACGCAGGGGCGTTCGCGGTGGCTCTGGAATATGCCGCGGCTCCTGGTTGTCCGGACGTGAGTGATTTCAAGGCAATTGTGGTTGGCCGGCTTGGGTACGACGCGTTTCGGGAGAACGCGCCAGATCGCGTCGTCGTGGACATTGCGTCTCGCGGCAGTGCCTTCGAGGGGCGCATCGAGTGGCGTAACGCCGAAGGACGGTGGGCGGGTGATCGGACATTCCCGTCCCGCAGCGACGACTGCGGCGCGCTCGGGCGCGCCATGGCCTTTGCATTGGCACTGCAGATCCAGTTTTCCGCAAAGGCCAGCGCGTCTCCGGGCTCAAACCAGACCGCCGCGCCGACCGAAACTGGCAGAACCTCAGAGGCGGCGGCTTCCCCGACTCCAGCGCCGATGGCCAGCCCACCGGCGTCGAACGTGCAGGAAAGGGCCCGTGCCCTGACGAAGGAGACGACGTCACTCTACCTCGCGCCCCGGCCGACACTCGCCGTCGGGGCCGGTGCGTTGGTGGGCTTCGGCCTGTCCTCCGGGGCCGTCCCCTTCGGTCGCGCGTTCGGAAGCGTGGCATGGCAGCGCTCGTCGCTTGAGCTCGCCGCCGAAGTCGCCTGGCCTACGACAACCCGGCGGGAGGACGGAGCCGGCTTTACGCAGCAGCAGCTGCTCGTCGGCGTGGCCGGTTGTGGGGATTTCCAGCCAGGAAGCGCGTGCCTGCTGGCCAAGGCGGGCGCCATCCGAATCGTTGGCAAGGACCTCGACAACCCGCGCTCGCCGTGGGCGCCCATCCTGGAAACAGGTCTTCGCCTGGCGGTGCAGCAGCGCCTTGGACGCCGCCTCTATCTGGCCGCACGGGCGGAGGGGATGGTCAATGTGACGCGCTGGAGGGTGAGCCTCGACCAGAACCTGGTTTGGACCTCGCCGCGCTTTGCGGCGACCATCGGCCTCGATCTCGGTGTACGCTTTCATCAGGACACCTCGTCGGAGAATGCCATCGCCTGGGTTGCTGGAGGACGCGATGAATGAACTAGATCGCGAATGGAAGACGGCACGCCGCCCCCGCGAATCCCCGATCAAGCGCGCCGGCGGGGCACCCTTGGCCGTGGTGAGTGTGCTCGCTCTAGCGGCCGTGGGCTGTACAGAGACCTACGACGCCGGATCGAATTCTCCGCACGGGCTCCTTCCTGTCGACGAGCGCAACCCCATCGTGCTGGTCAACGACAGCGAATCCGAGAACTGGCAAGGGGAATACGCGGTGTTGCTCGCGAACGGCGGGGGCCCCAAGCTCGTGGGCATCATCGTTGGCACGAATCCGAATTCGCCCATCCTTGAGGACAACCTCGCGGCCTGGCGGAACCTGGTCAAGGCGGCCCGGGACGGCCGCCTGCCGAATATCCCCCCGGACCCAATCGGGAGCAACGGCGATCCTCTGACGCGGCCGGCGAGTGGTGTCATCGATGAAACGGTGGCGAATCACTCCGAAGGCGCCAACGCGATCCTCGCCGCCGCCGCCGACCTTAGTCTTCCCTATCGGCCACTCGTGGTTTTGACGGGCGGGCGCCTGACCGACGTGGCGGACGCCTATCTCATCGATCATTCGATACCGAATCGAGTCGTCGTCGTTTCCGCGCTGGGAAGTCTGACCTCGACGGGGGGCGCGATGGACATTCCGAACGGAGAAATGGATCCGTGGGCCGACACCATCGTCACGGCTCGCTTTCGCTATGTCCAGGTCAGCGCATATTACGACCAGCTCACCGACGTGCCGGCTGCGCGCCTGTCCGAGCTGCCCAACAACGCGTTCGGCGAGTGGATTGCAACAAAACAGCCGAACATTTGGAACGATCCACAAGCGGCCGACCAGGTCGCGGTGGCTGCGGTAGGCATTCCGAGCTTCGCGGTTGAGGTCGAGCGGGTGTCCCCGGTCGGCCCTGTCGGTGACGGAGCAACGGTCGGGCCTGCTCTCAAGGATGATCCGGGGGCTCCCGGGTGGCTCGTCCGTCAGAGCAACGGTGCTGCCGCGACGACACGCTTCTGGCAGTTGCTCCTCGATCCCGCAACTTTTGCGCAGTGATTTGCTTGTGCTCACTATCGACGTGCGATTTCGATGAACAAGGCGCTCGCTCGTGACAGTATGAGTAAGATAGTTAGGTGCTTGCATGGGCTATTTACGACTCATCCATTCCGCTCCGCCCGCGCCTACGCCAGAAAGCGCCTGCCTCGCCGCGTTCGATGGTGAGCTCGGCTACATCTTCGCGACGCTCCATCGGCTCGGAGCTGCCCCGTACGAGGTAGAAGATCTCGCGCAAGAGGTCTTCGTCGTGCTGCACCGCAACTGGAGGACGTTGGACACCGACCGGCCCCTCCGCCCGTACCTATTTGGCGTCGCGTTCCGCATCCTCTGCGCCCACCGCCGACGGCGAGCGCGGGAAATCCTCCGCGCGGACGTGGAGGCCGACGACGGCGCTCTCAGCCCGGAAGGATCGCTGCAGAGCAAGCAAACGGTTGCGTTGCTGAGGGCCGCGCTCGAACAACTACCCATGTCCCGACGAGCCGTGGTCGTCATGCATGACCTCGACGAAGTTCCCATCGCCGAGATCGCGCGGAGTCTATCCATCACGCGATTCGGCGCCTACGCCAGGCTGCGGAAGGGCCGAAGGGAATTGGCGGCGGCCGTCCGACGGCTGTCGAGGGGAGAAGCAAGAACATGAAGCGCCGCAATCCTCACTCTGATCCCGAGCTGGATGTGCTGCTGGAGGGCGGCAGAGTCATCCAGCGTGTGCCGGAGGTTGTTCGCGCGCGCGCGCTTTCTCGTGCACGCGCGACCATGGCGGCGATGGCAGCCCTCCCGCGCGAGCCGATTCCCGCCGTGCGATGGCGCGGTCTGACCGTCGCGCTGGCGGCCTCGCTTGCGTTGGCCGTCGGCGCGGCCGTCGCGACGGCTGCCCTTCGGGGCCGAGCGCCGAGTCCCAGCCAGCCCGCCCCGCCCGCGATCCCCTACACCGAGCGGCCGATGCACAGATCCCCACTCGATGTGCCGCCATCGTCACCGATGGTCGCGCCACCATCCACGTTCACGGCAAAGCCCCAACGATTCGGGCGTCCGGCTGCTGCCCAGGAGTCCTATGCGGCCGAGCTCGACCTGCTTGCGCGGGCTCAAGTTGCGTACGCGGGCCGGGATTTTGCCGATGCGCTCGCGCTGGTCGCGGAGCATGGCCGACGGTTCCCAAGCGGCCGTCTCGCCGAGGAGCGGGAGGGCTTGCGCGTGCGTGCCCTGGCGGGCGCAGGACGCGCGGAGGAAGCGCGCCGTGCCGCTGCTGCCTTCGCGGGTCGATTTCCTCGCAGCATACTGCTGCCGCGCCTGAGTGGAGAGCCTAGGTAGAGCCGTCTGGTGCCGCATCGTGGAAACTGCCATCAATCAAGGCATTTCCCAGCCCCTGATGATTCCGAACGTGATGGTAGTGGCGCCTGTATGCAGATGCTGCGCGCTGGCAAGACGCGAGGGAGGGGGCGGGCATGGGAAGGTTGTGCACAGGCCGCATCAGCGAAACGGAAACGCGAGGCTCGCGCCACTGCAAGAATGATGACGTTGTCGTGCGGAGTAGCCCTGAGCAGGTTCGGTGCCCCAGCGGCGCTCATCTTGCTCTCCAGCCACCAGGAGGTCCCTCTGTGAGAAGCCGGATATTTTCCGTAGGCTTTGTTGGTTTGGTGGTGATCGCGGCGTGCGGGACCAATGGTCCGGCAGGATCGACGAAGACGGGCGGCAACACAAGCACGGCCGGCACCGTCGGTTCAGGTGGAACACCGAGTAGCGGTGGTTCCAGCGCTGGCGGCGGAGCAGGAACAACGAGCTCGGGTGGCTCCGGAGGCGCCGGCGGCTCGACTGGGAAAGGCGGGGCGACTGGCTCCGGCGGGGCATCCAGCTCTGGCGGCGCAACGGCTTCGGGAGGCAGCACAGGTCGCGGCGGCACTACGGCTGCGGGTGGCGGAACGGCCGGGGGCGGGGCGACCGGTTCGGGTGGCGCTGCCGGTTCGGGTGGCGCGGCAACGGGCGGCAGAGCCGGCACCGGAGCGGGCGGCGCGGCAACGGGTGGCCAAGCCGGCACCGGAACAGGTGGCGCAGCAGCGGGCGGTCAAGCCGGCACCGGAACGGGTGGGGTAAATCCCTCTGGGGGCGCTGGTACCGGCGGCCAGGGCGGAGGGAGCGCCGTGTCCACCGGGTTGGTCAACAACTACGACGGTGCGCGAACCACCACAGTCAGCTTCGACTCCGGCTGGAAATTCCATCTCGGCGACGTGAGTGGCGCGCAGGGCGCGACCTTCGACGATTC
>PNBO01000108.1 GCA_003136095.1 Myxococcales bacterium
CAGCTCAAGCGCTTCACCGCGAAGTGTAATCTGAAGATCGCGGGCAAGGTCGGCGGCACACGCGTGCGCTGGCTGGCGTCCGGCACCTGGTCGAATCCGGAAGAGGTCGAGGTCGCCACCGTCGTCGACTGCAAAGTCGACGGGTGAAAAGGTACCCGGCGCCGGTTCCGGAGCCGGCGGCCGGTTGCCGGAAACGGATGCCGTAGCCGGATCCGGCGTCGGCCCTCGGCAACCGGCGTCGGCGACCGACTGCGTAGCTACGGCTGCCCGCCGGCGAGGACGACGGTGGGGTCGCGCATGGAGGCGGCTTGGGTGGCGGAGATCTGCACGCCGCTGGTGCGTTTCCTGTGACGGAGTGGCAAGGGCATCGCATCCCGAAAACCTTGAGCAAAAGACCGCGAAACTAGGCCACGAATGACTTGTGGTAGGCTTCCGGTTCATGCTCCCCTACCTGGGTTGGCTTGGCGGAAGGGCGGCGGGATTCGCGGAAAGATTGGCCGGTGACCTCTGGTGAACCGTTCTCGATTTCAGTCAAGGCGCGAGATCTGCAACACCTGCTCGAGGATCGGAGGGAAAAGATGAAACTCCACACTGCGCTAGGAGCCCTGGTGGCCGTTCTGCTGGTCGCCCCAGGTTGCGGCAACCAAGATGATGGAACGAGTCAGCCGGGCAAGACCGGTGGACAGTCGGGTTCCGGCAGCGGTGGCAAAGGGGGCAGCGGCGGCAACGGCTCGGGCGGCAACGCGTCCGGAGGCAGCGGCGGCAACGCGTCCGGTGGCAGCGGTGGAAATGCATCGGGCGGCAGCGGCGGCAACGGCTCGGGCGGTTCTGGAGGAAATGCCTCGGGCGGCAGCGGCGGGAATGCTTCGGGCGGGAGTGGTGGCAATGCATCGGGCGGTTCAGGTGGGAACGGTTCCGGCGGGAGCAAGACCGGCGGTACGACTGGCAGCGGTGGTGGCGCGTCGGGCGGCAGCGGTGGCAACGGTTCGGGCGGCAGCGGTGGCAATGCCTCGGGCGGAAGCGGTGGAAACAATCCGGATGCGGGCGTCGGCAGCAATGGCACGGGCGGTTCGACCGTTCCCGACGCTGGAAGAGATGGCGTCGTGCGAACGGGTGGCACGACGGGCGCCGGCGGGGCGGGCAGTGGCGGGGCGACAGGCACCGGCGGCGCAACCGGCAAGGGTGGCACAGCCGGCACAGGTGGGGCGGGTGGCAAGAACATTTGCACCTTCGCCAGCGGCCTGAATGTCGCCTGGGTCAATTTCGCGAACGATGTTCCCAACCCGGACATCACGACGTTCAGCAAGATCTTCAAGGACACGCATGACAACGGCGGCCGCGTCGTGCGCTGGTGGTTCCACACCAATGGCACCGTCACACCGGGGTACAACTCGGATGGGACCGTCAAGACGATTGCGCAGTCGCACATCGACGGCGTCAAGGGCATCTTGGCGGCCGCGAATTCGGCCGGCATTGCCGTGAATATCAGCCTCTGGTCCTTCGACATGGCTCAGGACAACGCGGGCAATACGGCAACCCAAAACCAGGCTTTGCTGACCACGGATTCGCTTCGTCAGTCCTATGTCGACAATTACCTCACGGCGCTGGTCACGGCTCTCAAAGGCACGCCCGGTCTCTATTCCTACGAGATCTTCAACGAGCCCGAGGGAATGGAGACGACCGGTTGGGCGACCAAGTTCAAGATCGACAAGAGCTACATCCAGAAGGCTGTCAACTGGTGGGCCGCTGGGATCCACGCGGCCGATTCCACGGTGCCCGTGACCAGTGGCGCCCAGACCATGGATTCTTGCTCCGGCGTCAGCGGCAAGCGCAACGACTACTCGGACAGCGCCCTCACCAGCGTCGGCGGCAAGGCCACTGGTACCCTCGACTTCTACGAAGTTCATTACTACCAAGTGAATGGATCCTCGGACGACGTCTTCTCGTATCCGCGGTCGTACTGGAATCTGACGGACAAGAAGTTGGTCATCGGCGAGTTCGCGGCCTACGCCACGGACAGCTCTCCTGTTGCCGTCAATGACACCTACACCTACCTATTCAGCAATGGCTACGATGGCGCCTGGGCGTGGTCGTACACGGAGGGCAACTCGAACTACAAGTGGCCCTCCATGCAGACGCCGATGCAGAACCTGTACACCGCCCAGAAGGCGACCATCGACGCCTGCCCCTAGGTTCCGGACGTGTCCAGGACAACGGCTTCTCGCCTGGCAGTTGGCACCGCGGTTGTGGCGGTCGTGGTGCTCGCGTTGTTGTGGCAGTCCGAATCGTCGTCGCGTGAGCGCGCGAAACAGGAAGCGGCGGCCCAGCAACAGGCCGTGGCTGCCGCCCAGTCAACGCCGCCCCGACGGATGCGTCCGCCCCCATCGCTGGCGACACCATCGACCATGCCGGGACCGGCGGCCAACGCGCCCGTTGACGCCCGTCCGCCGTCGCCGCCCGCACGACCGACCGAGGCGAGTTTGATGGAGCGGCTCCGCAAGGCCCGGGCCGCGGGCCAGCACGCCCTGGCCATCCAGCTGGCGCGCGAGGGCAATCGTCGTTTCCCGGATAGCGCCTTCGCGCCCGAACGACACTCGATTCTCATTCACTCCCTGGCCGACAACGAGCAGCGCACCGAGGCGCGCGGCGAGGCCGAGCAGATGGTGAACCACTTTCCGGACTCGGATTGGGTCCGGGAAATCGAACGGTTCACCGGCGCGCACCGCCACCGCAATGTGCGCCTAAACGACGCCGGCGAGATCGAATATTACTGAGTCGCGCCTCTAACGAGGAACCACCCTGGCTACCCGAATCGAGGTTGCTGGGTGTGTTACTATCAACCACTCTAGCAGGGGACCTGCGGGGTGGAATTCGCTCGTTTCGGGAAGGACACGCCATGGCAATCCAACGCTCTCATTTCTCGACCTCGGTCCTTGCGCTCCTCGCCGGTTTGTATTTCGCGTGCAGCGTGCAGAACAATGGGGTAGGGGGCGGCAGTGGCGGCGCATCTGGCAGTGGCGGCACGACTGCTAGCGGAGGAACCAACGCCTCCGGTGGCACGACAGCATCGGGTGGCACTATATCCTCGGGCGGCACGACCAGTACCGGCGGCACGACCGCCTCGGGCGGCACGACCGGCTCGGGGGGAACCAGGGCGACCGGTGGCACCACCACCTCGGGTGGAACGACCAGCAGTGGTGGCGCTGGATCCGGTGGGACCACGGCGATCGGCGGCACGACCGCCTCGGGTGGCACGACGGCGCCAGGCGGCGGCACGGGCACCGGTGGCAAGACGGGTACGGGTGGCAGCACCAGCACTGGGGGTCGCACTAGTACCGGCGGTGCGACGGCGAGCGGTGGCAGCACCGGGACGGGTGGCGGAACGAGCGGCGGTGGTACGACTGGCACCGGTGGCACGACCGGCACCGG
>PNBO01000370.1:0-3008 GCA_003136095.1 Myxococcales bacterium
ACAGGTTGCAGACCGGGTTGTCGGCCCAGCCGTAGCGAACCGCTTTGGGCTCTAAGACCTCTTCATTCCACACCACCACGCTGTCTCCCTCGATCTTGGCTTGGGCCCTCCGAAAACTCCCATCCTTCCCCGCCACGGTGAACCCCGTCAGAGAACCGCCGCCTCGGATCTCCAGGCCCTTCCCGGCTTGCTCAAGATGGATCTTCGCCTTGGTCGCTTCCACGGTCATGGAACCGAACCGCGGACCGGTCCAGGACCCGGGCATTCCATAGGCGGTGTGCAAGGCCGCCATGGCGAGCCTTCCACCCACGTCGGCTTTGTTTCCGGGATGGATGCTCCTGGCCTCGCCGAGGTCGAGCAGAACGGCCGTTTCCACCTTGGGCTCCCGACGGGCCATGGCCTGGGCCTCGCGGATCTCCGCCCACTCGCTCTCCCCGGGCGTGTCCGTCGGGTCTTTGAAGAGAGGCAGCTGGGCGATCAGGAAAGGGAAGTCCTCTTGTCCCCAGGCCTTCCGCCAGGAACGGATCATGAGGGGCAGAAAGCGTTCGTACTCGGCGGCGTGGCCCGCGTTGGCCTCCCCCTGGTACCAGATCGCCCCGCGAATCGAGTAGAGCGTGAGGGGATGGATCATGCCGTTGTACATGACGGTCGGGATGGCAGCCAAAGCCGGCACGACGGCGCCGAAAGAGATCCCGGAGACCGCGTCCTGTGTGCGCGGCTTGGGCGTGCCCCAGCCCGACTGTTTCAGGCCTTTGAGCGGGATGCGGTGTCGTTTCCACTGCGAGGTCGCCGCGAAGGGCTCGGTGCAGTAGTTGTCCGCGTCGGTGATCGAGGGTTGGGGCATGAAAATGAAGTATTGCCCGTCGCCACGGGCCTCGAACTCGACGGCGTCGTAGGCGCTGAGGTTCACGGCGGTTCCGTCCGGTTTGAGCTGCGTTCCGATGAATCCCCATGCCCCGCCCCACAAGGTGCCGGTCAACCGTCCCGCCGGAGCCTTGTTCGGACCGCCCTTGTTCGAGAAGGAGTAGGTGACGGAGGAACCCGCCGCGGCGTCGCTTTTCCACAGAGCGCCCAGGCCGTTTTCCGCCGCGTCCATTTCATCCGTCCCCTGGGCGATCGCCAAGGGAGGTTGGGCCGGGTCCTTGGGGAGGAAGCGGAGATTCGACAGCTCCAGCTTGCGGCTGGCGCCGCCGTTCCAAAGCCCCGGCTCGCTCCGGGTCCGCTTGGCCCACTGGTCGAGGAGTGCCTTGCCGTCGGCAGATACCTCGAACGCGTCTCGGGCCATCCAGCTTTCGATGTAGGATCCGCCCCAGGCTGACACGAGAAGGCCCACCGGGACGCTGAGTTTCTTCTGCAAGTCCAGGGCGAAGTAGTAGGCCGCGGCGGGAAAATCCCCCGCGGTTTCCGGAGAACAGACCACCCAATGCCCCTGGGCCTCCGCGAGGGGTTTTTCGGCCATGGCATGGCGTTGCAGAAACAAGCGGATCTGGGGGACCGCGGCCTCGGCGATCCGCTTGCCGGCATCGCGGGTTTCCTTGAGCGTCATCTCCATGTTGGACTGGCCGGCCCCCACCCACACGTCGCCGACGAGGACATCCCGGAGCGTGACGGAAGCAGAACCCGCAATCGTCATGTCATAGGGACCGCCCGGAGGAAGATCCTTCATCTCCACGCGCCACATGCCCGCCCGATCGGCCGTCGTGACGTTTGTTGCGCCTTGGAGGGTGACCGTCACCTCTTGGCCGGGCAAATCACGGCCCCAAACCGCCGCGCGATCGCGTTGCAGGACCATGTGGTCGGCGATGAGCGCAGGGAGTTTCATTCGATCTCGGGTGGAACTCGAGGCGGAGAGTGGATTGGTCAGGAAGGTTCCCAGGAGAAAAATGGAGAGAGGTCTCACGGCCTACATCCTTTCTTGTATGGAGAGGACTCTACCTCGCTTCTGGGGCGGATACCCCAAGCGCAAGCAAGCCCGCGGACAGTCTCCGGACGCCACGACATGCGGCCCTACCATCACGAGCGGAATCATCGGGGGCTGGGCAATGCCTTGATGGATGGGTCTGCTCAACTTCTACTACCGAGAAGCGGCTTCAATGGGTGCGATCCTGTCTTGGCACCAGACGGCGGCGGGACACGGCCGCGAAAGCGATCGCCAGGAATGCCAAGATCGCCCCCGCGCCGTCCTGCTTCGACGGGCTGCCGATGTGACATCCACAACCGGAAGTGCTCGATGCCTGCGTTCCGGTCGAACCGGCATTTCCCCCGAGAGCGGACGAACCGCCACCAGAACCGCCCTGGCCACCGGAGCCGGCCAGCGTGCCGCCGTTCCCGCCCGCGGGAGCGCCACCGCTACCGGCCACGCTGCCGCCCGTGCTCATGACCCCGCCGCCGCCGGTCGTGCGGCCACCACTGCCAGGTGCGCCACCGCCACTACCGGGCGCGCCGCCGCTGCCGGTCACGGTGCCGCCACTGCCGGTGGTGCCGCCGTTTCCGATTGCTCCCCCGCCACCGCTGCCGCCGCCACGTCCAGTCACGCCGCCGCTCCCGCTCGCTCCCCCCGTACCGCTGGGCGAGGAGCTCTTGCCGAGGCCGTAGAGATAGCCATAGAGCGCGGTCTTGCCGCGCATGGTTTGCTGAGGGGTGTACTCGCTGTGCGCCCAGACCCACGGGGTCTCGAAGCAGCCCTCGCCGATCGGCCAGGTGTTCTTGAAGTCCGCGGGATAGCTATCCTTGTACAACTTGGAGGGCGAGCCCATGGTCATGCTGGTGTCCCAGTCGTCCAGGTTGCAGTAGGGCGTCTGGCCGGGCGTGGTGCCTGGCACACCATCGTCGACTCCAGCCGTGTACATGTATTTCACGCCCCGCTTCGCGGCGAGAGGCGTGGTGGACGTGCCCATCTCGATGAGGTTGGCCGGGTTCCGGCCCAGGCCCCAGTCGGCCTCGAGGGCCAGCGCCTTGCGGAAGAGCGCCTTGTCCGTCGCGTCGGTGGTCACGGCGTGCGCGACGAG
>PNBO01000370.1:3060-4116 GCA_003136095.1 Myxococcales bacterium
GCGCTCTCGCTTTGCACGACCGCTTCGTAGGTCTGGTCGCCGGTCACGTTGTAGAGGTACGCGGCCGCCGTCATCTTGAGGTCGCGGCCGCGGAAGGTCGCGCCGCCAGCGTCCATGGTCGTGTCCAGCATCGGGTTGGCGTTGGCACCGGCCACGCCGTAGGCCTCGATCGCCGACGCCTTGTATTGATCGGCCAGCGCGGTGTTGCCGGCGAGGCGGAAGGCGTCGGCCAGCATGGCGGCGTTGGCCGCGCTGGCCCAGGCCGCCATGGCGTTCGTGCCGGCCTGGAAGAATTCATCCTTCGAGTTGGGGTTGGTGATGCCCCACCCGAACTCCTTGCCGTCGCGCACGCGCAGCCAGAAATCCACCTCGAAGCGGGCNNATGTCGTAGACGATCGAGATGTGGCCGAGGTGCCGGTCCTTGTCGGCGGCGTCGGCGTGGCCGCCCCAGCCGTTGTCGTTGGTCGGATTGCCCGTCTTGCGGTAGGGCGCCCAGTTGTCCGGGTGGTCCCAGATGTCGCTCGGCGAGAACGAGCTCCACTGCGGATCCGTGGGCTGCATGGTGGTGATGTAGACCTTGGTGTCCGCGGGATCCTTGGTGGGGAGGTAGAGCGGCGTCCGCGGCGGCGGCGAGAGGTTGGCCGCGTTGTCCTGCCCGAGGCGCATGTAGAAGAAGCCACGCACCGAGATCTTGAAGGGATCGCCGTAGATGCCGGGAGCGATCTGGAAATCCTGGCTGCACCCGACCCCGTCGATCACCAGGCGGTAGGTCCCCGGCGTGGTCAAGGACGAGAAGTCCGCGGTCCAGACCGAGGAGCGCGTNNCGTGTAGTCGCGCGCGCCGCCGTCTCCCAGCCACAAGTAAAGGTCGGCCGCCTTGTGGGGCGCGTCCGGCGCGTAGCCGACGAGGTTGACGTGCACCGCCTCGGAACGGTTGCTGTAGACGTCGAAGGTGAAGGGTTGCGAGGTGACGTCGGCGTTGGTGGCCGCGGCGATTTCGAGCGTGTACGCCATGCCCTGCTGCAGCGAGCTCGGCAGCTTGAGGTAGATCCAGTGC
>PNBO01000408.1 GCA_003136095.1 Myxococcales bacterium
TCGACCAGCAGGGCGTCGCGCTCGTCGGCCTCGGCGCCGTCGGGAAACCGACGCCGGGCTTCGCGCGCCAGGGCCTCGGCGCGCTCGGGTTGGCTCTTCACCAGGGCGCGGATCTGCGGCAACAGCCCGCGTTCGTCGAGTGAGGTGCCGGCGTGGTCGTGACCGGCGTCGCGGAGCGCCGGCGCCGAGGACAGCCGGGGCGGCGGGCTGGGCGCGGCTAGCGGCGCGGTTGCCAAGGGCTTGTCCGCCACTGCCGTCGGCTTGCGCTGCCCTAGACGCGTGTAGAGCACGACCGCGCAAGCGATGGCACAGACGAAGAACCCAATGTTGAACGCGCGACGCATGGCAAGCGGCCCTAGTGGCGGCTTCCCGCCGGTCCCTCGGGTGTCAAGTGCACGCCGGTCATGGCCGCCACATTGGCGGAATACGGCCCATTGGGATAGCGCCGCAGGAACTCGTAGGCGCGCGAGCGAGCGCTGCCGATGCGCTCGAGATTGATCAGGGCGGAGATGACCAACGCCCGCCGCTCCTCGGCCGCGGCCGAATCTCCGAACCTCTTCTCGCCTTCGTCCGACAGCGACAGTGCCGACGCGGGCGCCGGCTTGACGTCGGCGCGCAACCTTGCCATCAGAGACGGTTCATCCAGCGCGGCCAGTTGGACCGGTGGAGCCGGCTGCTTGCCACTGCTCGCGCAGCCGGCCGCGACTACGATGGCGATGAGCCACCGTATGGAATGGGTCGCGTGGGAAGCCCGCTGGCTTCGCCAGCGGCGTACCATCGCGGGAGGGTTTGGGAACCCTTTCAGGGTTCCCATGTCAATAGTGGGTGTAGCAGGGGTGGGCATCGGCCCACGCCTTGACGTTGGCCTGGCCGTTCGCCCAGCTGAACGCCGCGCTGGTTGTGTCGGAGAAGGCCCAAGCTTGCACGCCCGCGTAGCCGGCGGCGAGGAAGTCGTCGACCAGTTTGCCGTAGGTGATACCACCGAAGGCCTGGCCCGAGGTGTCGCTGGCGGGGTTGAGCGGGAACTCGCCCACCACCACCGGCTTGTCTGCGACGCCGTACTGCGTGGGGGTTTGGGTGTGCGGATAGTACTGATCGACCCAGCCGTACCAGTGGAAATCGTTGATGTCGATGCCGACCTTGCTCCAGGCCTTGGCCCACTTGACGGCCGCGCTGCCCACGGTGACCGGCGCCGAGCTCTCGCCGTGCAACGCCGTGACCACGTCTTTCACGAAGGTCTCCGCCTGCGCGAAGGTCATGGTTTGCATGGCCGTGCCTCCGCTGCACTGAGACTGCGGATCGAAGCTCTGGTCACCGTAGCCGTCCGAGCCCGAGATCGCCCACTCCGGCTCGTTGATGACGTCCCACAAGACCATGCGATCCTTGTTGGGGCTGGCCTCGACCGCCTGGGCGATGGGCACCACGACGTTCGCGATGAGGGCCGCGCGCTTGGTGGCGTCGGTCACGATGGGCTGCAAGCCGACGATGGTCAGGCCGCTGTCCGTGCGATCGGCGCAGAAGTTGTCGAAGGAGAACAGCGTGAGCTTGATGTGCAGATCCAGCGTCTTGGCGATGTCGAGGGCTGCGTTGATGTCGTCGACCACGGTGGTGCCCAGCCCCGACGGGGACTTGTTGCTGTCGAGCTTGATGCCGTCGCCGCGCAGGTCGGGAAACATCCACCAGCGGATCACGTCCACGCCGTTGTTGTTCATGTCGGTCATGTCGGTGGTGCGCGCGGCCTTGGCGCCGGCCACGCCCTGCTGGCTCCAGGCCGAGATACCGCCGAAGTCGCCGGCGAAGTAGGACCAGGCGTAGTTCACGCCGTAGGCGAACCGCTTCTCGCAGTTCCAGGTGACGCCGCCGTTGGGGGCGGGACAGGTATCGGCCGAGGTCGAACACGCGCCAGTTGTGCCGCCCGTGCCCGCGGCGCCACCGGTCGCGGCCCCGCCCGTGCCAGCGGTCGTGCCGCCTGCACCCGCGACTCCGCCGGTGCCGCGGCTCGTACCCCCGCCAGCAGAGGTCCCGCCGGTCGCACCGCCGGTACCGCCGGTCGGCTGACCGCCACTACCGCCGCTCCCGCTGCCGCCCGTCGCTCGCCCTCCGCTGCCACCGCTCCCGCCGCCGCTACCCCCAGTCGCTCTTCCGCCACTGCCGCCGGCCACGCCACCAGTCCCGCCGGTCGCTTGTCCGCCACTGCCGCCGCTCGCGCCGCCGCTGCTGCTACCGCCAGTCGCTTGTCCGCCACTGCCGCCGCTCGCGCCACCGCTGCCCCCGGTCGCGCCACCGCTGCCCCCACCACTGCCGCCTTTGGCTCCGCCGGTCGAAGTGCCACCGCTGCCTCCGGAGCCGGACTGGCTGCTCCCATTTCCCCCACAAGCCACCCAGGCGACGCAGGCGATTCCAATAGCTAGACGCGACAACTGGCGCATGGTGGTCCTCCTCGGCAAAGAGTGAAATATTACCATCCCGCGGGTGACAGGCACACGGGCGTGCGCGTCCGCTCTTCTCGGAGCACGGTCGGGCGGCTTGTGCGAAAGTACGGCCGTGCCAGCCGAGAACCCCAGCCCCACCCGCGACATCCGTTTGCTGTTCGCGACGCGCATCCTGCGTATGTTCGCGTACGGGTTGCTGTCGGTCGTGCTGGTGCTCCACCTGACGGCGAGCGGCCTGTCCGAGAGCCAGATCGGCCTGCTGCTCACGCTCACGTTGATGGGAGACACCGGCATCTCCCTACTCATCACCACGCGCGCGGATCGCCGAGGCCGGCGGCGCATGCTCGTCCTGGGCGCGCTGCTGATGATTCTGGCGGGCGTGCTTTTCGCGGTCACGCGCTCGTTCTGGCTCCTGCTCCTGGCCGCGACGGTCGGCGTGATCAGCCCGAGCGGCAACGAAGTCGGCCCCTTCCTCGCCGTCGAACAAGCCGCGCTCACGGAGGCGTTGCCCGCCGACCGGCACACGGGGGTCTTCGCCTGGTACAACCTCGCCGCCTCGTTCGCGACCGCGTTTGGCAGCCTGACCGGTGGCGCCCTGGCCGAGGCGCTGCAAGGCAACGGCATCAGCACCCTCGGCAGCTACCGCACGCTCGCCTGCGTCTACGCCGCGGCCGGCGGGGGCCTGGCGTTTCTCTTCTCGCGCATGTCGGCGGCCGTCGAGGCGCCTTGCATGGTTCGCGGGGAGCCCCCGCCGCGCATCCCCGTGTTCCATCTCGGCCTCGGGGCCTCGCGCAACAAGATCTTCAAGCTGGCCGGTCTTTTCTCCATGGACGCCTTTGCGGGCGGCTTCGTGGTGCAAGCCTTCGTCGCCTACTGGTTCCAGCGCCGCTTCGGGGCTTCGCCCAGCTTGCTCGGCAGCATCTTCTTCGGCGCCAACATCCTGGCCGGGCTGTCCGCCCTGACGGCGTCGCGACTGGCGAAACGCATCGGCCTGCTCGCGACCATGGTGGCGACGCACATTCCGTCGAATTTGCTGCTTCTCCTCGTGCCGCTGATGCCCAGTCTGCCGCTCGCCATCGCGGTGCTTCTGCTCCGCTTCAGCATCTCGCAGATGGATGTACCCACTCGGCAGGCCTACACCATGGCCTTGGTGCCCGCGGACGAGCGTGCGGCGGCGGCCGGCGTGACCGGCATCGCGCGCACCGTGGGCGCCTCCATCTCGCCCATCTTCGCCGGTCCACTCTATGCCTCGGCCGCTCTGGCCAGCATCCCCTTCTTCCTCGGCGGCGGCATCAAGATCGTCTACGACCTGCTGGTCTGGCGGGCGTTCAAGAAGGTGAAGCTCTAGTCATCGGTCTTTGAGCTGGCGCAGCTGATCGATCTTTGCGGCGAGGATGAAATCGTTTTCGGACAAGCCGCCGATGGCGTGGGTGGTCAGGGTCACATCGAGCACATCGTAGCGCACGCAGAAATCGGGGTGATGACCCTCGGCCTCGGCCAGCTCGGCCATGCGGCCCACGAAGGCCATGGTTTCGAGAAAGGTCTCGAACTGGAACCGCTTGCGCAGCTCGCCCTCGTCGGGCTTTACCTGCCATCTCGGCACCTGCGACAGCAGGTCAGCTACCCGAGCCGGGCCGAGAGCAGACATGCTGCCCTCGCAAGGCACGCACTTCTTCTTGGCTAGTTCCATGTCATCGCCGTCCTGCACGGATAGATGCCACTCCTGGACCCGCGGACGCATCCATTCCTCACAAAAAACATCTTCGCCGCCCGGCCAGTGACCGATCGCGCCGCGCTGGCCGCTGGCGAAACGCCAGCAAGACCTTCGCACGCTCTGTAAGGAATTTCGCTTTCGGGAAACTAGAACCGCAACTGGATTTCGTAGCGGCGATTCTTGGCCTTCTTGGCCGGGGTGTCGTCCGGCTTGACCAGCGGCCGCTCCGAGCCCATTCCGACGGAGATGATCTCGTTCTTGGCGATGCCGCGCGCAATCAGCTGGCGTTCGATCACCGCCGCGCGCTTGCCGGAAAGCTGCTTGTTGTGTTCGGCGGACCCGCTGGTGTCGGTGTGGCCCGAGACCTCGAACTTGTAGTTCGTGACGCCCGACACCTTGAGATTCTGCTTCACCTTGACCAGGGTATCGAACAGCTTCTTCACCTTGGCGTCGCAGCCCGGGGCCAGCTCGTCGCTGTCGGTCTTGAAGCTGCACTGGTTCTTGCGCCCTTCCGCCAGCAGCTTGGCGTTGACGTCCTTGACCGCCTTGTCGCGTGCCGAGTTTCCGGCCGCACCCGCGGCCTTGCCGGCCAATCCGCCCAGATCCAGGGCGCGTGCCGCTGGTGCGAGGAGGAGGAGTGCGCCGGCCGCAAGAACGAGAGTCGAGAGAACGAACGTTCGCTTGGTCATGCCCGGACGATACTCCGGCAAGAAATCGGATCAAGCGACGCATGCACCCTCGCCGACTGGTGGACGCGGCCGGGATTCCGCGCCACGATGGCATCCAACGCAGAACATGGTGTCGACGACGGAACCAAGCGGCGAGAGTGGGCAGCGGCTCGTGGCCGTGACCGGAGCCTCCGGCCATCTTGGCGCGAACCTGGTGCGAGCGCTGCTCGCGGACGGCCGCCGCGTGCGCGCCCTGGTCCACATGACCAGCAAGGGCATCGAGGGTCTACCCGTGGAAGTGGTCCGCGCCGATGTGCTCGACGCTGGCAGTTTGACAGGCGCTTTCGCGAAGGTGGACACCGTCTTCCACCTGGCCGCCAAGATCTCGGCGGGCTGGGAACCTGCGGCGGCGATCAACGAAGTCAACGTCGAAGGCACGCGCAACGCCGTCCAGGCGTGCCTCGCCGCTCGCGTGCGGCGCCTGGTGCACTTCAGCTCGATCCAAGCGTTCGCGCCGGCACCTGGCGCTTCCGCGGTCGACGAAACCTGTCCGCTCGCGCGGCCGGGTGAAGGCAACCACGGTGCCTATGACCTCGCCAAGGCCGAGGCCGAGCGGGTGGTGCTGGCCGCGGTCGCGTACGGGCTCGAAGCCGTGATCCTCAATCCCACCGCGGTCATTGGCCCATACGATTTGCTGCCGTCAGCCCTCGGCGAAGTCCTGCTTGCCCTCGCCCGCGGCCGATTGCCCGTCCTGATCGCCGGGGCGATCCAGGATTTCGTGGACGCACGCGACGTGGTCACCGCCGCCCTGGCCGCCGAAAGGCGTGGCCGGCCCGGCGAGCGCTACCTGCTGTCAGGCACGCGCCTGTCGCTGGTGGAGCTCGCGCGCCATTGGGCCAAAGTCACCGGCCGGCCGGCTCCCCGCTTGGCCGCCCCCATGTGGCTGGCCGGGCTGGCCGCTCCCTTCGCGCCGGCATGGGCGCGCCTGCGCGGCCGCCGTCCTTCGTTCACTTCGGAATCACTGCGCGTGCTGCGCGCCTCGTGTCCGGTCAGCCGCCGCAAAGCGGAAGGCGACCTCGGCTACCACCCGCGGCCCATCGACGAAACCCTGCGCGACACTTGGGCCTGGATGAAAGCGGAGGGCCGGCTATGAGCTTCGCGTTCTCGGCGTATTTCGCGCTGTGGGCCGCGTGGGCCGTGGTGGCCATCTCGGTCGTGCCCTACCTGCTCTTGCAGCCCGCGCCCTACGGCAGGCACGGCCGGCCGGGCTGGGGCCCGGTCGTGAATGCCCGGCTGGCGTGGGTGTTGATGGAGGCGCCGTCGCCGCTCGGCATGATCCTGCTCTTTCTCCTCGGCCGCGGTACGAGCGACAGCGTGGCCACGGTGTTTCTCGGCCTGTGGCTGTGCCACTACGCCTACCGAGCTGTCGTCTTTCCCCTGCTGCTGCCGGCCACCGCTCGTCCCATGCCCGTGGTCGTGCTGGCCGCGGGCGCGTTCTTCAACGTCGTAAACGCCTATCTCAACGGTCGCTGGCTGTTCTTTCTCGCCGAGCCGCGATCGCCAGCGTGGCTAGCATCGCCGCGTTTCCTCACCGGCGCAGGTCTCTTTCTCGGTGGATTTCTCGTGCACGTGCTGGCCGACCGCGAGTTGCGCCGGCTGCGACGCGCCTCCCAGGGCGCCTACGTCGTTCCTCGCGGGCCGCTCTTCCGTCTCCTGTCTTGCCCGAACTACTTCGGCGAGATCGTCGAGTGGGCGGGCTTCGCGCTGGCCACCTGGTCCCCCGGGGGGCTGCTCTTCGCGGTGTGGACCGCGGCCAACCTGGTGCCGCGGGCGATCCAGCACCATCGCTGGTACCACGAGCAATTCGCCGACTACCCACGTGCCCGCCGCGCCGTCATCCCGTTTCTGCTTTAGCCCCACCTTAAAGTCGACGACCCATCATCAAATCATTGGGGCCGGCCATGGCCACGCGGCTTACCTCGGCAAAACCGGCCTGCCCCAACCAGACCCGGTACTCGGCCTCGCTGTACGTGCTGCCGCCCGGCGTGCCGACCAGCATGTTGATGGCGAACAGGGCACCGGCGCGCGGGGCGGTCTTGTCGGATTGCATGACGTGGTCCTGGATGACCACGCGGCCGCCGGGGCCGAGCGCGCGCTGCACGCGGACGAACAGATCCTGGTTCTCGGCTGGATCCAGCATGTGGCAAATCGCCGAAAGCAGGATCAGGTCGTAGCCCTGGCCGAATTCGTCGCGTCGCAGGTCACCCACCCGCATGAGCACGCGCCCGGACAGACCGGCGGCAGCGATGTTCTGCTCGGCCAAGGGCAGCACGGTTTGCAGGTCGAAGACCTCGGCGCGAAGCTCGGGGTTGGCCTGGGCAAAGGCGATGGAATAGGCCGCCGAACCGCCACCCACGTCGAGGAGACGCTTGACCCCGGCCGCGCCGACGCTGCGAACCACGAGCGGGGCGCGTAGCGCCGCGTTCCGGTGCATGGCCGCGATGAAAGGCTTGGTCCAGTCCTGGCCCAGGTTGGCCATCTCGGTGCTGGCCACCGGGCGGCCAGTGCGCACGACCTCGGTCAGCGTCGACCAGCGCCGCCACAGGCTGAGGCTGTGTTTGATGGCCATCGAGGCGTCATCCTTCGACCCGGCCACGAGGAAGCGTTTCGCCTTGGGCGTGGTGAAAAAGGCATCGCCGGTCTTGGTCAAGAGGTCCATGGCGGCCAGCGCGTTGAGCAGCGCTAGGGTGGCGCGCGGATCGGTGGCGCAAGCACGGGCCACGGCCCCGGCGGTCGCCGCGGGCTCGGCGCGCGCCACGGTGGTGAAGCAGTCCAGCTCCACCGCCGAAAGAAGGACGCGACTGTCCTGAAAAGCCCGAACCGTGCCCATCAGATCGTCGGGTACCACGCCCGCCTCGTCGCGCGCCTTGAGAGCGGCCAGCATCTGGTTGCGCTGGTCGGTGATTTCGGCCTTGAGCGCGGCCGGGTCGTGAGTGATGAGGCGCGCGACCGGGCGCCCGTTCTCGAAGTGCTCGGTCACGATCTCGGACACGTCGGCGGGCGTGACGCCGGAGTACCATACGCCATCGGGATAAACGACCAGGTTGGGTCCACGTAGGCACAGCCCGAGCGAGCCCGAGGTCGTGACCTGCACCTTGTCGACCAGGCCGCGCGCGCCCAGCTCGCGGCGCAGGGCATCGATGACCGCGAGCGAGCCACGTGCCGAGCAGCAAGGCATGCCGTCGGGCTTGCGCTGGTCGCAGACGTAGACGTGATAGCGAAAAGGCTCCATGGCAGACTCCTCAGGAAATCAGCGGAGAGTGAAAGGATAGCCGATGGTCGGGCGACCCACCCAGGTTGATCCACGGCGACCTCCCCCGGGCAACTTCCGCGAAGACAGCATGGACCGAAAGTCAGAATCGGCCGATCCGTTGCCCGGCGTGATGGCGGGACACGTCCTCAGCGCGGCCCCGGGATCGGGAGCACGATCTCGCCGCATTTCATGCGGGTCGGCCGCTGGTCCTTGGGATACTTGTAGATCAACTTTCGCGTGCGCTCCTGCCCTGGAGTAAAGGGTTCGGAGCCGTCGGCGGCCGAATTCACCTCCGCATTCCGATCAATGATCAGAGGTTGGCGAGCCTCGCTTTTCCCGCTCAGAAGGCACGCTTCATACGAAAACGTCTGTTCCTGACCGCTCTCGTTCTTTACGGTCACGAGTGTCCAAATGAACTTCTCGCCCTCCCTGGGAGTCACCCCGGCCGCTTCGCCCACGTACTCGTCGGGGCCTTCCTTGACCTGGCTCAAGGTGACGACCCACCCGTCTGCATTCTTGGACACCGGGGTGTTCATCAGGACCGAGGAACACGCCGAGAATCCGCCAAGCCACATTCCAACCAAGACCATCGTGCTGACAGGACGCATGGATCTCATCTACATTCCTCCAAGTCTCCGCAACGGGCGTTTACCTGGATCTTGTAGGACAACGGTCGGCCAAAGACAAGCGGGAGGGCGCCATGGTTGGCTGACCCTCTCTTCGAAGCCACGGCCAAGGTGAAAGGTTTTTCCCCAAAGGCGCGATAGTAGGGTTGCATGATTGTAGGCTCCGGCCACCTCCATGACGCAGCGAATGCGGAGTCGCTCGACCTCGAGACGGCGTTTCGCCGTCGTCGCGGCGACCTTGAACGGTGGGCCGCTCGCATGGGGGGGCCTCTGGTCGACGCGGAGGACGTGGCGCAAGAAGTGATGATGGTCGCACATGCGCGACTACCCGAATTCCACCACGAGGCGCAGCTAACGACGTGGCTGTTCAAGACCACGCAGAACATCGCAGCCAGGCACCGACGTCGCGAACGAATCCGCCGTTGGCTGCGCGGTATGCCGCTCGACTACGCGGCCGATCTCCAGGCGCAGGGGCCATCGGTGCTTGAAGAAATGGAGCGGCGGGAGGCTGCGGCCGAGGTCTATTCGGCGCTCGACAGGTTGGCAGAGAAGTACCGGAGCGTCGTCATCTTGTTCGAGATTGAAGGTCTGTCGGGCGAAGAGATTGCCTCTCTCACTGGCACAAACTTGGCCACGGTCTGGGTCCACCTGCACCGCGGGCGACAGAAACTCAGGGCCCACTACCGGGAGCTACTGAAAAAGCGAGGCGAGCGATGAGTCCGAACGTGTTCGATCCGCGAAGGTTGCGCGAGAGCCTTGCGCGACCGAGCTCCATCGAAGGAAGACTTGCCCGCCAATTGCGGGTTCTCGCGGTCTGCGCCTCGACGCCGCAACTCCGCCGCTATTCCGCCTTGGCGCGACGACAACGATACATCCTGACGGCCGTCAGGGTCGCCACGGTGGCGACCCTTGGGTTGGCCGTGTCGGGCGTTGCCACCGCGACGGGCGCGTACGTCGTTCGCCGGGTCTGGCCACGCCCGGTTGCGGTCGACAGTCCCCCAGCCAGCCATCGTTCGCCGCAAGTCCGGCGTCCGCAGTCGCCAGCAGTACCAGCCGGTGCTCGCCTGCGCGCGCCCGAGGTCGATGTCGTGGCCGTGCCCTCCGGCCCCGCCACAGCTTCCTCCGAGCATCCAGCGTTGCTGCCACCTTACAAGTCGCGCTCGGTCGCCGCCGAGCATTCGGGCAGTCTGGCAACCCAACCGCATCGGCCGCCCGAGCAAGTCCCTCCGATGCCCGCACAGACCGTCGAACCTCCAGCGTTGCCGTTGCTGCCTTTGCCAACCGCAACGACATCGCCCGGGTTGAGCGGCCGTGCCACGTCGCAGGTGCGTACCGACGGCGTGACCCGAGAGGCAGGGCTTCTGCGGCAGGCGCTTTCCGCCCTTCGCCGCGACCAGGATGCCAAGCACGCGCTGGCCCTGCTCGACGACTATGATCGGCGCTTCGGGCAGGGCGCGCTCGCCCTGGAAGCCAGTTCCGCCCGCGCGCAGGCCCTGCTTCAGCTCGGCGACAAGGCCCGCGCGCTGGAGCTCCTCGATCGCCTACCGCTCTGGCAGGAGGGGCACACCGGCGAGCTGCGGGTGATTCGGGGCGAGTTACGTTCGCTCTCCGGTCGCTGCCGGGATGCCTTGCTCGACTTCGACGCCGTGTTGTCCGCAAGCAATGGCAACGCCCCGGATGAAGTCGCCAGAGCACTGTTTGGCAGGGCGTCTTGTCGTGCCCGGACCGGGAACTTGGTCGGAGCGGAACAGGACCGCCAGCGCTACCTGAAAGAATTCCCGCAGGGGCCGGCCACAAGGCAGCTATCGTCGCCACCATGATGGTGACAGCTGTCGTTGCGTTGACTCTCGCGGCGACGAACGCGACGCCGGTTCAGGTCCAAGGGACGAGTCGCTGCCCAACCGCGGCCGAAGTTGCGGCCATCCTGCCCGAGCTGCTCCCAACTACCGAGGCGTCCTATCCAGATGTTGCCTGGATCGAAACCACCGGGCTCGACCTTCAGATCGAACTGCGCTCCCTCAGCGGGGAAGTGGTGTTTTCCCGCCGGCTCACCAGCAGCGGCACCTGCGCGGATCTCGCCACCATCGCCGCCGTGGTCATCGCATCTTGGACGGCCGAGCGGAATCCCGGTATCTCGCTCCTGCAGCCGGGCGTGCTCGCACCTCCCAAGCCCATGGCTCCACCTCCTCCGTCCACGCCGGCTGGCCAAACCAGCGGCAAAAGCCCGCCGCCCGCACCGCAGGGAAGAAGGCGGGAATTCGACTCGTCCGTGGCGCTCGGTAGCTCGGTGAACAGCGCCGGCTTTGTCGGCGCTGCGCGCGTGGAAGCCGGCATGCGTGGGCGGCGCTGGGGGCTGCGCGCGGGATTCGCGGCAGAAACGGCACGAAGCGCAACCATCGAGACAAGGACCGTCTCCTGGCGTCGGTATGGTCTGTCGCTGGGGCCTACGCTCGCGCTCGTCGAGCGATGGGTGAGGCTGGATGCGCGCGCGGAGATCTTTGCGGGTTTCACGACCGTTGCCGGGCACGGTTTCGAACCCGATCACCAGTCCAGTGCACTCGCGCCCGGCTTGGCCCTTGCGCTGCGTCTGGAAGCGGCAACCGGCTGGATTCGTCCATGGATTGAGGTCGGCGGGCAGTACTGGTTGGCTAGCCAAGAGATCGCCATCACAAGACAGCTGCAGTCCAACTTGAGGGTGCCACTGCCAAGCTCGGAAGGGCGTTTGTTCGCCGGCATCAGCGTACTACTGTCACGTTGAAAGGTGGCGACCTCCACTCGCGATATAGAGGTATGACAAATAGGACGAAGACAATGGGGCAAGACGGCATGGCTGCACGATTCTCTTGGGCATCGCTCTGGGTATGTATGGTGTGCGCATGTGGAACCCAGTCATTGGCAGGAGGCGAGCTCACCGACCATCGCGACAGCGGTGCAGCAGGGCAAGAAGCCGGTTTGACAGGCGGCGCCTCTGGCGGTGCCGGCGGGACCACTCAGCCGAGCGGCGGCTCGGGCGGGGCCACCAGCCCGGGCGACTCGACGACCTCCACAAGCAAATTGCCTTGCGATATCTACGCGGACGACGGCGGCCCCTGTGTGGCGGCCCACAGCACGGTGCGGCGTCTCTTGAGTACGTACACCAAGAACCTCTACCAGGTCAGGGTCGGGGGCTCGAAGAGTGGCACGGGTGGCGCGACCACGGAAATCGGGTTCGGCGCGGATGGCTTCGCCAATGCGGCTGACCAGGACGCGGCCTGCGGCAGCGGTGCATGCACCATCTCCATCATCTATGACCAATCCGGCAACGGTAACGATCTGACCTTTGCGCCCGCGGGCGGTGCCAAGACGACACCCGACTACGAAGCAAACGCAAAATCTGTCCCGATCACACTCGGTGGCCGTACGTTCTACGGCGTCCACATCGCGGCGGGGGTTGGCTATCGGAACAACAAGCCCAATGGCACCGCAACCGGCGACAACCCGGAGACGGAGTACATGGTCGCCGGCGCCACCTACTTCAACGGCGGGTGCTGTTTCGACTACGGGAACATGGAGACCAACAGTAGGGACAACGGTGATGGCACGATGGAGGCGGTCTACTTTGGAGGTTGCACCATTTGGAACAAGGGGGGCGGCGACGGTCCGTGGGTTATGGGAGACCTTGAAAACGGTCTCTGGGCCGGAAACGAAAGCCCCTACAATGCCAACACGTCGGTGCCGTCGACCTGGACGTACGTCACGGGCGTGGTGAAGGGTGACGAGGCCGGCAAGAACCACTGGGCCATCAAAGTCGGCAACGCGCAGTCCGGCAGCCTGACAACGATGTTCGACGGCACGCGCCCCAGCTCACGATGGAATCCCATGCGGAAGGAGGGCGCCATCGGCCTGGGTACCGGTGGCGACAACAGCAATGCCGCTCAAGGGAACTTCTTCGAAGGGGTCATGACCGCCCGCTACTCGTCGGATGCGGCCGACGACGCCGTACAGGCCAACATCGTCTCTGTCTATGGGCCGTGACACACGCCCCGTCCTGTGCGGAAACTCGATCGCGACGGTGAAAGGCTGACCACTTCCCGAACAGGCTGCCAATAGATATATTGACTGCCATGATCCGACGCTATGCGCCACTGAAGGCTGGGATTGTTGCAGTATCCGCGCTCTGCGCTGTCTCACAAGCCTGCTCAAGTGGGAGCTCTGGAGGAAACGCGGGCACAGGAGGAGTTGCCACAAGCACGGGCGGTTCCAAGGGTGGAGGTGGGGCGATTGGTTCGGGCGGCACAACCGCGTCGAGCGGCGGGTCGAATTCCTCGGGGGGAAATCTCCAGCAGGGCGGATCGAGCAACTCTGGCGGCGTGGCAGCGCGCGGGGGGGCGCTTGGTTCTGGCGGAACGGCGGGCGGTGCTTCCGGGGGCAGCGCCGCGGGCGGTGCGACAGGCGTCGGCGGATCGAGCTCAACTGGCGGGGGTACGTCTTCGGGCACAGGAGGCGGCTCTGGCGGCCAAGTCGGATCGGGTGGCCAAGTCGGATCGGGTGGCCAAATCGGCTCCGGCGGGCAAGTCGGCTCAGGCGGGCAAATCGGCTCCGGCGGCCAGGGCGGCTCCGGCGGGAAAGTCGGTTCGGGTGGCCAAGTCGGCACCGGCGGGCAAATCGGCTCCGGCGGCCGAGGCGGCTCTGGCGGCCAAGTCGGGAGCGCCGGGAGCTCGGGTTCCGGAGGTTCGACTTCGACTGGCGGCACGTCGGCACAAGCTTGTCCGAGTCCTGCCGTCGCTTCGGGCAACACGACGCACACGATTCAAGTCGGCGGCAGTAGCCGAACCTACGTGCTCCACGTTCCGAGCGGATACACGGGCAAGACCGCGGTCCCGCTCATCGTGGATTTTCATCCGCACGGCAGCACGGGTCCGAGCTGGCAGACCAGTTCACCGTATCCGCCCGTCGTCGACGGCGACGGTGTGGTCATGGCGTTTCCGAGCGCCATCGGTGACTGGGACGTCGGGCCTTGCTGCGCCGACGGTGTCGACGATGTCGGATTCGCCAAGGCACTCGTCAAGGAGGTCGAAGGGATCGCCTGCATCGACGTGAAGCGCGTCTACGCGGCCGGCTTCTCGATGGGCGGCGGCATGACGAACTACGTTGCATGCAACGCAGCCGACGTTTTTGCGGCGTTTGCTCCCGCCGCGTTCGATCTGCTCCAAGAAAACGTGGCGGACTGTAAACCCGCACGTCCCATCACAGTTGTCTCTTTCCGCGGCACGGCCGATCCTTACGTTCCCTATGCTGGCGGCCTTTCGGACCTCGTTAAGCCGATCACGTTCCTGGGCGCGGTCAATACCATGAAGAAATGGGCNNACGAAACAGGGCGGAGGCCACGAAGCTGCAAACGCCAGTTTGACCTGGCCAGTGCTAAAGCGTCACACGTTTCCGTGAGCGAGAAGCACGAGCTTGACTTGGCGCTTGTCGATCGGGCAACCTCAACGTCAGTCATCGCGAGAAGCTGATCAAGTGGATTGGGTGCCGGCGACCCACCCTGGTTCGACCGCTTTCAAGTATGTACGGGGTTGTTGCTTCGACGTTTCGGCAAGAAGGAGACCTCCATGACACGCAGGCGTTCGATTGGTTCGATGGTGGCCGCCCTCGCAATGGTAGGGAGTGCATGTTCATCGAGCAGCGCCCCTTCTCCGGGAAGCGGCGGTAGCCATGGCACCGGCGGAGTGACCAGCCAGGGAGGCGCGGTGGGAAGTGGCGGGTCCGTACAGCCGGGAACGGGTGGAGAGAACGGCACCGGCGGGCGCACCGGCTCGGGAAGCGGTGGCACGAGTACGGCTGGTCAGTCGGGCTCGGGAGGAGCGGCGGTCGGAGGGGCATCAGGCACCGGTGGCCGCAGCGGATCGGGCGGGCAGCCGGGATCAGGTGGCATGCCCGGCACCGGCGGCAGCAGTGCTTCGGGCGGAACAACCAGCCAGCCCGGCACCGGCGGCCGCAGTGCTTCGGGTGGAACAACCAGCCAGCCCGGCTCGGGTGGCGCGGCCGGTGGAAATTCGGGCCGGGACGGCGGCTCTGCGACGGGCGGTGCCGGTGGTGGCACAGCCATCGACGGTGGCGGGGGCTCTGCGGCGGTGCCGAGCGCCGGCTGCGGCAAGACGCCCACGCTGAAGAACAGCCCCACGGCGACGGCCAACCAAAACACGATTTCCGGGAGCCGGCAATTTCTTATCCGGTGGCCCAGCAACTACGACAACACCCACCCGTACCGGCTCATTCTCGACTTTCACGGGGCCGGTGGCAGCGATACCGAAGAGGCTCCGTCGTACTTCGGGCTTTTTGATCTCTCGAACAACACCACCATCTTCGTCGCGCCNNGCCATGGTGGCGACGCTTGCTTGCTCGCGCCCGGGGGTTTTCCGCGCCGCGGTTGGCCACTCCCGCGGGGGGTTGACCGCTCCCACGACCTGCCAGCCGATCCCTTACCTCGGTTCGCTCGGCTTGTCGGATGTGGCCGGGAATTCACAAGCAACCCAGACCGATCCGTTCGCCAAGTGGAACGGGTGCACGGTCACGACGATGCCCCTGGCGCCTACTGGAGGCCACGTCTGCCAGAACTACACGGGCTGCCCAGCGGCCGATCCCGTCATCTGGTGCTCGTTCGACGGCCCCCACACCGCGTCGCCCACCGATTCCGGGAAGAGCACGTCGTGGATGCCTGCAGAAGTGTGGCCCTTCTTGAGCCAGTACTAGCGCTAGAGCTGGGATCGGTTCAAGGGCAGCGCTAGCACCACGACGACCTCTACGACTACGAACACCATTCATCGCTCCGATTGGGTGTGAGCGTCCGTCGTGGAAAGGCGTCCCTTTCTGCCGCCATCCGCGACGTCGCTGCGCTTGTCGCGGGACTAGGGTTGGACGGTGGACCTTTCCAAACCGGCGGGGAACGTGGTATCCCTGTCTCGTTCTTCCGGACCCAATGAGCACACCATGAGAACCACGCAGCAGGACACCGCGGAAGAACGAACAGCCTAAGCCTTCACGACAACGAAAGAATGCGCGAGTAGCTCAGTTGGTAGAGCATCGGCTTCCCAAGCCGAGGGTCGCGGGTCCG
>PNBO01000290.1 GCA_003136095.1 Myxococcales bacterium
ACGGTGAAGTAGACCGCGATGTTCGAGGGTCGCTGCACCGAGCGGTCGACCAGTTGCAAATTGAGGCCCACGCAACCGCTGGCCAGCGCCGCGCAAGCGACCGGGAATAGGCGAGAGAAATGAGGACGCATGGGCGAGAGTATAGATCTGGCACGGCCGGAGAAAACAAGGCATCTTTTACGGCGAATCCCCCGGCGCCCGGCATCCTCCGGGCAGGGCAGGTTCGTGGCCTCGAAACCCCGGAGCTGCCATGGCAGCGTTTGGAAACCTAACTCTTTTAGTCTCATTTGTGGTTGCCACCCTGGCGGGGGTCGCCTCGTGGCTCGGCATTCGCCGCGACTCCGAGCGGTTGCTGCGGGCCGGCCGCGCCGCCATCTACCTGCTTGCCACCACGCTCGCCATGGCCATCGCCGCCATGGTGCACGCTTTCACCTCCAGCGACTTCTCGATCAAATACGTGCAGCACTACTCGGAGGCGGGGCAGCCTTTCGCCTACAAGCTGACCTCGGTGTGGGGTGGTCTCGACGGCTCGCTGCTTTTCTGGGTCTTCCTGCTCGCCCTCTGCGCGGCCATCGCCGTCAAGGGCCTGGCGCGCCGCGAGCGCGCCATCACCGCCTACGCCGCCGTGGTGCTCATGGCGGTTTGCGACTTCTTCCTTTACCTGGTGGTGTACGAGAAGAACCCCTTCGACACCTTCCTCATCCAGCAGCCCGAACGGGGCCAGGGTCTGAATCCGCTCTTGCAGAATCCCTATATGGTCGCGCACCCGCCGTCGCTCTACGCCGGCTTCGTCGGGCTGACCATCCCCTACGCTTTCGCCATGGGCGCGCTGCTGGCCGGCAAGTACGGCAACGTGTGGTTCCCCATGGTCAAGCGCTGGCTGCTTGGCGCCTGGTTCGTCCTCACGCTGGGCCTCGTGCTCGGCATGATCTGGGCCTACGAGGTGCTGGGCTGGGGCGGCTTCTGGGCCTGGGATCCCGTCGAGAACGCGGGCCTGCTGCCCTGGCTCGCGGCCACGGCGCTCATCCATTCGGCCAAGGTGCAAGAGCGGCGCGGGCTCTACGTCCGCATGAACTTCACCCTGGTCATCCTGGCGTTCTTCCTGACCATCGTGGGTACCTTCATGACCCGCTCGGGGATCGTCCAGTCCGTGCACGCCTTCGGCAAGGACGTGCACCTGGCCTGGGTCTTCGGCGCGTTCATGGCCGCCATCCTCGTCTTCAGCTTCGGCCTCATGATATGGCGGCGCGTAGAGCTGCGGCCGGCGGAGAAGATCGGCTCCCTCATGTCGCGCGAGGCGATGTTCGGAATCGGCAACTGGTCGTTCCTCACGGCGATTCTCGTCGTGCTCGTGGCCACCCTCTTCCCCACGCTCTCCGAATCCATTATGCGCGAGCGGGTGAACGTCACGGCCGCCTTCTTCAATCGCACCATGGTGCCCATCGGCATCGTCTTGCTGCTCCTCACGGGGACCGGCTCGCTCTTTCCCTGGCGCGGCATGGAGAGCACGGCCGCGCGCCGGCGAGCGCTGCCGCCCATCGCCGCGGGCGCGCTGGTTCTGGTCATCGGCGGCATCGCCCACTTGTGGCGTTCCCCCGCCGCCGTGCTCTGCCTCGCGGTGTGCGCCTTCGTCGCCGCGGTCATCGTGCAAGAGCTGGGGCGCGGCGCGCGCAAACTGCAGAAAGCCTCTGGCGGGTCGTTCGTGGCGGCGCTGGGCAACGTCATCTTCAAAGCGCGCCAGCCGCACGCCGGTTACATCGTGCACATGGGCCTGGTGCTGATGTTCGTGGGCTTCGCCGGCCAGGCCTTCCAGCGCGAGCAAAGCGCGGTCCTCGCCGTGGGCGAAAGCCAGGACTTCGGTGGCTACCGCCTGCGCTTCGACGGCATCACGCAAGATCGCGGCCTCATCAAGGAAACCTACCGCGCCGAGATCGCGGTATCCGCCCACGGCAAGAGCCTGGGCCGCATGCAACCCGGCCGCGAGTTCTACGAGCAGCGGCCCAACGAGCCGGTCAGCCAGGTCGCCATCCAGCGCGGCATCGCCGAGGATCTCTACATCACGCTGGGCAGCTACGACGAGGCCCGGCGCGCCGTCGCGCTCAAGCTGGTCATCAACCCCCTCGTCGACTGGATGTGGCTCGGCTTCCTGGTCATGGCCTTCGGCGCCCTGCTCATCCTCGCGCCCGCCCGGCGGGAGAAGGCCGAGGCGCGCGGCTGGTCGTGGGGACATGCTGCCGCCGGCCTTGGCGTGGCCGGGCTGGTGGCGCTCCTGGGCAAGGCGGTCTTGCACATGCCAACCTCGTCGCAGCTCGCGACGCTGGCCTTGTGCGGCCTCACCGTGGGGCTGGCCGGACTGGCCTGCTACCGGCTGTTCGAGTCCTTGCTCGTCCCCGCCGAAGATTCCGGGGCGCGAGAAAAGTAGCCCCACCGCGCCGACCGGGGCCAATCGCTGGGAGCACCCTAATCCCGCGATAGCCGCAGAGGCTCGTGGCCGTAGACGTGGACGTGGCCGTGGACGTGGACGTGGCCGGAGTGATCTCGTCGGCCACGGCCAAGGCCACGACCACGAGGACGACCACGTCTACGACCACCATCC
>PNBO01000163.1 GCA_003136095.1 Myxococcales bacterium
CGTGGCCGCTGATGAGAATGACGTCGGCCTTGGCCTTGGCCACGCCGGCCACGACGGTGCCCACGCCGACCTCGGCGACCAGCTTGACGCTGATGCGCGCCTTATCGTTGGCGCACTTGAGGTCGTGGATGAGCTGCGCGAGATCCTCGATGGAGTAGATGTCGTGATGGGGTGGCGGCGAAATGAGGCCGACGCCGGGGGTGCTGTGCCGGGTCTTGGCGATCCAGGGATAGACCTTCTTGCCGGGAAGCTGCCCGCCCTCGCCCGGCTTCGCCCCCTGGGCTATCTTGATCTGAAGCTCCGAGGCGTTGGTCAGGTAGTCACTGGTGACGCCGAAGCGGCCGGAGGCGACCTGCTTGATGGCGCTGCGCTTGGAATCGCCGTTGGGCATCGTTTTGAAGCGTTCGGGATCCTCGCCGCCCTCGCCGGTGTTGCTGCGGCCGCCGAGGCGGTTCATGGCGATGGCCAGGGTCTCGTGTGCTTCCTTGCTGATCGAGCCGTACGACATGGCGCCGGTCTTGAAGCGCTTGACGATCTCCGCGATGGGCTCGACCTCGTCGATGGGGATGGGCTTCCGCGCCGAGGTGAAGGCCATCAGCCCGCGCAAGGTGTTGTACCTCTTCGACTGATCGTTGATGAGCGCCGAATATTGCTTGAACGTGCGGTAGCTCTCGCTGCTAACTGCGTACTGCAACTTGGCGATGGCCTCGGGGCTGAAGAGGTGGTTCTCGCCGTCGCTGCGGTAGCGGTACTCGCCGCCGGGATCGAGTCCGGGCCGCGACACCGGCCGGCTGGGGTAGCCACGGGCGTGGCGCCGACGCGCTTCCTCGGCGATGACGTCGAGCCCGACGCCGCCGATGCGCGAGGCCGTTCCCGTAAAGAAGCGATCGATGACATCGTGGCGCAGGCCGATGGCCTCGAACACCTGGGCGCCGTGGTAGCTCTGCACGGTCGAGATGCCCATCTTCGAGATGACCTTGACCAGGCCCTTGACCGCCGAGCTGATGTAGTTCTTGCGCGCCTTCTCGGGCTTGGCCTTGACGACGCCCTGGCGGACCAGATCGTCGACGGTTTCGAGGGCCAGATACGGATCGACGGCGCTGGCGCCGTAGCCGATGAGCAAGCAGAAATCGTGCACCTCGCGTGGCTCGCCGCTCTCGATGACCAGGCAGGTTTGCGTGCGCGTCGCTTCCCGCAGGAGATGATGGTGCACGGCCGAGCAGGCGAGGAGAGCCGGGATGGGCGCCATCTCGCGGTCGTGGTCGCGATCCGACAAGATGACGACGACGCAGCCCTCGCGCACGGCCGCCGCGGCCTTGTCGCACAACTGGTCGAGTGCTTCCCGCAACGCCGCCTCGCCCCCGGCCGCGCGGAACAGGGTCGGCAGCGTGCACGAGCGGAAACCCCGGCTCTTGGCCGAGCCATCGAGCATGCGTAGTTGCTCGGTTTCGGCGTTGCACAACACCGGTCCAAGCAAGTCGATCTGGTGGGCCGACTCGGGTTGCGGGTCGAAGAGGTTGCGCTCGGGACCGATCGTGGTGCCCGCCGCCATGATGATTTCCTCGCGGATGGCGTCGACGGGCGGATTCGTCACCTGAGCGAAGAGCTGCTTGAAGTAGCTCGAGAGGTTCTGCGGCCGGTGCGACAACACCGCCAGGGGCGTGTCGGTGCCCATGGAACCAGTGGCCTCGCCGCCGATCTCCGCCATCGGGGTGATAAGGCGGAGGTCCTCGGTGGTGTAGCCAAACGTCCGCTGGCTGACCTCGAGCCGGGCAGCGTCGAGCGGCGACTTGACCTCGCCCGGCGGCAGCTCGAACAAGAATACGCGCTGCTCGTCGAGCCATTGCTGGTAGGGGAACGCCGTCGCGATCTTTTCCTTGATTTCCTCGTCGGCGATGAGGCGCTTCTCCGCCGTGTCGATCAGGAACATGCGGCCGGGCTCGATGCGGCCCTTGTAGGCCACCTCCGCCGGAGGAAAGTCGAGCACGCCGGTTTCCGAGGCCATGACCACCATGCCCCCCTTGGTCACGGTGTAGCGTAGGGGCCGCAGGCCGTTGCGGTCGAGCACGCAGCCGATCTGCACGCCGTCGCTGAATCCGACGGCGGCGGGGCCATCCCACGGCTCCATCATGCACGAATGGAACTCGTAGAAGGCGCGCTTCTCCGGGCTCATGTGCTTGTGCTTGTGCCAGGGCTCGGGGATCATCATCATCATCGCGTGCGGCAGGGACCGCCCGCCCATGACCAGCGTTTCGAGCACGTTGTCGAACATGGCCGAGTCGCTGCCGCTCTGATCGACGACGGGGTGCAGGTGCTTGATGTCGTCACCGAACAGCGGCGAGGAGAGCATGCTCTCTCTCGCGCTCATCCAGTTGACGTTGCCGCGCAAGGTATTGATTTCCCCATTGTGCGCGATCATGCGGTAGGGGTGCGCGCGCGACCAGCTCGGGAAGGTGTTGGTGGAGAAACGCGAGTGCACGAGCGCCAGCGCCGAAACCACGGACAGATCCGCCAAGTCCGGGAAGTAGGAATCGAGTTGCGCGGCGGTGAGCATGCCCTTGTAGACGAGGGTCCTCGCCGAAAGGCTCACCACGTAGAAGAGATCTCGCCCCCGCATGTCGCTCGCGCGCACCAGCTTCTCCGCCGCGCGGCGGACCAGGCACAACTTGCGCTCGAAGGCGGCGGTGTCGGCGACGCCCGCGCCGCGCCCGACGAACACCTGGCGAATCAGCGGCCGCGAGGCGAGCGCGCTTTTGCCCAGCCCGGTGGGATTGACGGGGACATCGCGCCAACCGAGCACGCTCAACTTCATCAGCGCGACGGCCCGTTCGAACAGCCGCTGGCACTGGGAGGCTTCGTCGGCGTCGCAGGGCAGAAACACCATGCCGACGCCAAACTCCTCGGGCCCGGGCAGCTTGATGCCGCCCGCCGACGCCACGTTGTGCATGAATGCGTCGGGAATCTGGAGCAGGATGCCGGCGCCGTCGCCGGTGTTTTCCTCGCACCCGCAGGCCCCGCGGTGAGCCAGGTTCTCCAGGACCTGAATGCCGCTGCGCACGATCTGGTTGGACCTGCGGCCCTCGACGTCGACGACCAGCCCGACCCCGCACGCGTCGTGCTCGTAGCTCGGGTCATAGAGTCCTTCTGCGCCGCGTTGGGCAAGTACGCTGTCTGGTTCTTGGGGCTGCTCGGCTCTGTTCTTTTCCATGGTCGCTCCGGCGGGACGCGCCTTTGACCCCTCCCTGTATAGGTGGTGTATGGAAACGTAGCGCCCAGGTGACCCGCCAGCAATCCTCGAGCCTAGCTCACGCCCAGTGTTTTCGGGGTGGAAATGCATAAGAAATATTTCAGAAATAATTGCCGTGACAAATCAGACAATGGAAACATGAATCGCGACGATGTGGCCGAAAGATACTGTTTTCCTGGTCAGGGCTGGGTTATGTTTCCACTTCGATGCGCGCTCTCGTCGTGACCTCCAAACCGCAACTCGGCGTTTCCGAAGCCGACTCACCTGCCGCGGCACTTCGCGATCTGGGATGCGAGGTTGTTTGCGTCGGCTACGACATGGATGATCTCCCCGACGACTTCGAGCACGTTCGCCCCTCGGTCGTGGTGGTGGATGCTGGACCGCACCTCGAAGTCGGCCGGGCGGTAGTCCGGCACGCCAAGCAAGTCCCCACGCTGGCCGACATCCCCATTCTCCTGTGCATCGAGGTGTCGCGCCTGGCTGGGCTGGACCCCGAGCTGGGCATGGACGACTTCATCCTGTCGCCCCTCGTCGCTCCCGAGCTCTACGCGCGCGTCCGTCAGCTCGACTGGCGGTTGTCCTCGTTCTCGGCCGCGGGCCGCATCAAGCTGGGCGATCTGGTCATCGACACGGTCGCGGTCGAGGCCACGTTTCGCGGCCGCGTGCTCAAGCTGCCGCGCCAGGAATTCCAGCTTCTCAAGTTCCTGGCTGCCGGGGCCGGCCGCGTCTTCACGCGCGAGCAGCTGCTCTCGCGCGTGTGGGGCTACCGCTACACGGGCAACACGCGAACCGTCGACATCCACGTGCGCCGCCTGCGCGCCAAGCTGGGCTCGGGCGCCGACATGATCGAAACCGTGCGCCACGTGGGGTACAAGATGAAGTCGCCCGCGGCGCCGTGAGGGAAGAACGAGCTTGCAGCGAGCTACTCAAAAAAAAAAGCACAGGACCCGAGTCGCGTTCCAGGGAGAGCGCGGCGCGTTTTCCGAGGAAGCCGCTCGCCGCATCCTGGGCGAGAAGATCGAGCCCTGTCCCAAGCGCGAGTTCGACGAGATGTTCGAGGCCGTCATCCGCGACGAGGCCGACTGCGCGGTGGTGCCCATCGAGAACACCCTCGCCGGCTCGGTGATCAAGAATTACGACCTCCTGGTGGATTACGATCTGGAGATCATCGGCGAGCTGGTCTTGCGCGTGGCCCACAACTTGATCGCGCCCAAGGGAACGCACCTGCGCTCGCTGCGAAAGATCTATTCGCATCCGGTCGCGCTGGCCCAGTGCGAGGATTTCCTGCACAAGCTGCGCCTGGAGATCCCTAGTCTCGAGATCCTGCCCGCCTACGACACGGCCGGCGCGGTCAAGCTGGTCGTCGAGAACGGCCGGCACGACGAGGCCGCCATCGCCAGCCGGGCCGCCGCGACGACCTACCGCGCGCAGATTCTCGCCGAGGGCATCGAGAGCAACCCGCAGAACTTCACGCGCTTCTTCGTCATGGCCCGGCCCGACCGGCGCGGCAGCGTTCGCCTCAAAACGCGCTCGCGCGAGGTCAAGACCAGCATCGTCTTCCGCACCACCAACAAGCCGGGCGCCCTCTTCCACGCTCTCGAGGCCTTCGCGAAGGGCAAGATCGATCTCGCCAAGATCGAATCGCGCCCCATCGTGGGCCGGCCCTGGGAATACTCGTTCTATCTGGATTTCATGGGGGATCGCAACGCGCCAGCGGCCCGGCGGGCGCTCGCCAGCCTGACCATGGTCGCCGAGAGCTTGCGCATCTTCGGTTCCTACCCGCGGGCAGAGTGACACTCGCCCGCCGACCCGGGAGAGCGGCACTTGGCATTCGGGAGAGCGGCGCTCGGCTTCCGCGGGGCTTCCCCGGGAGCGATCCTCGGCGGCCGCATGCCAACGGCCGCGCTGCGCGCGGCCATGGCGCGCTCGGCATACGGGTCCTTACGCGACCGGCAGACCGGTCGCGGGCCCCTCTCCCGACTCGCTGG
>PNBO01000074.1:0-8477 GCA_003136095.1 Myxococcales bacterium
ACGCCGACGCGGTTGATGGGAACCCTCAGCGCGGGCTTCGCCCGCAACCCAAGGCTTCAGGCTCCAGGCTCCAGGCTCAACGGGTCCCGCGGCTTTGAGACACGTGGCCTAGCTCGGCCGCGGTCTGCGCGAGCTTGGCCAGTACCTCGTCACGCCGAGCCTCGGGCACGGAAACCCGCGTGGGCATGCCCCCGCCCAGATGGAAGAGCTTGACGAAGTCCAAACCGGATTCGAAATCCGCCGCGATGGCGAGCGCCCCCGCGTCGCGCACGACCGCGATGAGCGCCCGTTGCTGGCCGAGCAGCAGAAGCTCCGTCTTGTCGTAGGGCGTGCTCGACTTGACCTCGAGGTACGCCACGTTGCCGTCGACGCGGTAGTTCTCCGCCAGACGCTGGGCTTGCTCGAGCAACGGATCGACCAGGCGCGCCGCCGCGTCGATTTCCTGAAAGTGGTGCGGCGCCCGCGTGCGCGCCAGCAGGTACTGCAAGATGCGATGCTTAAGGGTTTCGTCGCGGAAGCGGGCTCGCAGCGCCCGATCGATGCGCACGGCGATGGGGCCGGGGTTCCCGCGACGCGTGTCGATGGCGCGCGCGTCGGCATCGGCGCCCTCGTAGGGTTCGCTGCCGCCTAGCACCCACTTCGCGCCCGCGTAGAGGCCATCCAGATCGACGTGCACGGCGATGGTGTCGGCGGGGCCGATGCGGGCGACCAACTCCGGCGTCACCATCTCGGGACAGCCGCCATGCTGGGCCTTGCTGGCCAGCACGAAGCGCGAATCTCCGGCGTAGTCCACGTGGCGTTCATGGTCGTGGTGATCGACCCACGCCGCCAGGCGCGAGCCCAGACCGGTGATGAAGGGCAGTGTCACCGTGGCGAAGGAGGTCTTGCCGGTTTCCGCGGCGAAGGCGATGTCCAGCACGACCACCCGCCCCGGTAGGGTTTCCGCCTTGGGCAGTGCGCGCGGCGTCAGAAAAGCGAAGCGCACCGCGGCCAGGTTGTCCGGACTCGTCATGGGCATCGTGAAGGATAGCCGGGACAAGTCCGACTTGCTGGCAGAAAGAGTGAAGGTTCTTCGCCGCCCTGGGCACGCGATTCATCGGCGAGTTCCGCCGAGACACCTCACGTTCACCTCGCTTGACACGCCAAGGCCCGCCTATAAGATACCGACCGGTAGCACAGGACCCCGAGAATAACAGTTGCTTTCCGCCGAGCCCGTATGCGGGATGGCTATGGCGGGCCAAAGACGCCCGCGGAGGATGAGATGCAAGGATTCGCAAAGTTTCTGGAAGAAGGTGGCACCTTCATGTACTTCAACCTGTGCACGTCGATCATCGTGCTGTCGATCATCATCGACCGGTTGATCTTCTTCTTGGTGAAGAGCAGCGTCAACGCGCGGGCCTTCCTCGAGAACATCCGCAAGCTCGTGCTCGCCAACAACCTCGACCGCGCGGTCAAGCTGTGCTCGGCCACCACGGCGCCGGTGGCGCAGGTGGCCAAGGCGGGTCTGCAGCGCTTCCATCGCGGCGAGATGGCCGTAGCGCAGGCGATCGAGGAATCCCTCGTGGACGTGACGCCGATGATCAAGAAGCGCATCCAGATCCTGTGGTCGCTGGCCAACATCGCGACCCTCATCGGTCTGCTCGGAACCGTCGTCGGTCTCATCCGGGCCTTCGGCGCCGTCGCGGCGGCCAAGCCCGAGGAGCGCAGCACCCTTCTCGCGAAAGGCATTTCCGAGGCGCTCAACAACACCGCCATGGGCCTCGGCATCGCCGTGTTCTGCATCATCGCCCACGCCGTGTTGGGCTCCATGTCCAAGCGTCAGAACTCGGACCTAGAGGCCTTCTCGCTCAAGCTGGAGAACCTGCTGGCAGAAGCCGCCCATGGTGCCGGAGTTCAGCAAAAGTAGTTCCACCCGGGCCGTGGCCACTAGGGGATAAAGCACGATGACGACACGCCAGGTACGGGGCCGCATGCGACGCATGCGGGAACGGTTCGAGGAAGCCGAGGAGGAGCACATCGAAATCAACCTCGTGCCCTACATGGACATCGTCACCAACATCATCATCTTCCTGCTCGCCTCGGTCGTGAACCAGGTTCCGCTGGGAACCGTCAATGTGTCCTCGCCAACCTTCGGCGGCGCCGGCGGCGACGGCCAGCCGGACAAGCCCGCCCTNNAACCTCACCGTGACGGTCGGCGGCACCGGCTTCACGCTGGCGGGCTCCGGTGGCGTGATGCCGCCCATCCCCAAGCTGCCGACGGGCGACTACGACTATGGAGCGCTGACCGCGAAGCTGGCGGAAATCAAGAAGGAGTTCGCCGAGGAAACCAAGGCAACCTTCAACGCCGACGCGGTCACGTCCTATGAAATCGTGGTCAAGACGCTGGATGCCATGCGCACCTACAAAGACGAAAAGGACCAGCAGGAGAAGCAGCTCTTCCCGGACATCGTCTTTGCGGCAGGCATTTTGTGATGGCCAACGAAAACCCCAAGCTAGCGGCCACGCAGGCGGCCCGTCTCGCGGGGAAGAAGGCGATTCGCAGCTATGCGCGCAAGCTCGCCGATCCCGAGGACATCAAGGACCTGAACATCACCCCGATGATGGACATGATGACCATCATCCTGGTCTTCCTGCTCAAGAGCTTCACGTCCTCGGCGACGCTCGTGAACCTGGACCAGAATCTCAGCCTGCCTCCGTCGCAGACCCGGCTGGCGGCCAAGCAAGCCGTGCCGGTGACCATCACCAAGCGCGTGCTTCTGGTCGAGGGCGAGGCAGTGGCGCCCATCACCAACGGCCGCATCGACCCGCAGCTCAAGCGGGACGGCGACAACGGCTACTACATCACCCCGCTCGTGGAGATGCTGTCCAAGGTCGCCCGGCGCGAGAAGAAGGTCGCGGAAGTGACCGGACAGAAGTTCGACGGCGAGTTGACCATCATCGCAGACCGGAACACGCCCTACCGCCTGCTGACCGAGATCCTCTATTCCTGCGGCCAGGCCGAATACGCCAATTTCCGGCTCCTCGTGCTCAAGTCCCGCGAATAGGGCTGGAGAGAGCGCAGAGGGGGAAGAGGGCGCAGAGGCCGGCACGGGAGAGGCCTGTCGGGTGAACTGCGAGTGCACCAGGCTGAAGGCGCATACGCTCCACATGGTACGCGGCTGCCCGTCGACCCGATCCTCTTTCTAACCTGAGTCTGTCCGCCAGAGGCTGATTCAGAAACAACGCCGGCGTGGCGTTGTTGCGGAGGATATCGACACCGTACACCGATTGCGCACGACCTGAGCGTCGCGGGATGGGAGGCCTCTGCGGAAAGAAGGGTTCAGAGCCGACTCCGAACCCTTCCGATCGATTCTCCGCGCTCTCCTCCCCCTCTGTGCCCTCTTTCGCTTCTATCCGTAGACGCTAGTTCACGACCACGAACTCGACACGGCGGTTCTTCGCCTTGCCCTTGCCGAGGTTGGGAACCATGGGCTTCTTCGCGCCCATGCCCTCCGCGACCACGCGGTCCGGTGTTATCCCTTGGTCCACGAGATACTTCGCGACCGCCTTGGCCTGTGCCTCGGTCAGGGTCTGGGACTTGGCCGCGGGCATGCCACTGTCCCAATGCGCCTCCACGCGGACCTGGCGGATCTCGGGGTGGTTGACCAGAACGTCCACCACCTCATCGAGCAGGTGGGGCATCCCGGCCGTCAGCTCGGCCGACGGCTTGCCGGCCACGTTCTTGAAGCCGACCGCCTGCCTGAGCTTGAACTTCCCATCCCGGAAGCTCACCCCAGCCACCGCCGGCCGCGTGTGCAGGGTGATGCTCAACCCGCCCTCGCGTCCCTCGGCCACCGTAAGTTGGGTTTCCTTCGACAGGTACTGGTCGGCGTCGACGCGCATGGCGTACGCCCCCGGCGCGACCGGCACCGCGAAATTGCCGGATTCGTCGGACCTGCCCTCGGCGATCTGCGGGCCCGCGAGCTTGATGGAAGCGACCAGGCCCTTGCCGGTATCGTCGCTGATCCGTCCGGTGGCGCGCGCCGCCGGAGGCTTCGGCGTCAGGCGGAACACGATATTCGCGGCCTGGCCCGTGACGATCTCGGTCTTCACGGTGGCGGTCTCGAAACCATTCGCGACCACCACTAGCTCGACCGGTCCAGACGCCAGCGGCGCGCTCTGGAAGGATCCGTCCGCCTCGGTCAGCACGCGCGAGTGCAGCCGACCGCTCACGCCCACCACGGCACCGTCGACGGGCGTTCCGGTGGCGCTGATCACCCGTCCTGCTACCACTCCCTCGCGCGTGGGGGCTTCCTTGGTCACGATCTTCTCCACGGGCACGTTGCGCACGATACGCGGGACCAAGTCCACCGGGTAGCCGACGCCGAAGAGCAGGTTCCAGGGCACGAGCGCCGGAGCGTAGGGATAGCCCGGCGACCGGAGGGCGAGATCCAAGCCGACGGTGAGGGTCAGGCCATGCAGCACCTGTCCCTGCACGCCGAACGTGACCCAGTGCAGGTCCTTGTTGTCCTTGCAAGCGGTCGCGCCAACCTGTCCACAGCTGGCATGCTCTTGCTGGTAGATGACCTCGTCCCGGTCCGCGGTGATGTACTCGAAGTGGTACTCGAGCAACGGACGCAGCGAGAAACCCTCGGCGATTTCGTGCAAGGGAGCGTCCGCGCCCAGGGCGAGTCGGAACCGGCTGCCCGAGATACCGTAGGCGAACTTCGAAACGTAGCGCGAGAACGCGGAGGTGCTGTCCGTGTTGTAGTCGACCAAGTTATGGGAATTGTCGACGTAGTAGCCGAGGTTCAGGTGGAAGCGCAGCGGCACGTTCTCCGTCGCCGGCTTGAGGTCGTACATGGCAAGCGCGTTCACCCACAGCGAGGTCGAGTCCGGGGAGAACGAAATGCCGGTGATGGACGACATCATGCGGATGCCTAGCTCGCCGCCCGCGAAGAAGCCCGGAGCGAGCCCATAGGCCAGCTTGGCGCCGAAGAGGAGATCCCCGAATGACTTGATGAGCTCGGGATCGGTGCGGTTCGCCTCGGAAGTGCAGCCATAGATGCCCGTGGTGGGATCCGTGCCGCATAGCCGCTGGTTGCGGTTGGCGGAGCCCAGCACTGCGCCGAAAATCTCCAGGTGCTCGACGGGCGTGAGGCCGAAGGTCAGCGCGCCCTGCAATCGCTTGTCCTTGTCGCTGGCGGCGGGCGAATCGCTCTGAATCAAGAAGTTGTCGCCCTGGAAGTACTCGCCGTGGAGACCCACGCGAAGCTGCAGGACGGGACCCACCTCGGCCGTCCCCATGTGCAGAAGGCCCACGGAGCCGCCGAGACTCAAGGTGGGAACGAAGCCGCGGGGGCGTTCGTCGGACTCGGAAACCGCTATCTCGGCAGAGGGCTTCTCCGTGGCCGCGGGCTCGGCGGCTGCGGGAGCCGGCGCGGGCGCGGAAAACGCCGCCGGACCTGCGGGCGGAGCCGGTTCGGGAACCGGGACAGGAACCGGAACCACTACCGGAGCGGGAGCCGGGGCCGGAGCCGGAACCACCGCCGGGGCCGGAACCGGGGCTGCGGGCGGGACCGGAACCGCGGCCGGAGCCGGGGCGGGTGCCGGATAGGCCGGCGCCGGGTACGGAGAAGGATACGCTGGCGCCGGATACGCCGGCGCGGGCGCCGCCGTGGGCGGCGGCCAGGAAGGCGTGGGCGGCGCCGTCGGATTCCCCTGCGCAATCGCGGCGACGGGAATGAGTGCGGTGGTGAGAAAGGCAACGATGGAACAAAGTCTGTTTCGCATGCTTGGGGCTCCTAGAGGCGAGACGGGTCGTATGCTAAACGCGGTTGCGACGCGAAGCAATCAGCACTTGATAGGCTAGAGTCGTCTGTTAGTTACATGGGTCACAGATATTCACTCACCAGACCAGTTGAATTCCCGGGCGAGTCGTGGGAGTAAAGCCCGGCAGCATGACATCGTCGCTCGACCAACTGACTGATGAGATTCGCGAGGTCGCCCTGCTGGTCCACTCGGCCCAGGAAAGGGCCGAGGACCGGGAAATCGTCAAGAACGCCCACTTGGCGGTCGAGCGGCTCTCGCAACACTATCGGGAACTGTCCACCCTGGGTTCCGCGGCGGAGCGGGACGCCGTCGAGCGCAGGCTCGGACGCCGCGTGACCGACCTGCGCCGGATGGCGTCGACCCTGCCCCGTATCGGCGGCATCGCGAGCGAGCAAACCGGCGACCAGGCGAGCGCGGCGCCTTCCGAGGTCGAGGAACGCCGGATCACCGGCGTTTCGTGGCGCAGCGACGACGCCCTGAGTACGGCGGTACCGCCGGCCTTGCGGGTCGGCGGCGAGGTCGACGCCTGGTGCGGGCCGTGCGACGGCCTCACCACGCACAACATCATCGCCATGGTCGGCAGCGCGCCGAAACAGGTGGTGTGCCAGGCCTGCAAGGGCCGGCACGGGTACCGGACCACCCCAGCACGCAAGAGCCCGGCCGAAGCCCCCAAGGCACAAGCGCCCTATGAATCGGAGGCCGCGCGTCGGGCCGAACAGAAGGCAGAGGAGCTGCGCGCCCTTGGCCGAGAGGTGGCCGAGAGCAGCCAAGTGCGAGCCTTCGACGCCCACGACCGTTACAGGGTGGGCGAGGTCATTTCCCATCCGGACTTCGGCCGCGGCAAGGTCGAAACGGTCCTGCGCTCGAGCATGCTAGTGCGCTTCCCCAACGGCGGCCTCAAGTCGATCATGCTGAACTAGCCCGCATTGTTCACCACCCGCTGTCTGTCGACGGAGAGCTGCAAACAGTCTGCCGTTCCGAGCAACACCGCCGCGGGCTAGTTATTGTCGATGGGAACCCTGGAAGGGTTAGCTCTGCACTCGGCACCTGCCACCCACCCTGCCACCCCCTCGCTGCGCTCGGCCTCGCCATTCCCTCCCGCGATGCTTCGCTGCCAGCAAAGCTGGCAGGCTCCGCACGCGTTTGCCTAGCCCGCACAGCCATCGACTTGATGCAGCTCGTGAATAGTGCGGGCTAGCGTCGCGGCCCTGACCGCAACCACTCCTTGCCACCCGGTCAAGGTTGGGGAAGGATCGGCGGACGAGACCCCGCATGGCTGCACTCGAGCAAGGCAAAGCCCCGCCGGCGACCAGCCGCCCGCGCACGTCGATCCTGGTGGTCGACGACGACGCGGATATGCGTGCGTGGGTCAAGGAGGATCTGGAGCACGAGGGATTCGCGGTGGAGACCGCGGCGGGCGGGCGCCCCGGCGTCGAGCGCGTGAAGGCGGGCGGCATCGACCTGGTGGTGACCGACGTCAAGATGCCCGATCTCGACGGACTCGATCTGCTGCGCGAGGTGCGCGAGGTCGATCCCTCGCCCTTCGTCATCGTCGTCACCGGCTTCGGCTCGATCGACACCGCGATCCGGGCGGTGAAGCTAGGCGCCTACGACTACATCACCAAGCCCTTCAAGATCGACCAGCTCCTGCTCAGCATCGACAAGGCGCTCGCCGAGCGCTCCCTGCGCAGCGAAGTCACCCGCCTGCGCGAGGAAGTCAGCCGGCGCGATCGCATGGACGACATCATCGGACGCTCGGCGCCGATGCAGGAGATCTTCGCCCTCATGCGACGACTGTCGGTTTCGCAAGCCAACTTGCTCATCACCGGCGAATCGGGCACCGGCAAGGAACTGATCGCGCGCGCCGTTCACGCCCACAGCCCGCGCAAGGGCCGCCCCTTCCTCCCAATCAACTGCGCGGCCATCCCGGAGAATCTTCTCGAAAGCGAGCTCTTCGGGTATGCCCGTGGCGCCCACTCGACCGCGAACGCGGATCGCCACGGCCTTTTCGTCGAGGCCCACGGCGGCACGCTGTTCCTCGACGAGATCGCTGAGCTGCCCCTGCCCTTGCAGCCCAAGCTCCTGCGCGTCCTGCAGGACGGCGAGGTGCGGCCGCTCGGCAGCAATCGGGCCGAGCGCGCGGACGTGCGCGTGATCGCGGCCACCAACCGCGACCTCGAGCGCGCGCTGCGCGAGGGACGCTTCCGCGAGGATCTTTACTACCGGCTCAACGTCATCCAGCTCCACCTGCCGCCGCTGCGCGGCCGCCAGGAGGACATCCTGGCGTTGGCCGACCACTTCCTCCTGCGCTCGGCCGGGCGTTCGGCGAAACCCGTGCGGGGCTGGCGGGAGAGCGCCAAGAAGCTCCTCCTCGCCTACCACTGGCCGGGCAACGTGCGCGAGCTCGAAAACGTGGTCGAACGCGCGGTGGCCCTGGCCGAGACCGATCTCATCGGGCCGGATGATCTGCCGCGCGCCATGCAGGAGCGCAAAGGCCAGGATCTCCTGTCGAACGCCGTGGCGCAGGGATTCACCCTCGACCAGCTCGAACGCGAATTCATCGAGCGGGTGCTCGACCTGGAGGGCGGCAACAAGACGCGCGCCGCCCAGCGGCTGGGGCTGGACCGCAAGACGCTCTACCGCAAGCTCGAGGAGTACGCGGCCTC
>PNBO01000074.1:8486-9436 GCA_003136095.1 Myxococcales bacterium
GAGGCCGCCCTTGCTCCCGTCCGCTCCTCCACGGCCATCGACGCGGGCGATGAACCGGGTGGCGACGCCGACTTCCGCCTGGTCGCAACCCGAGCGGCGAACCCCTATGAACCCGCGGCGCGGGCTGGGCTGGAGGACTTCCTGGCCCGCCACCCGCACCACCACCGGCGGCCCGCGGCCGTGGCGATGCTGGCCGGAGTGCTGCTCCTGCAGGGCGACCCGGCGGCCACGCAACGCTTGCTCGAGGAGAACGATACCTTGCTGCTGTCCATGGAGCGCGACTTCTTCTTGGGCCTCGACAAGGGCCAGCTCCACGACTACGGCCAGGCCCTGGAGTTGTTGCAGAAGTACCTCGGCGCGGACCCGCCGTTGCGCATCGGGGGGCTGCCCGACCACGATGTGCGCCGGCTCCTGCGCTCGACCCTGGCCGAGTCGCTGGCCGCCGTGGGCAAGACCGGCGACGCCATCGATCAACTCGAGCTGTACGCTCAGATCGAGAGCAACCGGCCCGCCGAGCGCGCCTTTGCCCTGCGGCGAGCCGAGGAATTCGCCACCAAGGTGGCGGACGCCGCCGCGCTCGAGGCGCTGGCCGGGCGGCGCGGCCTGTTCGCGCGCGCGGTGCTGGGGCCGAAGGGCGTCGCGGCCTTGCGCGCGCGCGGCGACGCGGAGAACGCGGCCCGTCTGGACCAGGAGACCATGGCGGTACGGCGCCAGGTCGGACTGGAGCCTCCCCTGCCCTCGGCCGTCGCAGCCAATCCCCTGCGCCTGGGCCTCGTGGTGCCGCTCTCGGGCCCCCAGGCCCGCCTCGGGGAGGTCGTCCTGCGCGGCGCCGCGCTCGTGGTCGCGGCCACGGCTCACGCGGGCGACACGGCCGAGTTCCAGCTTCTGTCGCGCGATTCGGCCGCGCCTCCGGAGCGCTCGGCGCTGGGCGGCGGGACGGCGGCCGGCAT
>PNBO01000440.1 GCA_003136095.1 Myxococcales bacterium
AACCCATCCAGGGTTCCCATTACAATCCTCTACCGCACTGGCAGAAACTTGGCTGTCAGCCAGTCGATGGCGTCGCTCACGTCGAGCGTCACGTAGGTGGGCATGCCGCGGTTGATCATCGCGGGCTCGAAGAATTTCTCCGTTGGCACGTCCGCGGGGCGCACCACCACGGCGAGCCTTTCCACGACCCCCGCGAAATTCCCGGACACCAGCTTGGTCAGTCCGTTGAGGTCGGAGATGCTGAGCGCCATGGGGGCGTCGCTCATATCGACCAGCACGCGCCGGGCGGAATGCCGCAACAACTCGGTGCGCGTGAGCTCGAACAGCCGCTCGATGGAATCCTCGGTGACCGGCTCGTGAATGCTGACCTCGGCGTAGGGCGCCGGCGTCTCCACCATCCTGATGGACAGGCGCGACCCTGGGGCGGGCTTGGCTTGGGCGTGCGGAAGAGCCCGGGCGGTGCGCTTCTTCTTCATGACGCTCCGGCGCGAAGGGCGCGCTGGCGAAGGAAGTGGTCGGCGAGNNCAGGGATCGTGGCGGCCGCGCGCCTGCAAGGTCGTGGCCTGGCCGTCGACGTCCACGGTTTCTTGCGGCATCAGAATGGTGGCGGTCGGCTTGAAGGCGGCGCGCACCACGATGTCCTCGCCGTTCGAGATACCGCCCTGGATGCCGCCCGACCGGTTGGTGCGCGTGCGCACCCGGCCCGCCTCGGCGTAGAAGGCGTCGTTGTGCTGCGAGCCGCGCAGGCGCGTGCCGGCGAAGCCGCTGCCGCACTCGAAGCCCTTGCAGGCGGGTAGCGAGAGCAGCGCCTTGCCCAGATCCGCCTCCAAGCGGTCGAAGACCGGCTCGCCCAGGCCCGCGGGCACCTGGCGCGCGACCGCCTCGACGACGCCGCCCACCGAATCGCCGGCCTTGCGGATGGCGTCGATGAGGTCGATCATGGCCTGCGCGCTTTTCTCGTCCGGGCACCGCACGATGTTGCCTTCCACCATGCCACGAGTGACGGCCGCCGGATCGACCTCGGCCTCGATGTCACACACTCTTTTCACATAAGCAACAATCTCGATACCTGCCTCGCTCGCCAGCAGCTTGCGCGCGATGGCGCCGGCCGCGACCCGGCCGATGGTCTCGCGCGCGCTGGCCCGGCCGCCGCCGGCCACGGCGCGAATGCCGTACTTGGCCTGGTAGGTGAAATCGGCGTGTGACGGCCGGAATTTCGTGCGCATCTCGTCGTAGTCGCCCGGGCGCGCGTCGGCGTTGCGCACCAGCAGCGCGATGGGCGCGCCCAGGGTCAGGTTGTCCTCGATGCCGGACAGGATCTCGACCTGGTCGGCCTCGTCGCGGCGGCTGGTGATCTTGCTTTGCCCGGGCCGCCGCCGGTCGAGCTCGGCCTGGATTTCTTCGCGGCGGATCTCGAGACAGGGCGGGCAGCCGTCGACCACGACCCCCACGCCGGCGCCATGGGACTCGCCCCAGGTTGCGATGCGGAAGAGCTGGCCGAAGGTACTTGCCACGATTACCGCGTAGGCTATCACAGGAGTCCCTGGAGATCCTCGCTCCCGCCTCCGCGCCCTCTGCCCCCTCTGCGCCCTCCCCGCCTTCCTTTTTTGTAGCATCCGCCTGAGATTTTCTTCAACGTACTGCCATGAGCACGACGAACGGTCTGCCGCGAAAGTGGACGGTCGCGGATTCCGCCGAAACCTATGGGATCAAGTACTGGTCGAACGGCTACTTTTCGATCAACGAGCCCGGCCACGTGGTCGGCCATCCGCACGGGCCCGAGGCCGGCAGCATCGATCTCAAGGAGCTCGTGGACGAGGTGGTGCGGCGCGGGATCGGTCTGCCCCTCCTGATTCGCTTCTCCGACATCCTGAAGAGCCGGGTCGTGGATCTGCACGAGGCCTTCAAGCGCGCCATGACCGAGTATGGATACAAGGGCGAGTACCGCGGCGTCTACCCCATCAAGGTCAACCAGAACCGCTACGTGGTCGAGGAGATCACCGAGTTCGGGCGGCCCTACCACTACGGCCTCGAGGCTGGCAGCAAGCCCGAGCTGCTCGCCGTGATGGGCATCCTCGACGACGAGGACGCGCTCATCGTGTGCAACGGCTACAAGGACGAGGAGTACATCGAGACCGCGCTCATGTGCTCGAAGCTGGGACGCAAGGTCCTTATCGTGGTCGAGAAGTTCTCGGAGCTGGAGCTGATCGCGAACACCGCCAGGAAGATCGGCGTGCGCCCGCGCATCGGCATGCGCATCAAGCTGGCCTCCAAGGGCTCCGGCCGCTGGGAGGGCTCGGGCGGCGACCGGTCGAAGTTCGGCCTGTCCACGCGCGAGGTGGTCGAGGCCGTGCGCTACCTGCGCGAGGCGGACATGCTGTCGTGCTTCGAGCTGATTCACTTCCACCTGGGCAGCCAGATCTCCGCGATCCGCGCCATCAAGAACGCCATGCGCGAGGCGGGCCGCTTCTTCGTCGAAATCGTGAAGCTGGGCGCGCCACTCAAGTACCTCGATGCCGGCGGCGGCCTGGGCGTCGACTACGACGGCTCGCAGACCAACTTCGCGTCGTCGATGAACTACACCTTGCAGGAATACGCCAACGACCTGGTGTTCAGCCTGCAAGAGATCTGCGACACGGCCGGAGTCGCCCAGCCGACCATCGTCACCGAGTCCGGGCGCGCCGTGGTCGCGCACCATTCGATGCTGGTCGTGGACGCGCTGGGCATCGGCGAGTTCGACGTGGGCAAGGCGCCGGAGGTGCTGCCCGACTATGCCTCGCGCGTGGTGCGCAACCTCTTTGACACCTGGCGGGACATCTCGACCAAGAACGTGCGCGAGGCCTATCACGACGCGCTCGAATACCGCGAGGAAGCCCTGTCGCTGTTCGCGCTCGGCAGCCTGTCGCTGCCCGAGCGCGTGGTGGCCGAGGACATCTTCTGGGCCATCTGCCAGAAGATCCTCAAGCTGGTGCGCGACATGCGCGAGGTGCCCGAGGAGTTCGATGGCCTCGAGCGCACGCTGTCGGACACCTACTTCTGCAACTTCTCCATGTT
>PNBO01000348.1 GCA_003136095.1 Myxococcales bacterium
CCATCTCGCCCGGCAAGACCGTCGAGGGCGCGCTGGGTGGACTGGCGGCGAACCTGATCGTGGTCTTCGTGGCTCGCGGTTTCTTCATGCCCGAGCTGACGGTGCGCGACGCCGTGATGATCGCCGTGCCGTCGGCCATCCTCGGTCCGGCCGGGGATCTGGTGGAATCCCTGCTCAAGCGCGCGGCCGGGGCCAAGGATTCGGGGCGCCTGCTGCCCGGCCACGGCGGGATCCTGGATCGAATCGACGCGCTACTTTTCGTGGGTGCCTATGTTTGCCTCTATGCCACACAGCTTAGGTAGCAGCCACCGCGTGGGGAGCCGGCGAGCTTTGCTCACGGCCTGCTGGCCTGCGGACCATCGCGCGAGGCCGAGCGAAGCGAGCGGTGGGCAGGTTGGCGGGGAGGAGCCTCGGGTTTGGGAACCCTCTCAGGGTTCCCATTACATTCGCGTAGGCGTAGCCGGGCTATGCCCGGCGGAGCCAGAACGCGGGAGGGTTTGGGAACCCTCTCAGGGTTCCCATCATAAAACGACACAGCCCCCGTGGAGTGCATCCACGAGGGCTGCGGGGCTACCTAGGCCATGCTGGTTAAGGTCGGCTATCTATGTTAAGCGATTATCGTTGACAGTCGCGAGAGCAGGCACACCGGCTTGCGCCGGTGCGTGGGAGGATAAGCAACAAGAGGAGTTGAAACCCTGTTGCCTGTTGNNGATTTCTTGAGAATCCCAGAACCACAACCGCGGCATGTCACCCCGCTTCCCACGACATCGGCGTCAGGGATCCAGGGGTTTCGCCGCAGAAATCTGCAGGGCTAGATGTCCAACACTTTGTTGCTCATCAACGCGGACGGCCCCGAAACGCGCGTTGCGCTGGTGGAAGACGGCCTCCTGGGCGAACTTTACATCGAGCGAAAACAGGAACGGGGAATTGCCGGCAACATCTACAAGGGGCGCGTCGAGCGCGTGCTTCCCGGGATGCAGGCGGCCTTCGTCAATATCGGACTGGAGAAGTCGGCGTATCTCCACGTCTCGGACGTGCGCGGCACGCCCGACGACTTGAAGCGGTTGGTGACCGTCGGCGAAAGCTCGGGTCCCGAGACCGGCGACGATGACGAGCCGGAAGCGCCGTCGGGCGGGGCGCGCATCGAAGATCTTCTCAAGGAAGGCCAGGAGATCGTCGTGCAGGTGACCAAGGAGCCCATCAGCACCAAGGGCGCGCGCGCCACGCGCTACATCTCGTTGCCCGGCCGCCACCTGGTGTTCATGCCCACCGTCGAGCACGTCGGCATCTCGCGCCGGATCTCTTCGGACAAGGAGCGCCGCCGCCTGCGCGAGATTATCGACCAGATGCGGCCGCCGGGGACCGGCTTCATCGTGCGCACCGTGGCCGAGAACGTGCCGGACAAGGACCTCAAGGCCGACATGGATTTTCTCATCAAGCTGTGGAACAACGTCGTCCAGCGCACCAGTGTCGCTCGCTGTCCCTCGCTCATCTACAACGATCTCGACCTGCTTCTGCGCACCGTGCGCGACATGTTCACGCCCGACGTGGACAAGCTGATCATCGATTCGCGCCCGGACTACGACCGCATCAAGAAGTTCATCACGGCGTTCATGCCCGACTTTGCCGGGCAGATCGAGCTCTACACCAGCGCCGAGCCCATCTTCGACGGCTACGGCATCGAGATCGAGATCGANNATGGAGGCGCTGACCGCCATCGACGTGAATACCGGGCGTTTCGTCGGCAAGCGCAACCTGGAAGACACCATCACGGTGACCAATCTCGAAGCTGCGCGCGAGGTCGCCGAGCAGCTCCGAATCCGCTCCATCGGCGGCATGATCGTCGTCGATTTCATCGACATGGACCGGTCCTCCAACCGGAACAAGGTCACGCGCTCGTTCAACGATTTCCTGCGCCGCGATCGTTCCAAGGCGGCCGTCACGCGTATCTCCGAGTTGGGCCTCATCGAGATGACGCGCAAGCGGACGCGCGAGTCGCTGCTCCATCACCTGACCGAGCCGTGCGAGCACTGCGAGGGTAAGGGCTACACCAAGTCGCGGCGCACGGTCGCCTATGGGCTGCTGCGCGAGCTGCGGCGGCAAGGCAACCTCATCGAGGGCGACACGGTTTTCGTCGAGGTGCATCCCGACGTGGCGCAGATCCTGGCCGGGCCCGACCACGTCTACCTCGAGGAGATCGAGAAGCGCCTGCAGAAGCGTATCGTGGTCAAGGCGCGAGGCACCTTCTCGCTCGAGGACTACGAACTGCACTCTCCCGGGCAGAAGGCTCTCGAACGCAGCGATGCCGCGCGCAACGACGACAAGGCCGAGCCGCGGCGGCATCGGCGGCGCAAAAAGGTCGGATCGCCCGCCGAGGTCCAGGCCATGCTCGACGAGGACGAGCGCAACAGCCTGGCGGGTGGCGAGGAGGCCGAGGAAGAGACGCGGTCTGCTGCGGCCGCCGCCGGGGGCGGGCACGAGGCGCCCGAGGGCGCCGCGGATGACGTGCCCGAGGAGCCTCCCCGCGATGCTGCCCCGGGCGAGCGTGGCCCGACCGACGTTTCATCCACCGAGCCTGCGCCCAACTCCGAGCCCGCGGCGCCCGTGCCTGGTCAGGGCGAGCAAGAGGGCCCCAAGCGCGATTTCTAGGAGGAAGCCTCGCAATTCGTGGCGACGTGGCGTGTCTGTCGCATGTCGTCACATGTAAGCCATGCGCTTACACGAGGCGGCCGCCTGGTCAATAAAGTATCAACAGGAAAAGTCCAGCAACTACAAAGTGATAGATTTTTGATCCACAGGTCGGCGACTGATAGCATTTCTTGGAAAGGGACGCTGCTTCGAGCGACTTCTCCAGGATGGCCGACAACGATTCCAGACTACCGACGGCTGGTACTGACGAACCACTTCCACAACCGGCCCCGGACGAGACCCAGCTCGAATTCGCTTTTGCGGGTTCCGGTGGCCCATTGGAAACCCCGCGGCCTATACCGGACCATTCGCGCCGGGAATTGCGCTCACGCATTCTCGGGCGCAGCTTGGTCGTGCCGACGGTCGAGCGGCCGCTCGAGGAGCTGCAGTTGGAGCACGGCGTGTCCGCCTACCTGCCACCGGGCAAGGTCTTGCATCTCCGGCTGACCGAGAACCGCTACACCATCATTTCGGTGCAGCGCGGGCGGGAAAGCTATCGCGTGCGGGTTCATCGCATGTTCGCGGGCCTCGAGCCGCGGCTGGTGCGCGCCCTGGCCCGTTACGTGGTCCACAATGATCAGCGCGCTTCGGCGCTACTCAGCGAGTTCATCGAGCAGAACCAGGGCCAGATCCGGCAGCAGCCGCGCCGCGCGCGGCGCGTGGTGCTTCGTACCCAGGGCCGCGTCCATGATCTAGGCGCGGTGTATGACCGGCTTAACCGCCTCTACTTCGACGGCAAGCTCGATCTCCACATCACCTGGGGCAGCGCCCGCCGGCGCCAGGCGCAGCACTCCATCAAGGTCGGAACCTACCTGGTGGAGGATCGACTGATCCGCGTGCATCCCGTGCTCGACCAAGAGTTGGTCCCGCGCTACTTCCTCGATTGGATCGTCTTCCACGAGATGCTGCACGGCAAGCACACGATTCACCGGGTGGGCGGGCGACGCTGCTTCCATCCGCCTGAGTTCGCGCGCGAGGAGAAGCAGTTCCCCGACTATTGGCGCGCCAGGATGTGGGAAAAGGCGAATCTCGACCGGCTATTGACATGGGAACCCTGAAAGGGTTCCCAACCCCTCCCGCGCTCTGGCTCCGCCGGGCAAAGCCCGGCTACGCCGACGCGATATGGCTCCGTCTGCCAAGTTGGCAAAGGGCGCGGCGGAATCGCGCCAGGAAAGCGCGGAGCCGGCCGGCCGTCCGGGCGATTTCCCGCCCGGCAAAGGGCTTTTCTCGTGGAACGATTGATGCTAGGTCCGAATCGGAAATGACGACTGCGAAACGACTTCTGTTCGGCCTCGCGCTGGCGATCGCAGGACTGGCCTGCGGGCACGGGCGCTACCTGCCGGGAACGACCATTCTGGCGACCGAAGCCAACCGGGAAATCATCGACACCATCGAGGAATACCGGATGAGGCTCATGGAGAAAAACGTCGATGGGCTCTTGCTCTTGGCCTCCGAGAGGTATTTCGAGGACGGCGGCACGCCCCAGCCGAACGACGATTACGGGTACTCGGGTCTGGCCACCATCTTGGGCGGCCGGTTGCAGCGCGTAGAATCCATCCGCTACGACATCCAGTACAAGAGCATCAAGGTCAGCAGCGACGGCCGGGCGGAAGTCGAGGCCTTCCTGAGCGGCGCGTTCGAGCTGCAGGGCGAGGTGGGCGACCGCTACCGGCGGGTCAACGACTTCCACCGCTTCATCCTCGAGCGCACGACCACTGGCGGCTCGGCCAAGTGGAAGTTCCTCGCCGGCATGTAGATTCCTTCCGGCAGGCGCCTAGAGATCGAAGACCATCAGCCGGGCCTCGATGGGGCCGTTCCACAGGCGGTGCGAGATCGTGGGCCTGCGCCCCAGGGCCTTGGCGAAGCTGGGATTGCCGGCCAGGAACACGGCCCGCCAGCCGCGCATGCCGTCGAGCGTTCGCCCCATGCTGGCATAAACCCGATCGACGTCGGCGCCGGTGGCCGCCGCTTCCAGGCGCTCGCCATAAGGCGGATTCGCGCACAGGGTTCCCGTGGGCTCGCGCGGCGCGAGCATGGCGATGTCGCCCACTTCGAAGGTGATGTCGGAAAGCACGGCGGCGGCCTCGGCGTTGCGGCGCGCCGCCGCGATGGCCGCCTGGTCGATGTCGCGGGCCAGGATCGGGCAGGGCGCGTGGGGGCGGATGGCCTCCGTGGCGGCCTTCACGAGGGTTTCCCAGATTTTGCGCTGCTCGGCCGTCGCCCAGCGTTCGAACCCGAAGTGACGCCGCAGCCCCGGTGCGATGCCGCGCGCCGCGAGCGCGTGCTCGATGGCCAGGGTGCCTCCGCCGGCCATCGGGTCGATGAACGGCTTGTCGATGGCGACGCCGCCAAGGCTGAGCACGGCGGCGGCCAGCGTTTCCTTGAGCGGGGCTTCGACCATGGCCACGCGGTATCCCCGGCGGTGGAGGGGCTCGCCGGCCAGGTCGATGAACAGGCGCGCCTCGGCGCCGCGCAGGTGGAGCACGATGGCGACGTCCGGGTTGGTGGGATTCACGTCGGGACGCCGGCCATTGCGCTCGCGGAGCATGTCCACGACGGCGTCCTTGACCTTGAGCGCGGTGAAGCCCGAGTGGCGCAGGTTGGGATTGTCCTGCGTGGTCGCGCTGACCGCGATGGTCATGCCGCGCCCGACGAAGTCGGTCCAGTCGACCTGGCGTGTTGCCGCGTACAGCCCGTCGGCGTCGCTGGCGCGAAAGTCGGCGACCTCCAGCAGAACGCGCATGGCGACGCGCGCGTGCAGGCAGACCTTCATCCCGTCCATGAACGTCCCGGCGAACGAAACCCCGCCCGTGGCGCCGCGCGGGCCGTGGATGCGCAAGGCCACCAACTCGCGCCGAAGGGCGCCCTCGGTCCCCTTGGCGCAAGTGACGAAAAACTGGCAATTGCGAATGTTCACGGTGGCGGTCCGGCGCGAGCGGCGCGCACACCATGCAATCCATCGCGTGATGAGGCAAGGGCAATCTGAGACACGCTTGCGGCCGCCCGTGGAGCCTTTCACCACGGCCTGCCGGGGTCGATAAGGTCGAGCCGACTCTCGCGGAGACCGGCGGATGGGAGTAAAATGTTCTGCGGCCGATCGCCGCCGGAGACATTCAACAGTGGCAAGCAGACCAGGGAAGAGTGCGGCACTCGTTGCGCTGGCAGCATTTCTCGTGGCCGGGAAGGGATGGACCCAAACCGACAAGCCACGCTTCGTCATCCTGCTCGACAACTCCACGTCGATGACGCAAAGCTTGGCCGGCGTTCAGACTCATGGCGATGGGTCGGAGGCCCAGCCAGGTTGCAACCTCGACGGCAAGTCCACCGCGGGCTGGCCGTATGATGACAGCAAGCTCTACCTGGCCAAGGCGGCGGTCATCGATACCATCGCCGCGTTCGGCGCGGCCGAGTTCGCCTTGGCCACGTACAGCCAGACGCTACTGGGTGAGGCCTGCAGCGCCAATTCCGAGTGCACGAACTTGGTCGCGGGCGCCGCCTGCGTCTTGGTCCCCGGCGCTGGCACCGCGCAAAAGTACTGCGCCTACCATGGCGCCGACAGTTACCTGGAGTGTTCGTCGGGAACGAGCTGTGTGGGCTGCGCCAACCCCTCGGACAGCAACGACCTAGTCTTCGAATGGGGCGCATTCGCTTGCCCGTGCAGCTTCGTCCAGGGCTGCGCTGGCGGTCAGGTCATCGTCGGTTTTCCCTCCGCGGGGCTCTCGAACCTCTACGACATCTACCACTGGATCGACGGCAAGGAGGACTTGCCGCCGCTTTCGGCGTCGTCCAATCGCGAGATTCGCGCAGTCACCTTGACGCCGCTCGCCTCGGCCCTCGATTCGGTGCGCGCCTGGTTGACCGATGCCAGCAAGACCAGCATTGGCGCGGGCGCGGGGCTGCTCTCGAACAACTCCGCCGCTCGCGATCCACGCGCGGCCTGCCGGCCCTACAACATCATCCTGATCACGGATGGCGTGGACACGTGCAGCCTCTATTCCACCGACCCTGTGACCGCGGCCGGAGCCGCCTTTGCCACGGGCATCAATGTCTACGTCGTGGGCTTCGGTACGGGCTATTCCACGGCCTTGGACAGCATGGCGATGGCCGGGTCGGGGCAGAAGCAGTCAGCCTATTTCGCAGCCAATCGTTCGGATCTGACCGCTAGCTTGGGCGACATCCTGATGAACTCCATTCCCAAGCCCAAGTGCAACTGCGACGCCACCTGCTACGACGAGGCCGCGGCCTTTCCGCTCAAGGGCCAGGCCTGCTCGGTCGGCATCGGCAGATGCAAGCGTCAGGGCGTCTACGCCTGCAACAGCACGGGGGATGGCGTGGTCTGCGCCAACGCCTCGACCTGCGGTGCCACTCCGCTCGTGGCGGGTACGCCCCTGCCCGAGCAGTGTGGTGTGCTGCCCGGCTGCCAAGCACCGACCGAGGCCGACTGCGCCGACGAGAACTGCGATGGTGTCATCGACGAAGGGCTGTCGTGTGCCTGCTTGTCCAAGCCGGAGATCTGCAACGGCGTGGACGACAATTGCGACGGCATCGTCGACAACATCGCCGCGGCCGCGTGTGGCCTCGATCTCGGCGCGTGCAAGCCGGGGGTGACCGTGTGTGTTCCCGACGGGGCCGGGGGACAGCAGGTGGTCTGCCAGGGCGGGACAGGACCCACGCCCGAGGTGTGCGACGGGATCGACAACGACTGCAACGGCCTAGTCGACGACCTGGCGCGTTCTTGCTATCCCGATGGAACCCTGGGATGCGCGTATGACGCCGCCGCCAAGGCCTGGACGTGTGTTGGCGCGTGCCAGGCCGGGAGGCAGACCTGCTTGGCGGGCGCGTGGCAGGCGTGCGTGGGCGCGGTCACGCCCGTCCCCGAGATCGCGTGCGATGGCCTCGACAACAACTGCGACGGCACGGTCGACGAGAACGATCCTCTCCTGGTCGCCGGCTGCTACCCGGCAGGCACGGCTGGCTGCGACGTCGCCAGTGGAACTTGTATCGGCGAATGTGCCCTGGGCCACCTGGCGTGCGCGGCCAACAAGATGGGCCTAAGTTGCGCGGGCTCGCGCGTCCCCGTGGCCGAGCAGTGCAATGGCAAGGACGACGACTGCGATGGCCTGGTCGATGAGGACTTCCCGACGCTGGGCCAGCCCTGCAACCAGCAGTCTTGCCAGGGCGCCGGGCAGTTCGTGTGCAACGCCGCGGGGACCGCGGTCGAATGCAGCATCAGCGCCGCCGGCCCCACGCCCGAGGTATGCGACGGCCGCGACAACGACTGCGACGGCCTTATCGACGAGCCACCCGGTCCGGGCGAACCGGCCATGCCCGGCGTGGGCGTCGTCTGTGGCAGCAACGTGGGCGAATGCAAGGCGGGGCTCTCCGCCTGCGTAGGCGGCAAGATCGTGTGCAGCGCCGTGGGCCCGAGTCCCGAGATCTGCGACGGCAAGGACAACGACTGCAACGGCAGCATCGACGACGGCGTGGTGCCGCCGGGCGACGGTTGCAACCCCGCGGGCATGGCCCCCGGCCAACCCTTGGTGGGCGAATGCCGGCCGGGTGTCTTCGTGTGCCGGGGCAGCGAAGGCTGGCAGTGCCAGGGCGGGGTGGGGCCGGCCCCCGAGGTGTGCGATGGCAAGGACAACGACTGTGACGGCGTCATCGACAACAACGCCGCATGCGCCCCGGGCTATGTCTGCATCGGCGGCGAGTGCGTGCAGACTTGCGACGAAACCGGGGAAAATCCGCGCGCGTGCCCGGCTGACCGTCACTGCGTCAGCGGTGCTTGTCTGGTGAGGGCCTGCGCCCGCCAACCCTGTGCCACGGGCTATGTTTGCCGGCCAGACGGAAGTTGCGTCGATCCTTGCTCGCTGGTGACGTGCCTGGCCTACGCGAAGTGCGTGAAGGGCGTGTGTGTCGATTGCTACACCCAGGGCTGTCCGACCGGCCAGCGCTGCATCGCGTACGAATGCCAGGTCGATCCCTGCGAGGGCAAGTCCTGCAGTGCGGATCAGTTCTGCGCTGCCGGCACCTGCGTGGCGAGTTGCGCGGGCGTTTCCTGCGGGGCCTCACAGGTTTGCACGCAAGGCGGGTGCGTGAAGTCGGCCTGCGCGACCGAGTGTGGCTCCGATTACTTCTGCGATGCCTCGACGGGCGCCTGCCGTCCCACGCTTTGCACGGCGGTGGCTTGTCTCGCGGGCCAGGTGTGCGTGCCATCGAGCGGCCTCTGCGAGAACAATCCATGCGAGAGGGTTCGGTGCGGCGAGAATCAGGTCTGCGTGGTGAAGGATGATGGCACTGCCGACTGCGCGATCCCCAGGGTTTCCGGGGTTTCCCGCGGGGCCAAGGTGGACGGCGGCGGCCTCTTCGGCTGCTCCTGCGAGTTGGCCGGGCCAAGATCCGCGGCGAGCGGTGGCGGGTTCGCGATGGCGCTCACCTTCGCCCTCGGGATCCTGTTCGGGGCTCGCCGCCGCCGGCGGCGCTAGCCAACAACGGCGAGCACCCTAATCCTGGAAGGACTGCGGCAGGGCCAGACAGTACGCGATGGCCGCCGGGATCTTCTCGGGCGGCAGGCCGCGCCAGTAGACGTGCCAGTCGGGAAAACGGGCCAGACCGTCGCACTGCTTGGCGTACCAGGAACAGATGGGGTTCGACGGGCGCGCGCGCCAGAAGAAGACCGGAAAGTCGCGCGTGAGCATGGCCCAGATCTCACCGCCGATGCCATCGCCTTGCGCCTGGCGATCCACCGCGAACTTGCCGAGATACGGCGCGATGGCCGTGCTCGCCAGCAAGGCGGCGCCCAGGTAGTTTTCTTCCAGGTAGACGTGCTCGGACTGCGCGACCACCAGGCCGCCATCTTCCATGGCCCCTGGCACTAGGGAACGGCCGAAGGCGGATTCGAGGAGCGTGGTCAGCCGTGCGCGATCCACCGCGCCGAGCCCGTCGTGCTTCTCGAAGTGGGATCCCTTGCGGATAAGGGTGCCGGCGCCGTTGACCGTGAACAGCTCGCGCAGCAGATGCAGGGGATTGACCACCGCGACGCTCATCCGTTGCGGCAGCGCCTCGAGCAGCGCCTTCACGTGCCGGAGAAGCGAGGCGTGCCGGCGCGGCAGGTCGCTCGTGGCCAGCAGCCGGTCGTAGTCGGCGGAGAGGTTGACGAGCGAAATGGGCGGAGCGCCCTCCCGCTCGATGCCCGAGCTGGTCGAGAGGAAGATGATCTTGCGCGTTTCCAGGCTGGCCGCCAGGGTGCGCAGCAGGCGAAAGCGATCGTCGATGGCCAGCTCCTTGGCGGCGTCGAGTGACACGATGGGGATGGTGTTTTCGTCGAACGTCTGGTGCACGGCGGTCTGGATCTCTTGCGGCAGATCCGTGCCCGAGCCGATGACCCTGGCTGGCACCTCGTCCTCGAGCAGCCATTCCCAGATGCGCTGCGACTGCTTATCGGCGTCGCGCGCGTCGAGCAGGCCGACCAGCACCACCGGATACAGCCCCAGTCCGGCCAGAATGCGCAGGTCGAAGTGGAAGGGATCGAGTGCGGCGCGGACGATCTGGGCGTCGGCCACGATGATGGCGAAACTCTCCTTGCGCTGCGAGCGGAAGAGCTTGAGGTAGAGATCGACGTCGGCCTTCTGGCCGACGCTCTCGAGGAAGCGTTGGATGATGTCGGGGTCCATGGCGGGGGAATCCGGCGCGAGACTCGCACAGCAGGTGTGCGTTCGTCGATAGCGAGGTGAGGCATAGGGAGAAGGCCACCCGCTCTCGTTCCTCTGGTATGATTGCCGCGGAGGGAAACGCCATGACCCAGGGGCAAGGCTTGCGAACGAAGGGGTGGTTCTTCCTGGCCGCGCTGGGTTGCACCGTCGGCGTCGCCCAGCTCCTCGTCGCCTGCGGCTCGGGAAGCAACGACAAGGGCGGCACCATTGTCCCGATTCAACCCGGCGATCCCGGCAATCCTGATGGGCAGTGCGCGATTCCGGCCGCGGCGATGCTCGAGGACGTGTCGAGCCCGACCACGGTCGTGGGCACCGGCACGCCGGAGAGCTGCACCGGTGATGCCTTCATCGCCGCCGTCGCCGCCGGCGGGGTCGTCACCTTCAACTGCGGTCCCGACGTGGCGACCATCAAGCTCGGCAAGCCGGCCAAGGTGTGGAACGACAAGGGACCCAGGATCGTCATCGACGGCGGCGGCAAGGTCACGCTGAGCGGCGAGGGGGTCACGCGCATCCTCTACATGGACACTTGCGACCAGAACCAGGTGTGGACCAGCAGTCACTGCGACAACCAGGAGACGCCGCAGCTTACGGTGCAGAACCTGACGTTCGCCAACGGCAACGCAAAGAACGAGAGCGATGGCGGCGGCGCCATCTTTGCCAGCGGTGGCCGGCTCAAGGTCATCAACTCGCGCTTCATGAACAACGTGTGCGCAGACACCGGGCCGGACATCGGCGGTGGGGCGATCCGGGCGTTCGAGCAGTACAATGGACTGCCCATCTATGTAGTGAACAGCACCTTCGGCGGCTCCGACGGCATGGGCAACGTCGGCTCGAACGGCGGCGCCCTGAGCAGCATCGGCGTGTCGTGGACGGTACTCAACACCGTCATCAGCTACAACCACGCCATCGGCAACGGCGGCAACCCGCCATCATCCGGCACGCCGGGCGGCGGCAGCGGTGGCGGCATCTACAACGACGGCAAGACCATGACGCTCACCCTGTGCGGCACGCTGATGCAATACAACCAGGTCAACGCCTTTGGCAGCGCCATCTTCTTCGTGACGAACGATCACACAGGCAACATCGTCATCGACAGCTCGGTCATCACCAACAATATCGGCGGCTCGTGGTACCCGACCTACCCGCAGATCTCGAGCTTCGACGATACGCCCATCACCGTCACCAATTCCACCATCCAATAAGGCAACGGCGGCCGGCCCCGGGGACCGACCGCCTTGCTTCGCGCAGGCCGTTGGCGATGATCGCGTAGGCGAAGCCGGGCTTNNGAACCCTTCCAGGGTTCCCATCACAGCGCGTAGGCGAAGCCGGGCTTCGCCCGGCGGAGCCAGAGCGCGGGAGGGTTTCGGAACCCTTCCAGGGTTCCCATCACAGCGCGTAGGCGAAGCCGGGCTTCGCCCGCCGACCCTTCGGACCTCCCCGGCCCCTGCCCACCCCTCGGGCTTCGCCCTCGCCTCGGTCGGCACTAGGGACCACACCCAAACCGCCCTGCCCCTCGCGGCCTTCGGCCGCGACCCGTCGCGCCTCCGCCAGAGCGCCAGAGCGCGGGAGGGGTTGGGAACCCGTTCAGGGTTCCCATCAGAATCAAAACACTACGCCGGGGGGGATCGAGCAGTCCGTATTGCAGTGGATGAAGCCCGTCGGGGGATCCGCCGGGTTGCCGGAGTTGTCCAACGTAACTCCGTTCTGGTCACCGAGGTCGCACTCCTCGCCGAGATTGGTGTCGATGATCTTGTCGCCGCAGTAGTGCGGCGACATGCAACCGATGGTGCAGCCGTCCTTGCCCAGGTTGCTGCCGTTGTCCTTGCCGATGTCGCACTGCTCATTCCCGCCGTTGTCGGTTTGTACCTTGCCGTCGCCGCAGAAGGGGCCGTACTTGCACTTGGTCGTGCAGCCGCCGTACGTGCTGTCGTTGTTCGGGCCCGGGCAGCCGTCGGGAAGCGGCCCCGTGTAGGAGGCATCGCCGCAGTCGCACTGCTCGCCGGCCGTGGTCTTGCCGTCACCGCAGCGGGGCGTGCAGCCCGACTTCTTGGTGGTGAAGCCCTGCAAGGTGAGCTGGTAGTTCGACTCGGGTGGGTGCCGGTCGGCGCCGAAGATGGCGATCTCGTACACCTTGCCGTTGTTGAGGCCGAGCGTGACGGTGCGGTCGCGGAAATCGGCCGGGGACGCGGCCTGGAGTGCGGGCGTGACGTTGCCGGGCGAACAGACGGTCGAGCCGGTGCTGGCGCCAACCTGGTTCCCCGCCGTGTCGGCGCAGCCGCCCTCGAGGACCTTGGCGTCGCCGGGGTCGCCCTTCACTGTGACCGTGCCGGGCAGTTGCTGGTGCACGCCGCCCAGGTCGAGGACCAGCACGC
>PNBO01000377.1 GCA_003136095.1 Myxococcales bacterium
CTCCTGCAGCGCGTTTTCGAGTACGTGCCGCCTTCGGCCGGAAAGTCGTACGTCGAGCATGTCCTGCCGGTGTTCGAGGGGCGTGCGGCCTGGTTCCCCATCACCTACGCCGGCATCTTCGTGTCGGGTGAGTTCAACCCCGCGCTGAAGTCCGGCACCAACCCGGCCTACCCGTCGGGCACGCGCGAGCTGGTTGCCGGCGCGCAAGGCCGCTATCCGCTGTCGTTCGGCCTGCTCGGATTGAGCGCGGCCTACTTCCAGCACCTGTTCGTCATCGGCGACACCACGAACTCGAACGACCCGCGGCGGTCCAGCCTCCCGTGGCCGGATGTCGCCTATCAGGGCGCGCGCTTTGCCGCCAGCGGGCGCTTCTACCTATGGAACATCTTTCAGATCGGCGCCGAGGCGGCATACCGTCTGGTCACCAACCCGGGCGAGGGCGGGGTCCGCGTCCGCTCGTCGACCTACTTCCCGAACGGCGTGGCCAGCTACGGCGTCGACGGCTCGGCGTTCGTGAGCGTGGGCATCGTGCGGTGGCTGGAGATCCGCGTTGCCGCCGACTACCGGCGCTACGTGTTCGGCGCGCTCCAGCCCGGGCCCGACAACGCCAACAACACCAGCGCGACCGGTGCGACCGACCAGTACCTGGGATTCTCGCTGGGCGCGGTCGGCGTCTACGGCGGCAAGTAACGCTGCTGCTTCAGTTCTTCGATTCATGAGCGATTTCCGATCCTGAAGCCACTGCCTGTATGCGTCCACGCCTGCGAAGCTCCACCTAGCCGGGGCTTTGCGGGTTCGCGGAGATGTTCAGGAGGGACCGCACCATGATGAGAAAGGGATGTTTACTTGGAGCACTCGTCTTGGCTACGGTCCTCGTGGGCGCTTGCTCGAGCAGTGGCGGCGCAACCGGTGGTAGCGGGGGAGCGACCGTCCTGCCGTCTGGCGGCGCAGGCGCCGGCGGCGCGACAGGTACGGGTGGCGCGATAGGCACGGGTGGTGGCTCCGCTACGGGCGGCGCGCTGGGTGGGAAATCGGGCAGTGGTGGCGTCATGGGAAGCGGCGGGACGACTGGTAACGGAGGCGCAACCGGCACCGGCGGTACGAGCCGAGCGGGCGGGACGACAGGTCAGACATCGATCGGATCGGGCGGCACCACGGCCGCGGGCGGCGCGACGGGCATGGGCGCGCCAGGAACTGGCGGTGCGATGGCTACGGGCGGTGTTGCGGGTCGCGCGACGGGCACGGGCGGCGCGACGGGCGGCAAAGGCGGCGCGTCGGCGACGACTGGCGGCGCGACCGGAAGCGGTGGCACCCTCGGCTCTGGAGGGATCGCTGGACAAGGTGGAATCTCGGGCACGGGCGGCACGGCGGGCCGGACCGGCACGGGCGGCACGGCGGGGGCTAGTGGACCGGTCCTCGCTTTTCCCGGCGCCGTCGGCTATGGCAAGAATGCGACGGGCGGGCGCGGCTACGCCGTCTATCACGTCACCAATTTGAACGACACCGGCGCCGGCTCCTTCCGCGACGCCGTCAGCCAGGGAAACCGCATCATCGTTTTCGACGTCGGGGGGTACGTCAACCTTCAATCGACGATAGCAGCCACCCAAAGCAACGTGACGATCGCGGGTCAGACGGCTCCCGGCGACGGCATCGGCTTCATGGGGCGCGAGGTCTCGTTCAATGGCGCCACGAACGTCATTGTCCGCTACGTGCGCTTCCGCCAAGGTCTTCTCGATTCCGACGCCAAGAAGAGTGGGATCAACTTGCTCGATGCCAGCAACTTGATTTTCGATCACGTCTCGATCGAATTCGCCCAGTACGACAACATCGACGCGGTCGGGGCGACCAACATCACCATGCAGAATTCCATCAACGCGAACCCGACGGGACAGCAGTTCGGAGCGCACACCGAGATGACCGGGGGGTTCTTCACCTGGTACGGCAATCTCTGGGCCAACGCGCATGGTCGCATGCCCCTGGCCAAGTCCAACACCCAGTTCGTCAATAACGTGGTTTACAACTACCAGTATGCCTATTGTGCCGGCGACACGAGCGGCATCTTCTGGCACGACATCGTGAACAACTACTTCATCGCTGGGCCGTCGACGAACACCGTAAGCGACTACTTCTACCAGATGAATGCNNCCGACACCGCAAGCTTGCCAACCACGAGTGCGGCGGACACGTACTCCACCGTCCTGGCCGACGCTGGTGCGTCCCTGCATCGCGATCAGGTCGATGCCCTGGTGGTCTCCGACGTGAAGTCGCTGGGGAAATCAGGCCAGCTATGGACGGACCAAAACGCCACGGGACTCGCCAACAGCGGCTACGGCACCCTTGCCGGCGGAACCGCGCCCGTCGATACCGACAAGGACGGCATGCCGGATGCCTGGGAAACCAAGTACGGACTGAATCCGAACAGCGCTGCCGACGCNNACCAACATCGAGAAGTACATCAACGGGATCGCGGACGGACTGTACCCGTAAGTTTCAGGGCTGCCAGCACGCCACTGTCACATGAGGAGTCTCGCGATGAGGTTCACAACGATAGGCGCCACCCGGACGGTTCGGCTGACAAGATCCCGGCTCGTTTTCGGGGTGCTCGGGACCCTCCTTCTCGGATGTACGACATCTGGCTCGGGCAAATCCCAGGGCACCGGCGGCCAGACCAACTCCGGTGGCGCCACCAGTGGCTCGACCGCCACGGGAGGTGCGCTCG
>PNBO01000309.1 GCA_003136095.1 Myxococcales bacterium
CACCGCCCACTGCCGCCGGCGCCAAGGTATCGAAAAAGGTTTCGAGAATCGCTTCCAGATCGTCTTGTCGGTGATCGTCTCGTCGGGGGCTGCCGTGTAGGCCTCGACGCCGACGTGCATCGCACCAGCTTCTGGAGTTTTCTCCAAGGCCGCCGCCATCTCGGCGGCGCTCGAAAAACGCTCGGCGGGCGCCTTGGCCAAAGCCCTGGCGATTACCGCTTCGAGCGCGTCCGAGAAGAAGACGCCGCTTGCGACCGCGCTCATGCGGGGCGCCGGTTTTCCCTGTTGCATCAGCAGCAGCTTCGCCACGTTGTCGGAGACGAATGGTTTCTGCCCGGTCAGCATTTCGAACAGCAGGATACCGACGCCGTAGATGTCGGTCCGGGCATCGACGACGCCGCCCGCCAGCGTTTGCTCGGGAGCCATGTAGGAGGGCGTGCCCACGGCCATGCCCACGGTCAGCGCCGGTGCGCCTTTCAGCTTGGCCAGGCCGAAGTCGAGAATCCGGAGGTGGTCGACGAGCCCTGTGGTGTCGCCGACGATGATGTTCTCCGGCTTGAGATCGCGATGAATGATGCCCTGGGCGTGGGCATGGGCTACACCGGACAAGATCTGGCGAGCCAAGCCGAGAACGCGCACGGGCTCGAGCCGCTTGCCCGCGAGCAGGGAGCGCAGGCTGCGGCCAGCGACGAAGTCCATGACCAGGAAGGGCACGTCCTCGACGCCGAAGTCGATCACCGAGACGCAGTTGGGGTGNNCGCTGCGTGGCAATCGAGGGGTGGAGGAACTTGATTGCGACCGGACGCCCGAGCTGCACCCGCTCGCCACGGTAGACCGCGCCCATGCCTCCGGAGGCGATGAATGCGAGAATCTTGTAGCGGCCCTGGATGACCGAGCCGACGCGCGGATCGGGAGGATTGGCGGAAGCCGTCACTGCGCCAGCATAGCAGAGGCGCTTCCCCAGGCTGCTCCCGTCTGGTGCCAGCATTCGGTCGTCGCCTCTGATGAGGCAAACGGCGCCGAATTCAGGCAGCCCGCTGGCAGTAGAAGCTCAGAAGGAATCGATCTCCCCAGCCACAGCTTCGAGCAGGTCCAGTGGTATTTCCCTCCGGTGAGCTTGGGCGACGTGCACGCAGCGGAAGGTTTCGGTCAGCGACTTGTGCCCGAGCCGCGTCATCAGCCTCCAGGGGTTCACCCCGAAGAGTGCAACGTGCGTCCCGAACGCGTGCCGCAGCTGTCTACAAAGGAATGAGCGCCAGATCGTCGATGATGAGATCGAGCGAGTAGGGACTGGCGGTGCCCGAGAAGTCCAGAGTCGGATTGAAAGCGATCCCTGTGATCTCTGCCGGGTTGGGCGTGGCACTGGGCTGGCCATTGCTGAGATTGGCCCAGAGGAATCGCACCGTTTGCGGTGTGGCGGTGATGTTGCTGACCGTCAGGCTGGCAGGGGTGCAGGTCGCAGCGGTGCAGGTTGCGACATTCGAAATACAGGTGAAGCTCGAGCTGGTGGTGTCGGTATTCGGCTTGCTATTCGCCGCTGTGGAAACGCCTACGGTAATTGCGCCGCCCGGACCTGCGCTGCCGGCAATGCTGAACGACATCCCCTGGTAGGCACTGAAGTCGATGACCGGGCAACTCGTGCCGAACCAGAGACCCGCTCCCGCCCACTGCCCGCTGGCGATGGTTCCGGTGATGTGCCAGTTGCCATCGGCGAAGCTCTGGGCCAAGGGATACTGCGGCGGGGCGGTCGGCGTGGTGCAGGGATCAACGGAGGCGTCAGCGGAGGTAGCGGACGCGACGGGAGCGACCCAGGTACCGCCGAAGAGGGAGCTCCAGTCGTTGATGCCGCCGGTGTGGAAGATGTTCCCGGAGTCGAGATTGCTCGAAAAGTCGGTCAGAGCCGTGAGGCCAGTAGGAATCACCGCAGCGGCGCACGCGCTCACCTTGGTGCACTTCGGTCCGCAGTCGTTCCCGCCGGTCACGCCGGGCCCATAGCCTGCCGCCACGATGTTCGCCTGGACCGCATCATCGGTCGCATCCGAGGAGTAGCCGGAAGTCATGCACCCTTCGAAGAAGATGCCGACGGCACCGTTGCTGTTGTCACCGCCGATCCCCAGGATAATAGCCCCCTGCTTCTTCATGGGGTCGTATCCATTGGTGGGACGCGCTCCGTCGTACATGGTTTGCAGAACACCGGACTGTGCGTTGCCACCCTTGATGGCGAATCCCCCTGCCCTGCCCTTAACCATCGCCGTGACGTAGTCATAAGCGAGGGGCACGTTGTTGTCGTTCAGGGAGAAGGCTTGTCCGCCAAAGAGACCGTTCTCGAGATCAGCCATGACCCAGGGACCGCTACTGGCACCCTTGCCCCACATCGAGCAGTTCCCGAAGTAGATCGCCTCCATGGTGCCGTTACCGTCGTCGTTGTTGCTCGTCTCTGCGTTTCCGTAGTCGAAACAGCACTGATCGTTGTAGTGCATGCCGCTTGCAACCATGTACATCGACTGAGGCTGGTCACCAGTTGCTAGCCCCGCAGTGCCGTCGTTCCGATAACCCATTCCCGTGTCGAAGTAGGCCCCGTAGACCGCGTGACCACCGACCGTCAATTTGTAGCGGTCAGCGTTGACTTCTCTGTCCGGTGTCTTGACGAAGCCACCCGCGGGCGCCGCGGTGAGGTGATTGCCCAGCGGGGATTGGTCATAGATGATCGAAACGCTGCATGTCGTGCCGACGCAAAACGAGTCTTGCGCGGCGGAGTCGGCGAAGCCTCCAGGGGCCAGGACACCAATATCCTTGGTTGTCTGATCGGACACGCGCCTGACCTGGTAAAGGTTCCCACTGTACGATCCGTAGAGAGCCCGAACCATGCTATGCGCAGCGACACAGGGTGTGTTGCCGGACGCATAAATGTCGCAAGGCTCGATGAAGTTCGTCGAACCAGCCTCCGATGGCTTCGGGCCTGCGTCCGATGCCTTCAGGCTATCCGAGCAACCAGACAAACAAGCCAGTCCGCCGATGAACGCGGCGAAGGTTGGCCAATGTAGCGGTTTGTATTGCATGATTCCAGGCACCTTGTCCGAAAACGCCTGCTTGGTCAACCACACAACTACCCCCAATGCCCGGCTCATCCTCGAACGAGCGGAAACCTAGGTTTGGAGGCTGTTCGCCGATGGCGCGTGGAAGCCCGAGCAGGACACCGATCCACATCCGCGGCGAACGCCGCATGCGGAACACAGCGCAGCATCGAGACCGACGAAACTGGATGCCGTGACTCTTCCGAAGAAGAGGCAGCTCTTTCGTTGCCCACGCCGCCGCGTGCTGATACGCTTTTTGTGCTGATCGTCCGACATTGCAATCGCTAGCAAAGGAAATGCACGTGGAAACAAGGCGGATTTGCTCATGGTTGCTGGTCGGTCTGGTCGCTGCTGGCTTCGGCTGTAGCAACGGTTCGGGAGTCCCGCCGGGACAAACCGGCGGCCGCGGGAGCGGAGGCGTTTCCGCGAGCGGCGGCAAGAACGGCAGCGGAGGCGCGAATGGCTCGGGCGGTGCGACGGGCGGGCAGAATTCCGGCGGCACTGGAGGAAGCACCTCGGCCACCGGACAAGGTGGAGCGACCGGGACGGGCGGTGGCTCGAACAGCTCGGGCGGCCAGGGCGCCGGCGGCGTCGCAGGCAACCCGGCGACGGGTGGAAAAGCAGCGGGCGGATCGTCGGGCGCGGCCGGTGCGCAAACGGGCGGCGGCTCCGGGGCAGGCGCCACTGGCGGCGCGCCGGCAACGGGAGGGCAAGGCTCGGGCGGCAAGAACGCGGGCGGCTCGACGGGGACCGGCGGCGCGGCCACCGGAGGGAGCACGAGTGGCACGGGCGGCAGAGCGACGGGGGGCTCGGTGGGGAATGGCGGCAGCCGGGCTGGCGGCGCATCTGGAAGCGGCGGTGCTGCGACGGGGGGAGCTTCGGGCGTGGGCGGCAGCGCCTCGGGTGGCGCCTCCGGCACAGGTGGAAAGACCGGAAACGCGGACGCTTCCACGTCGGGCTATCACCCGTGTCCCACCGACGGTACGGCCTGCAAAATCATGCCGTTCGGAGACTCGATTACGGATGGTTACAACTCGGACACCCAAGGCGGCTATCGCGTGGAGCTTTTCCGGCTCGCCCATTCGGCGGGGAAGAACATCACCTTCGTGGGCTCGGGTTGGAACGGTCCGGACATGGACGACGGAGTTCCATTTCCACACAATCACGAGGGGCACAGCGGTTGGACGATTGCGCCCGAGGGCGGCAGAAGCGGCATCTCGACACTGGTGTCGACCGTCATGCCGACCTACACGCCGGATATCGTTCTGTTGATGATCGGCACCAATGACGCCATCGACAACTACGACATGGCCACCGCCGCCACGCGACTGAAGGCACTCATCGACAGCGTCTACGCGCAGTTGCCGAACGTGTTGATTGTGGTGGCCCAGCCGATTCCGTCACGCGGTGATGCGAGCAAGGGCGACGACACGGCCCTCAGCGATCGCATCAAGGCCTACGACGGCACTATTCCCGCCGTGGTCAAGGCGGAAACTGACGCTGGCAAACATATCCTCTTGGTGGACATGTTCACGCCGTTCAATCCCAACAAGACGTCGCTGCTCGAAGATCAGTGGCACCCGAACCTGGCCGGATACGTTCTGCTCGCAACCCAGTGGTATTCGGTGCTGCAGCCACTTTTGTAGGGCGACAAGCCCGCCATTCTTCTGCGTCATCATCGCCGGAGCATGGTCATTTCAAGCGCCCTTTTGCCTTCACCAAATCCCATCCGCAAAATGTCCGAGAACGGATGTTACGTCCACTGCATCCACCTACAAACCCGAAACACGCCGAACTATCCCGCTGCCGAGGCCTGCAATCCCGACGTTTCTCCGATTCGACAGTTCATCGCCTCGCTGCGGGCGGGAGCGCGTCGTAGACTACGACCATGGATTCGACGCCATTCGACAGGGAGCAATTGCGTGAGCAGCTCGCGGGACTGGCGAGCAAAGGCGTCTACCTCGGCACCTCGTCGTGGAAGTACCCCGGCTGGGTCGGCACGGTGTACGACGGCTCTCGCTACCTCTACCGCGGCAAGTTCGCCAAGTCGCGCTTCGAGCAGGCTTGCCTCGCCGAGTACGCGGAGGTGTTCAAGACCGTGTGCGTGGACGCGGCCTACTACACATTCCCCAACCGTGCATCTCTCGAAGGTCTGGCCGCACAGGTGCCAGCGGATTTCAGGTTCGGGTTCAAGGTGACCGACGCCATCACGGTGAAGCGGTTCCCGAACCTGCCTCGCTTCGGCGCGCGCAAGGGTACCGTGAACGAGAACTTCCTGAACGCTGACGCCTTCGCCGGCCGTTTCCTGGAGCCGTGCGAGGCGATCCGATCCCACGTCGGCGTCTTGATCTTCGAGCTCTCGCGTTTCCATCGAGCCGACTACCAGGACATGCGGCAGTTCATCGCCGACCTGGACACCTTTTTGTCGAGGCTGCCCAAGGGCTGGCCCTACGGCATCGAGATGCGAAACGACATCTGGCTCGGGCCGGACTACCTCGACTGCCTGGCCCGGCACGAGGTCGCGCACGTCTTCAACTCGTGGACCGACATGCCGAGCGTGTCCGAACAACTCGCGCTCGCCGGCAGCCACACCAATCCAGAACTGGTCGCCGCACGGTTTCTGCTCACGCCCGGCAAGACCTACGAGCGGACCATCCAGGACTTCGAGCCCTTCGACAGCATCAAAAACGTGGACGAGGCCGCCCGCGCCGCCGCGGCCGAGCTGATAGCCGAAGGCACCGCGGCGCCCAGGCGCAGGACCTACCTCTTCATCAACAACCGGCTCGAAGGTAGCGCGCCCTGGACCATCAAGGCGATGGTCGACGCCAAGCGGGACGCCTTGAGGCACCGGCTAGCGCCAGGGCCAGGGACCGGGCCATAGCCCAACCGAACAAGTCATGAGTGGAAGCCGAGTTTCCCTCGGCGTCCAGAGTGGCCTGGACCGCCCGCTGTAGCCGCGATCACTGCCGCCCTTGGATTCTTCCTGGCAGGTTCTTCGTTTCCGCGAAGAAGTCACGCTCTCCCAGGCTCGTAGTGTCCACTCCGGGAGCTCGCTCCTCCCATCGGCACAGCCCCTGGCCGTGCGCCCGTGCCCCTTGCACATTCGCCAGGCCGATCCAGATTTGGGGAACCATGGCCACCGTCATCGCGTACGGCACCGACCGGCAGGCATACTTCGACCTCTTCATGGCCTCGTGCCGGCGTCACGAGATCGCGCCTGTCGCTCTCGGGTGGGGAAAGCAATGGGTCGGGTTCGGGCAGAAGACGACGGAGACGCGCGACTACATCAAGGATCTTCCCGAGGACGAGGTCGTGCTCTCGGTCGATCCCTTCGACGTCGTGTTCCTGAGCGGACTTCCCGAGATCGAGGAAAAGTTCCGGCGTGCCTCCGCGCCCATGGTCTGTGGTGCCTTGAACCTGGGGCCATTTCTGCGGCGGGTATACGACCGCGAGTTCAATCGCTCGGGCCAGCGCGTGCCCCGCAATCCGACTGGCTACGACTACCTGAACTCGGGCACCTGGATCTCGACCGCGGGCTACGCGCGACGGCTCATCGACCGGCTAGAACGCGAATTCGGCATGCGGCCGACCGACATGGACCAGGAAATCCTGACCAGCCTGTACGTGCACGATCGCAGCCAGGTGGACATCGACTGGCGCTGCGAGATCTTCCACAATCTCTTGTTCAAGAACTTCATCACGCGCAAGCCCGATGTGAAGCATCTCGTCTTCCGGGATGGCCGGGTTGCCAACGTCGCCACGGGCACGCTGCCGTGTGTGCTGCACGCCTCTGGCAACGCGCTCCTGGAAGGCATTGCGGCGCAGTTGGGTTTCGACCGCGGCTGCGCGGTGCCCGTCGCGAGCAACAAGGGCTACATCAAGAAGGCCATTTTCCACATCACCCAGCTCTTTGGCCTTCATGGCCCGGCTCGCCTGCCCGCTCGGCCCGAGCGGGAGCTCCTGTCGGAAGCCTTCCCCGACCCGGAGGACAGCCGCACGCCTGGCCCAGCCTAGACCCAATGTTGCCTATATAGGCGGCTATCCACGAACGGGCTTGCTGGATACCCGCAGTTACGCTACCTCCTTGCTGGCTCCCTCTCTCATCGTACGGCAATGGTCGTTGGCGCTTTTTGTCGGCGAAGGTCCCCCGGCGCAGTCCTCCCAGAAAGCGCCGTAGCCATTTCTGCCGCCAGCAAGTTGGCCGAGTACGCCGATCTTTCTCAACGCCGTATGCGTGGGCGCCGCCTACTTCAGCATCCGTGGTTGAGAGCCACCCCCTGTGCCTTCATTTCGATGGATTGCGCCGGGCCGGCGTCGCTGGCCGGGAAGTTCAACACGGCGTCGATGTCGAGGGTGTAGGGCGAGTTGTGAATGGTCACGCTGCCGCTTGCGGAGGTGGCGCTTGCCACACCGCTGACCTTGACCCATTGCGCGCAATCGTCAGCAGTGGACGGCCACAAGGTGGCGGATTGCACACCCCAGGATGGCGTGAGACTCAAGCCAAATCCGGCGTCCGGCGCACCGCTGGGGCTCGCCAGCACCAGCGCCACGCAGCGGCCGGTCTGGGGATCGAATTTGGCGACCCCGGCACGATCGAAGCCGCCGATGTAGGTGCAACCGGAAT
>PNBO01000316.1 GCA_003136095.1 Myxococcales bacterium
TTGAACAGGTACTTGTAGGGATCGGAAACCTTGTACTGAACGATCCATTCCACCGTGGCCACGTTGAGATCCCCGGTGAGCATGAGGGACTCGGCCTTGGTCTCGTCGTCCTTGCGCTTCTCGCTTTGAATGGCGGCAAGCGCGGTGCGGAAGCCGAATTCCTGTTTGAGCTGCCGCTGCACCGGAACCTTTTGCACGCGCTCGATGCCAAAGGGGAACTTGGCGTGGGGGCCGGGGTTGCTCGTGCGCACGTAGCGACCGAAGCGCGTCACCAGGGCGACTTCGTCGGGCTCGACCTGGTAGTACGCGCTGACGAGGCCGATGACCGCGACGAGCACGAGCCCGACGATGACGAGCAGCCGACGCGACTCGCGCAAGCGGACACGCGCATCCCGCGCGAAGCGTCTGAGCTCATCCGGATCGAATCCCACACCTTGGTTGGCCATGGCTCTTTCTGGCAGAGTCCCAGGGAAAACTCAATGTCGCTGCGCGTCTGGCGCACAGCGTCCATAACCAGGGCAAGCGCTATCCGCGGCGAGGACCGTCGACCACGGACCGTGGGGCGGCCCACTTCGGTCACGCCATGGCCGTAACTCACAGCGACTTGGGCGCACGAAAGCTGGCATGCTCCTTCCCAAACGGTGCTAGATCCGTTTTGAAGTAGTGACTCGCACACGAGGTGTTCTCCAATGGCAATAGCATGCAGCAAACACTCGGCGGGACATGGTCCATTCGTCGTGCATCTTGCGGCAGTTGGCCTGGCGGCGATGCTGGCATTGGTGGGGATGGCTTGCACCGGCGCCACGATTGAGGGTGCGGGAGGCGCCAGTGGAACAGGCAAGGGCGGCGCCGGGGCCAGCGGCGCCGGCTCGAGCGGCGGCGGCGGCGTGATCATCATCCCGACCAGCATCGTGACCTCGTCCGGCGGCACCACGGGACCCATGTGCAACGGCACTAGCACCGCCGGGTGCAAGGCCATGGCGCCGGAAGGCTGCGGCGACGGCATGAACAACCAGGGCGGTATCGAGGAGTGCGACGACGGCAATGTGCTGCCGGGCGACGGCTGCAACGGCGCCTGCAAGGTCGAGAAGAACTGGAAATGTCCATCCGCCGGCCCTTGCACGCGGTTGATCGTCTGCGGGGACAAGCAGGTCGGCGCGGGCGAGGTCTGCGACGACGGCAATACCTTGGACGGCGACGGCTGCAATTCCACCTGCACGGTGCAAGATCCCGCCTTCACCTGCATCCCCGGCCAGCTTTGTGAGCGGACCTCCGAGTGTGGCAACAAACGCATCGAAGCGGGTGAGGACTGTGAGGACGGCAATACCAATAGCGGCGATGGCTGCAGCAGCACCTGCAAGCTCGAGGGCGGCTGGGTCTGTCCGAATCCGGGACAGCCGTGCAAGCCGGCCCCGCGTTGCGGTGATGGGGTGATGCAGCCGACCATCGGCGAGGTGTGCGACGACGGCAACCAAGCCGACGGCGACGGCTGTTCGGCCGACTGCAAGATCAAGGGCGTGGGCTGCGTGTGCACGCCGGGCAAGTTGTGCGTCTGCCCGAAGGTCGAGTGCGGCAACGGCATCCTCGAGGGCAACGAGAAGTGCGACGACAACAACACGACCAGCGGCGACGGCTGCTCCGGCGACTGCAAGACGGTCGAGCCGGGCTTCCAGTGCCGGGTCGCGGGCAAGGCCTGCACGCCGAAGTGCGGGGACGGCATCACCTCCGGCGCCGAGGCCTGCGACGACGGCAACAACGACAGTGGTGACGGCTGCTCGGCGACCTGTCACCTCGAGCTCGGCTGGAAGTGCACGGGATCGCCCAGCAAGTGCACATCCACCGTGTGCGGCGACAAGAACGTCGAGGGCGCCGAAGGCTGCGACGATGGCAACAGCCTGCCATTCGATGGCTGCTCGATCGATTGCCAGAAGGAGCCGACCTGCACGAGCGGCCAGGGGTGCACCTCGCAGTGTGGCGATGGCATCGTCCTCAACGAGGAGTGCGACGACGGCAACGCCGGCGGCGGCGACGGTTGTTCGAAGGACTGCAAGGTCGAGCCCGGCTGGACCTGCAAGCAGCCGGACATCGGCGACAAGATGCTGGTGCCGGCGACCTACCGGGACTTCAAGTTCAGCAGGGACGTCTCGGGGGGCAACGATTTCGAAACCGGCGTCACCGGCTCGTACAACCCCACCACGGGGATGGTCAACGCCAGCCTCGACACCAAGGGCAAGCCCGTATTGTCCTCCACGGCTCCCAGTAACGCACACGTCGCGAGCGCGGCGAGCTTCGCGACCTGGTACACCGACGTCTCCGGCACCAATCACTCGACCGGCGCCAAGATGACGTTGTGGAACGACGGCAAGGGCAACTACGTGAACCGCTACGGCGCCAACGGCGAGCAATGGAACATCACCACGCCGGCCAATTACTGCGGAACGTCCACCGATCCGATGCTCGACGCTGACGGCAATCCCATCCCTTGCACCTTCAAGTACCAGTACGACCCGACGACCAATCCAACCGGCGGGAAGACGGACTGTCAGAAAATGGAGGACCTGGGCTACACCCAGCTGCCCGGTAGCTGCCATTTGGACGGCGGCACCTACAAGGCGCTGTACATCGTCGAGAAGGTCGACGGCAATCCGCTCTTCTTTCCGGTCGACAAGGACACGTTCACTCCTGCCTCCGAGCTCTTGGCTGCCCAGATTCCCCCTTACTACGATGCGGGAAAGACCTGGCCCTTCGACGTCGATGCCAGCGGCAACAAGATCCTCCACAACTTCAGCTTCACCAGCGAGGTCCGCTACTGGTTTCTGTACGACAACAACAAGTCCTACACCCTCGATTTCGTGGGTGACGACGACGTTTGGGTGTTCATCAACGGCAAGCTGGCCGTGGACCTGGGCGGCGTTCACACGCCCGTCGACGGCAGCATCGTGATCGGTGCGAACGGCAACGGCAATACCACGGTGACTCCGTTCGACGCCCAGGGCGTCGCCACCACCCCGATCAAGTCGACGGTGAGCCTCGGGTTGCAGGACGGCAAGGTCTACGAGATCGTCGTGTTCCAGGCCGAACGCCAGAGCACGGGTTCGTCCTACAAGCTCACGTTGAGCGGCTTCAACGCCGCGCCATCCGATTGCGTGCCCAAATGCGGGGACGGCGTGACCGTGGGCGACGAGGAGTGCGACTGCGGCGACGGCACGGGCACGTTGCCCGCGAGTTGCGCGGGGCCCAACGGCAACCCGGCGCACAACGGTTGCGGCACGGACTGCAAGTGGGGTCCGTTCTGTGGCGACGGCGTGACCAGCGACGGCGAGGAGTGCGACAACGGCACCAACAACGACGACTACGGCACCACCAACGGCTGCGCCCCGGGCTGCAAGCTGCCCGCGCGCTGTGGCGACGGCATCCTTCAGGTCGACTTCGACGAGGAGTGCGACGACGGCGCCAAGAACTCCACCTCGAGCGATCCCAAGGTCGCGTACGGGGGGTGCATGGCGAACTGCAAGCGCGGTGGCCGCTGCGGGGACGGCGTCGTCAACGGCAGCGAGGAGTGCGATGACGGCGTCAACGACGGCACCTATGGAACCTGCAATCCCGATTGTACGATGGGGCCGCGGTGTGGGGACGGGACCGTCCAGTCGGTCTACGGCGAGGAATGCGAGCCGACCATGTCTGACGATCCCAACTGCACGAAAGGCTGCCGGCTGCCGGGCGGATGTGGCGATGGGCAAATCGAGCCGCCCGAGCAGTGCGACGACGGCGCGCTCTTCAATACGGGTGAGTACGGTGGCTGCGCGCCAAGCTGTATCTACGCACCCCACTGTGGCGACGGGATCATGAACGGGCCCGAGCAGTGCGACGATGGCATCCTCGACGGCTCGTACGGTGGCTGCACGCCCCAGTGCAAGCTGGGGCCTCACTGCGGCGATGGCAAGATCAATGGGTCGGAGACGTGCGACGACGGGGCGGACAACGGCAAGAACGGCGTGTGCTCGTCAGCCTGCAAGGCGATCATCTACCTGCCGCCGTGAGACGAGTCCCGCACCGAGGGTACTTCCGAGTCCCGCGCCGAGGGTACTTTGAGTCCCGCACCGCGAGTCCCGCACTGAGGGTACTTTCGCGAGTCCCGGAGTCCACGAGTCCCGCACCGAGGGTACTTCAGGGCGAGTCCCGCACCGAGGGTACTTCCGAGTCCCGCACCGAGGGTACTTTCCAAATCCCAAATCCCGCACCGAGGGTACTTCACGAGACGAGTCCCGCACCGACGAGTCCCGAGTCCCGCACCGAGGGTACCTAGACGAGTCCCGCACCGCCAAATCCCGCACCGAGGGTACTTAGAGTCCCGCACCGAGGGTACTTCCGCGAAATCCCGCACCGAGGGTACTTCGGGTGGAGGGTGCTCCGGGCGGAGGGTAGTCTGGGCGGTAGCCTGTCCTGGATGAAGGTCATTGAGGTCCAACTGATGGCGGCTTGCTGTGACAGGTGGAACCAGAGACGCGCCCGCCGTCTTCTGCTGGTCGCTGGCGCTCACCTGGCGGTGGCGATATTCAGGGAAATGCTCGCCGCGCGCAGGTGGAGCCTGCTGGCGGCAACCAGTCGCACAGTCTCGGGCCCAGACCGCCAGCTATGCGGGTGCTGGTTCGGCCACCACAAGCCCCAGCGCCTCCGCGGTCTCGCAGGCGACCTTGCCGAACTTGCGCATCCAGTAGGTCCCGAATGGGAAGAGCACATCCGCGACGCCGGCCAGGTGGCCGAGAAAAGCGGCTCGGTATCTCGCCAGAAAGCCCTTGTTGCGCATCAGCGTCTCGATGCGCGCCCACTTGCTCTTCGCGGCCACGCGCGGGTTCATTTGGAAGTGCGGAGCGTGGCTCTTCGGTGCGTCGAATGGGTCTTGCGCAAGGATGCGGGCGCGGCCGAGTACGGTAATGCCAAGCTCGACCCGATGGCTGCGATATTGCGCTTCTCGCGCCTGCACGCGCTCGGTCAAGAGCTCGATCCACTCGGTCTGGGTCAAGTGATCGAAGCCACGTGGCCGCGCGATGCGAATGCTGATGACCTCGGGCATGCCGCGCTTCTCGCGAAAGAAGTGCTTGGGGCGCGTGGCGACCAGCCAGCCGCTGGTGAGTGCCGCGTGATAGGTGCTGACCCCCGGCCATTCCTCGGCCTTGTCGACCAAATCGGCCGCGCAGGGATTGGTGAAGGCGTAGACCATCTTGTCGAGGACATCGTTCGGTTCGACCAGGCGGACGACGGAAGCGGGTTCGGTGGACCAGAAGTTCTCGAAGCGGCGGAGGTGGGCGTTCTGGTAGCGGGCGAGGAGGCCGTGAAAGTGTTCGGTGAAGATGGGGAAGTTGCCTTCCGGGTCGCGGATGCCAGTGTGGTGGTGGTTCGACATCGCGGTGGCAAACGTGACCTCGACCTTGGCGCGCTGGGCGGCGAGGCCGAGGCAGTAGAGGAAGGCGTTGTTGGTTTCGTCGTCGGGGCGGAGGAAGAAGCGTCGCTCGGAACAGCGGCGGGTTATCATTTGGTCGCAGTCAGGGAGAACTTGCCGTGGAAGGGTCATGCATGGGTTCTCGGATACGGCAGGAAAAAGTTGCGTGCAAATGTACCCTCGGATGGGGATCTTGGGGGATCTTGCGCAGGAAAGTACCCTCGGATGGGGATCGCGCTTCCTCACTTCTCACCGACTCGGCGGTCGCCTCTGCATCCAATCGAGCGCCGCGGCGACTTCCTCACCGGACATGCCCTGGTGACCGCCAGGGCGCTCGACCAACATCACCTCGAGACCAGCGCCCCGCAGGGCGGTCGCGAGTTGCTGCATGGCCGGGCGGTTGAAATCGTTGGTGCGCGTGAGCAGGTAGTAGCTCTGGTCGGTGCGGCTGATCCGCGAGGCAAGGCGGTTCTCGCGCCACGAACCCATGTGCGCCACCTGCACGAAGGAGCCGGCGAAGATTTCCGGCCGTGTGAGCGCGAGCAGATAGGCCCCGCACCCTCCACCGGACCAGCCGCCGCTGTAGATTCTCCGACCGTCGATCTGGTGCCGCTGCCGGAGGGCATCGAGCAAGGCCAGCATCTCGCGGGCGTCATCCACGTCGGCCGTGCCGTTGCGGACTCGTGGCGTCGAGGCCACGATCCATCCCGCTTTGCTGGCGGCGGGTACCCAGGTATTCACGGCGCCGCTGGCGTCCCCGTTCGGATCGAAGAGCAGCACGAGCGGCTTGGGACCAGGTCTGTCGGGCACGAACGACACCCCCTGCCTCGGGATCCCGTCCAGGGTGTAACTCACAGCTTGCGGCGCAGGGATGGCCGCTGCGACCTGATGGGGTGGTTCGGTACCGGCTGCCGGACGCGCGGTGGCGACGGTGGCGCTGGCGAGGAAATAGCAGAGGCAACGGACGCGCAGGCTCATGTCCTCATCATAGCGTGTCCGGTCGCGAGGCGGGCGGCGCTGCGCTGCACCGGCAACTCCGCCGCCGTTCCCCGGGCGGCTCTCGTCGAATGTGGGCATTTCCCCTACCTGGCTCACACCCGTACGGTCGTTCACAATGATTTCATGGCACGAATGCTGCCATACTCTTGCTCAAACGGTGTACAACCGATCCGATTTCGCGTCTCGCACACGAGGTGTTCTCCAATGGCACTGGTATGCAGCAAACACTATGTGGGACATGGTCAATTCGCTGGGCGTCTTGCGGCAGTTGGCGTGGCGGCGATGCTTGCATTCGCGGGGATGGCTTGCACCAGCGCCTCGATTGAGAGCAGCGGCGGGGCCGGCGGGAACGGCCAGGGCGGCGCCGGGGGCGGCGGCGGCGCTGGCACGAATGGCGGCGGCGGCGTGGTCATCATCCCGACCAGCATCGTGAGCTCGTCCGGCGGCACCACGGGCCTGGTGTGCAACAGCACGAGCACGGCCGGGTGCAAGGCCCAGGCGCCGGAAGGTTGCGGCGACGGCATCAACAACCAGGGCGGCATCGAGGAGTGCGACGACGGCAACGTGCTGCCCGGTGACGGCTGCAACGGCAATTGCAAGGTCGAGCCGAACTGGACCTGTCCGAAAGCCGGGCCCTGCACGCGCAAAATCATCTGCGGCGACAGCGTGATCGGCGCCGGCGAGGTTTGCGACGACGGCAACACCAAGGATGGCGACGGGTGCAACTCCACCTGCACGGTGCAAGATCCCGCCTTCTCCTGCGTGGCCGGCCTGGCTTGCGTCCGGGTTTCCCAGTGTGGCAACAAGCGTATCGAGCCGGGCGAGGATTGCGATGACGGCAACACCAAAGCCGGCGACGGTTGTGACAGTGCCTGTCACCTCGAGGGCGGCTGGGTCTGTCCCAACCCAGGACAGCCATGCAAGGCGGCTCCGCGCTGCGGCGACAGTGTCATGCAACCGACCATCGGCGAGGTGTGCGACGACGGCAATCAGCAAGACGGCGACGGCTGCTCGGCTGACTGCAAGACCAAGGGCGTGGGCTGCGTGTGCACTCCCGGGAAGTTGTGCGTCTGCCCGCAGGTAAAGTGTGGCAACGGCATCATCGAAGGCAGCGAAAAGTGCGACGACGGCAACACGAAGAGCGGCGACGGTTGCTCGGGCGACTGCAAGTCCGTCGAGAAGGGCTTCCAGTGCCGGGTGGCAGGCAAGGCTTGCACACCCAAGTGCGGCGACGGTATCAAGTCCGGCGCCGAGACCTGTGACGACGGCAATACCGTGAGCGGCGACGGCTGCTCGGCCACCTGCCACCTCGAGCTCGGCTACAAGTGCGACGACAATGGCAAGTGCACATCCACGGTCTGCGGCGATGGCAAGGTGGAGGGCGCCGAGGGCTGCGACGACAGCAACAACCTGCCCTTCGATGGCTGCTCCATCGACTGCCAGTGGGAGCCGGATTGCTCGGGCACCTCGTGCACCTCGAAGTGCGGCGATGGCATCGTGCTCAACGAGGATTGCGACGACGGCAACGCCGGAAGTGGCGACGGCTGCTCGAGCACATGCAAGGTCGAGCCCGGCTGGACCTGCAAGCAGCCCGACCTGGGCGACAAGATGCTGGTACCGGCCTTGTACCATGATTTCCGGTTCCACAATCCCACCGACTTCGAGCCCGGCGTCGTTGGCTCGGCGGCCGCCTCCATCGGCATGGTCAAAGACGACCTCGACGGCGACGGGAAACCGGTCTTTACGGGCATTACGGGCAGCGCCATTGGCCCCGTTACCGTGTCATCTTTCGCCGAGTGGTACCGCAACACCGCCGGTATCAACCACGCGACCTCGGGCAAGCTGACCCTTTGGGACAATGGTAATGGCGGCTACGTGAATCGCCATGACCC
>PNBO01000263.1:0-44318 GCA_003136095.1 Myxococcales bacterium
ACTCGACGTGGCACTGGCCGCAGACGAACGAGCGCATCTCCTGCCGGGTGGCATCGCGGTTGGGATCGTAGTCCGCGACACCCTCGTGGGCCTGAAGTCCTGGAAAGTGAAGCCCTTCGAGTGGTGATAGCCGTTGAGCCCCTTGGCGATGAACTTGGGCAAGAGAGCGTGCGGCAGATGGCAGTCCACGCACTTGGCCACGGCGTGGTGGCTCCCCTTGACCCACGAATCGTACTCGGAGCTCATGATGTGGCAGTTGGCGCAGGACTTGGGATCGGTCCCGAAGTAGGACAAGCCCTCGGCGTAGATGAAGGTGAAGAGCCCCAGGCCGAGCAGAACCCCAGCAGTGATGGCGGCGAAGACGAGAGCCTTCTTCGAGAAGGGGAGGATCACCGGGGTTTCTCTTTGGCCCAAGACGCACCCTCTGTCAACCGCACGCGCCATCAGCCGACGGCCCTGGCGGGGAAAGTCCGAACGCGCGGACTGTGCTAGTTTGACGGGGTGGTGTCGGTTCTTTGCAAGCTGTCCTTGGCCGGGGTGGTGAGCCTTGCCCTCGGGGCCTGCGCGACGACTTCGTCGCCCATCACCAAGTTGGTGGGCGGCCGCCAGATCACCACGCGCTCAGTCGATCCGGACGCCTACGAGCATGTGAGCCGGGCCTTGCTCTACGAGGAGCAGGAGCACTGGCAGGAAGCGGCGGCCGAGATCCGGCACGCCCTGGTCCTCGACGACGACGCCCCGGAGTTGCACGCGCACCTGGCCGAGCTGCTCTTGCGCCTCGGGGACCTCAAGGACGCGGCGGCCGAGGTGCGCGCCTCGCTCAAGATCGCCAAGACGTCGCGCGGCTTCCTCGCCGAAGCGCATGTGCGGCAAGCCCAGGGCGATTCCGCCGGCGTGGTGGCCGCCCTGCGCCGGGCGACGGCCGAGGTCGAGTTCCAGGCCGACGATGACGAGGCCGAGGATGTCTATCTCGAGCTGGCCGACGCGGAGCTGCAGGTGCTCGACGTGCCGGCCGCGCAGGCCACCCTTGAGGCCCTGACCCAGGCGGAACCCGGCTCGGGCACGGGGCACATGCGCATGACTGCGGTCTACTGGGCCCAGGGCGAGATGGCGAAAGCCGAGGCCGAGCTGCACAAGGCCCTGGCCGAGGAGCCGAACCAGATCGAGGCGCTGGTGGCACTGGCCTGGATCCACACGGCCACGGGCCGCAACGACGAGGCACGCAAGGCCTTCCGCGAGGCCGTGGACCGGTCCGAGGGGTCGCCGGAGATCGCCGCGGCCTTCGCGCGCTTCCTGGTTGGCAGCGGCAGCGGCAAAGAGGCGGAGCAGCTCGCCGACGATCTGGCCGTGCCCCAGGGCAGCCTCGACAGCGAAACCATCGCGGCGCGGGTCGAGCTCGAACGATCGGCGCGGCGTCTCGATCGCGCTCTGGCGCTGCTGGCCCAGGCGAAGGAGCAGGGCATCCCCGAAGGTCAGAAGAATCGCTTCTCGCTGACCCGGGCGGCGCTGCTCAAGGAACAGGGCAAGACCGTGGAGGCCATCGCCGCCTTGCGGGAAGTGCCCAAGACCTCGCCGCTCTACTTCGAGTCGCGCCTGCGCGCGGCCGAGCTACTGCGCGACAGCGGCAAGTTCGCCGACGCCGCCCGCGCGGTCGAGGAAGCGGTCCCGCTGGCGAGCGGGGAGCGGGATACCATCGAGATCGAGGCCGGCGTCAGCCTGGCTCTCGTCGACGAGAAGCGCGGTGATGCCGCGGCCGGCGCCGCGCGTATGGAGAAGGTGCTGGGGCGGCATCCCGGGGAGAGCCGAGCCGTCATGACTCTGGCCGCGATCGAGGAGCGGCGCGGAAACTGGCAGCGCGCCCTCGACCTCGTCGAGCGCCAGCTTGGCAAGCATCCCGGCTCGGTCGAGGCGCTCAATTTCTGGGGCTTCGTGGCGGCCGACCACGGCCACGCCCTGGAGCTGGCGAGCCGGCGCCTGCAGGCGGCGAACGCCATCGATCCCGGCTCCGGCGGGCTCATCGACAGCCTGGGCTGGGTGCGCTTTCGCAGCAAGGATCTGGCCAAGGCCGGCATGTTCCTCGAGCAAGCCGCCCGCCTGGAGCCCACCGATCCCGAGATCCAGTGGCACCTGGGCGAGGTCTACGCCGAACGCAAGGAGAGCGAGCGGGCCGCGGCGACCTTTCGGCGCGCGCTCGGCCTAAGCCCCGACGAACGCCTGCGGCGCAAGCTGGAAGACAGCCTGGCCAAGGTCGGGGGCAACCGGCTTTCGGGGAAGTAAGAGTGCTTTTTCACCACAGAGAGCACAGAGAGCGCAGAGGGCCCGGAAGCAGAAGGGTTTCGGATCCCAGATCCGAGAGCCCTTCCCCATCCGGGCTCTGCGCCCTCTGCGTCTCTGTGGTGAAAACCTTCGCACGGCTTGCGCCGGTCGCGCTCGTTGTGATTGCTGTGGGCTGCGCGGGCGCACGGTTGGCCACGCGGAGCTACCCGCCCCCGACGGCGGACGAGTTGCTGGCGGCCGTGCGCGCGCGACAGGCGGCGGTTGCGGGCATGAACGTCGAGGCGCGCGCCACGAGCTGGCTGGGCGGCGAGCGCGTGCGTGGCACCGTGCAGATGCTGGTCGCGCGCGGCGGCCAGCTTCGCTTCGAGGCCGAGGTCGCCCTGCAAGGGACGGTGGCCCTGCTCGCCGTGGATGGCGGGCAGTTCACCTTCATCGACAATCAGAAGCACGTCTTCCGCAAGGGTCCCGCTTGCCCGGCCAACGTGGCGGCGCTGATTCGCATCCCGCTTCAGCCGGCCGAGGTCGCCGCGCTCTTGCTCGGCGACCTGCCGCTGCCCGAGGGCAACGCCCCTGCGCGGGTCGAGTGGGACGGAACGCGCGGGGCCGACGTGCTCGTGCTGGCCGGCCCGCAGGGGACGACGCTGTGGCTGGGTTTACGGCGGCCGAATCCGTCGGCGCCGGCCTGGGACGTGGTCTCCCTCGAAGGTCAGGCGGTGGGCGGCGCGAGCCGCTGGCGCGTGGCCTACGATGACTTCGAGCGCGTCGGCTCCGTCGCGTTACCGCGCCTGGTGCGCTTCGCCGAGCCGGGCAAGGACTGGGACAACGGCGTGGAAATCAAGATCCGCGAGCGAGCACTCAATCCGTCGTTCCCCGATGGCGCCTTCACGCTCGTCGAGCCCAAGGGCTACACCGTCGAGCTCGCCGCCTGCGGCGCCCGCCCCTGAAGCGGGATCCCCCGCTACGGCGTCATGTTGATGGTCGACTGAGCGACGAGGGTTTCCTTGCCAATATCGGGACCGACCTGCTCGACCAGGTCGCCCTCCACCGTGAAGGCACCGACATCGGTGATGCGGAACGAAGACAGCAGGATGTGCCCGTAAGACTGCGGGTTGATGTAGTCCTTCTGGGCGTAGGTGCCGCTGTTGATGTAGAGGCGCACCGCCCGGCCGGCCATGTCTGCCGCGCTTTCCAGCTTGAAGTAGATCTGTCCGGTCGAGCCCATGGCGGCGACGGAGAAGGTGGTGCTCTCCCCGATGAGATCGAAGCCTGTTCCTCCGAGGCCCGTGCCGAAGGTCAGGCTGTTCTTGTAGTCCGAGCTACCTCCGCTGCACGCGCCGAGCGCGGATACGCCGAGTAGCAGGATGAAGAGAAACGCGGTTCGCAGTGACATCATGGGGTTTACTCCTTCTGGTGGTCGCCTGATCATACTTCGGCTTGCGCGAGGCCGCGCTTTAGCCGAAGGTAGCGATAGCACCCACAGCGGCGCCGGTGGCGCGCAGGTAGTCGGCGGGGGCGATCAAGATTTGCGTGCCACGCACGCCAGCGGACACCGCCACGACGTCGAACAGCGCGATGGTCTCGTCGACGAAGACCGGATAGTCCTTCTTGCCGCCGAGCGTGGTCACGCCGCCGCGGATGTACCCGGTCAGGGGCTGCACTTCCTTGAGCGGCACGGTCTCCACCCGCCGATTGCCCGACAGCTTTGCCAGGGCTTTCAAGTCCAGGGTCGCGCTGCCGGCCAACACCGCGAAGAGCACGCCGGTGCGATCCCCGCGCGCGACCAGCGTCTTCCACACCTGGTCGAGCGGCAACCCCACCTTTCCCGCCACGTTCTCGGCGGAGAGATCCGCCTCGTCCACCTCGTACTCGCGCAGCTGGAAGTGGATCCCCAGGCGTTGCAGGATGCGGGCGGCGTTGGTCATCATGGCCGAGGCTGAAGCGAGAGGCACGCGACGCCTGGAGTGTAGCCCCGCGCGGGCATCGCCACCTCCGGATTCTCCGCAGCCCGCTGTCATGGAAACCCCGGCAGGGTTTCCATCCCTTCCCACGCGACTGGACAGGCGCGCGGTTTCCGTAAGAGGATGTGGCGGTGGTGGGCGATAGGCAGATCCTCGTGGAGCTCTTCGAGCGCCAGGAGGTGTTGGCGTGACGCCACTCTTCCTCGCCGTCTGGCTGGCCTATCCCGTGCCGGAGATCGCGGGCGACTGCACTTGCCCGACGCCAGCGGAGGTTCGCGAACGTCTGGTTCCGCTGGCGGACTCGGGCGCAGGCGAGACCACCGACGAGATCGCCCCGCACCGGGCGTACTTGTCGAGCACCAACCAGTCGGTGCACGTCGAGCTGCTCGCGGCCGACGGCAACCTGCTGGCCGAACGGAGCCTCGATCGAACCGGCACCTGCAGCGACGTGGCCGAGGCTGTCGCGGTCGTGCTCGCGACTTGGGAAGCGAAGCTCAATCCCAATCTGGCGACGCCCGTGGCACCGCTACCCGCGCCGCCGGCCCCCGCGCCCGAGCGCGTGGTCGCGACGAAGGCCGAGCCGGCGCCACCTCGCCCGATGCCATTCGATGCCGGCCTGGCGCTGCTGGCTTCCGTTGTGGGCGGCGAAGCGGTCTTCGGCGCGAGGATCGAGGGCTGCCTGTTTCCAAGCGACGTTTCCATTGGCCTCCACGCCGCGCTGTCGGCGACCTCGACGCACACGCAATCGATCGCGACTCCCGCCAGTGACGCCCAGTGGATGCGCGCGGCCTTGTCCGTGGGGCCAAACTACCGCCTCGGGCAAGCCGCCCCCGGCCTGGATGTCCATGCCTCTGCGGTCCTGGCGCTCTTGCACGTGCAGGGCGCCGCGCTGCCCAAGACTTCTTCCGACACCAGCTTGCAACTCGGCCTGGCGGCCGGCCTGCGCGGCCTCTGGGCGTGGAACAACGCCGCCGGCTGGGTTGGGACAGACATCTTCGTCTACCCTGGCGACGATCGCCTAACCATCGGTAACTACGGCGATGTCGGCCGGCTGCCCCGGCTGGAGGTGCAAATCGCCGTCGGCATGGCCCTGGGGCATTTTCGGTGAAAGCTCGGGGGCGCATCGAGGCACAGGAGAGCGTCACCATGCGTCTGCCCAGCTCGGAAACGACGCCCACCGGNNGGCGACGCCAAGGTGACCACGTGGCTCTATCGGATCACCGAGCGAGTGGCCCGGCAGAGCCGCCGCAAGGATCGTTTCCGGCGCTGGTTCTCCCGTGCGCGCCAATTTGACATCGAGGACGCCATCGCGCCGACCCGGCTGACCCCGGTGGACGATCTCGAACGCCGTCAGTCCACGGCGGCGTGCTACCGGATTCTCGACGGGATGCCGGACAAGTATCGGAGCGTGCTCATTCTCTTCGAGCTGGAGGAGCTGTCGGGCGAAGAGATCGCGGCCCTGACCGGGCTCAAGCTGGCAACGGTGTGGGTGCATTTGCACCGTGCGCGGGCGCGTTTTCTCACCAACATGAAACGCGCCGCTGGGAGAGGCCCATGAAACAACACACGACGAAGCAGGCAAACGAGCGGAATCCGATCCGCGAGCGCTGGACGGGGCAGGCGCCGGGGAGCAGCGACGAGGCCCTGGCCGGGGCCCTGCTGCGCGCGGCGGCTGTCGCCGAGACGTTTGGAGCCCGAGAGATCTCCGAGGTCGGGGCGTGCCTGCGCGGCAAGGAACGCTTCCGGCCGCGGCCCCTGGCCTGGCAACTGGCCGTCGCGGCGGCGCTCGTGCTCTTCGGCAGCGCGCTGTCCGCGTCCGTTTCGCGCGTTCTTCACATCACCTCCACGCGCGCACCCGAGCAGTCGGTCACGGCTCCCACCAGCCTACCCTTGCGCCACGCCTCTCGGGGAGCGGCTCGAGCCGCCAGCCCCACGCCCGCTCCGGCGACGATCCCCGAGCCTGCGCCCGTGGCTGCGCCCGTGACGGACCGCCCGGTGGTGCCGCGCGCGCTTCGCTCCTTGGCCATGCGGGAGGAAGCCAGGCCCGACAAGCCAGAGCTTGACCGGCCGCCCTCGGCGATCGAGCCGGAGGCGACCCCACCGCCGCTGCCTGGCGCGTCTGCCTTGGCGAAGGAATCGCGCCTGCTGGCGCGCGCTCTCGCCGAGCTGAGGCAGGACGGCGACGCGGAGCAAGCCTTGGCCCTCCTCGACGAGCACCGTCACGAATTCGGCGCGCACGCCGCGCTTGCCCCCGAGGCGAATGCGACGCGCATCGAAGCTCTGTTGCGCCTCGGGCGCCACAGCCAGGCGCTGGCCCTGCTCGACGCCATGGCGCCAGCCACGACCGGCGTGGGGCGTGAAATGCTGGTGGCGCGCGCTGAGTTGCGCGCCGACAAGGGCCGGCGCACCGCCGCGCTCCACGATTTCGACCTGCTGCTGCTCACCGGTGGCAAGGCGGATTCGGTCACCGAGCGCGCCCTCTATGGCCGCGCCACCTGTCGGGCAAAGATGGGCAATGGGGCAGGCGCGCGCCGCGATCTGGAAACCTACCTAGCCACCTTCCCAGAGGGACGTTTTGCGCACGAAGCGCGGGCGGCACTGGAGCGGAACCTTCGTTGAAAGGTTTCGCTGTGCTCACTCCACAAGTGGGCCATGGAGACGACAACATGAAATCCAGAACGCTCTTGGCATTGCTTGTGATTCTTGGCGCCTGTAAGGCGGACCACTCTCTAGGCACCATCGAGCCGGACGCCGGCAGCGACGCCAGCCTATCGACCTCGCCCAGCCCCGACCTGAGTATCGCGACACCGGGCCAGACCGTGGACGTCCAGCCGCTCGGACCACTGGGTCCGAGTCAATCGTGGACCGGGTATGCCGAGAACTTCCAGTTTCCGTCCGGCTCCGACGCCATCAAGTTCAGCTTCGCATATGATCCTTCAGGCCAGGTGGTCGGGCAGGTCATTCTTGGCATCGGTACCCCGCCGCCGCCGGCTACCGACCCGAATGTGGGGTACCCCCCTGGATACAATGGTTTCAAAGTCCTCTTCGCTGATACGGAGGGATTCCCGTTCTCCGTGGTTGGCGGGAGCTTCGCTTCCCACCGACTTCGCTTTGCCATAGAGGGGACGGAATTCTGGGCTAGTTGGTGCGCCTTGCAGACACCGCCGGCTGACGGCTCCGACGGTTGCCTTCCCAATTCCGTGTCCAGTACCGTTGGTGACTATTCTTGCTCTATCACGACCGCAAATGGAAAGACGACCGCGGTCGACTGTACGAAGTGGTATCTCTGTGAAGGCGAGGTTGCATCGAGTAGCGCCTCTGTGTGTCTTTGCACACCCACGGGCTGTATTCCGCGGCCCGGTAGGGACACGGCATCTTTCGACATGTTCATCTCCGACGACACTGCCAGCGGCAGCATGTCCGGGTATCTGTATCTCAACGGGATTTCTGATACCCACAACGTACACTTCACGAAGGATCCGTAGCCGGGCGTGCTTCTACGAGCGCACGAAGGCGTCGTAAATAGCGCGCAGACCCTTGCCGAGATCGGCGGCGTCGACGCCGACGATGATCGATAGCTCGGAGGCGCCCTGATCGATGATGCGCACGTTGACGCCGGCGTTGGCCAGCGCGGTGAACAGGCGTGACGAGACCCCCACCCGGCGCGACATGCCGTGGCCCACGGTGGCGATGAGGGCCAGGTTGCGCTCGACATCGATGGAATCCGGGTCGCAGGCGTTGCGGATCTCTTGCAGGACCACGTCCTCGACCGGCTCGAAGCTCTTCTGCTCCATGACCACGCACATGGAATCGATGCCTGACGGCGACAGCTCGTAGCTGATGCCCTTGGTTTCGAGGATGCCGAGCACCCGGCGGCCGAAGCCGCGTTCCTTGTTCATCAGGGTCTTCTCGATTTGCAGCAGGCAGAAGCCGCTGCGGCCCGCGACGCCGGCGATGGGCCGATCGGCGGCCTGGTTCTCGGGCACGATGAGGGTGCCCGGGGCGGCCGGATCGTTGGTGTTGGCGATGCGGATGGGAATGCCGACCTGCTTGCACGGTAGGATGGCCTCCGCGTGAAAGACGTTGGCGCCCGAGTAGGCCAGCTCGCGCAGCTCGCGATAGGTCACGCGCTCCATGGGCGCGGCGTCGGGCACCACGCGCGGGTCGGTCATGAGCAGGCCCGCGACGTCGGTCCAATTCTCGTAGAGGCTGGCGCCCGCGGCGCGCGCCAGGATGGCGCCCGAGATGTCCGAGCCACCGCGCGAGAAGGTCTTGACCTTGCCGAGCGGCCCGGTGCCATAGAACCCGGGCAGCACATAGAACCCCTTGGCCGGAAGCCTAGGCGGCAGTTCCTTCCAGGTCCGTTCGTCGATGAGCCCGTTCGAGGTCAGGAAGACCGCGCCCTCGGCCTCGACGAAGGTGCCGCCCAGATACGCGGCCATGACGAGCGCGGAGAAGTGCTCGCCGCGCGAAGCGATGAAGTCGCGCTCCGCGCCGGCGCGCACCGCCTTCTCGAAGGCGTCGAGCCGGCCCGCGATGCCCGCGTCCACGCCCAGCTCGCGCTCGATTTCCAGGTAGCGGCCGCGCAGCAGCAGGAGCGATGGCCCGGGGTCCATGTCGCGCGCGACCATCTCGTGGATGGAGAGGAGAATGTCCGTGACCTTGGGGTCCTGCTTGTGCCGCTTGCCCGGCGCCGATACCACCACCGCGCGCCGATTCGCGTCGGCCTTGATGATGGCCGCCACCTTGCGGAACTGGGCCGCGTCGGCCAGGGAAGTTCCCCCGAATTTTACGGCAATGGTCATGTCTCTCCTCGTTGCGTGCGTAGGTCGGCCCCCACTACTTCCTCGATTTGGAGAGGCAGATCAAGTGTCCAGTCACCCGCCTACCGTGGATTTGGCGCCGGCTGGGCGCAGAGCTCTTGCACCTCGGCTTGGACCAGCGCGCGGTTGAAGATCACGATGTCATCCAGGTCGCCGACCAGCGAGTGGTGTGACGATGTCCAGCGGCCAAGACAGAGAGCGTTGTTCCCAGGCTGGATCGGATACGACAGGGCGCTCCCGCCGACCAGGACGCCGTTCTCGTAGAAGGAGAGTCGCATGGTCTTACCGTCCACTACCGCCGCCAGGTGTACCCAGGTGTCCACCTCGACACCTTGGGTGTCGAAATGCTCGAACGCGCTGCCGGCATCGCCGCCGATCGGGTAACCGAAACGGTATTGGCTGTTGGTCGAGCTCAGGTTCGTGCTCATCTCCCAGCCGCCCGCCGAGGCCTGCTCGTTGCCGATGAGTGTGAGGAAGTTGTCGTCGTAGTTGCCGGAGGGCGCCCGGTACCAGAGGGCGACGCTCCAGCTGCTGCAAGCCTGGGGGAACGACGGCATGGTGACCGAGCCACTCCCGTCGAAATGCAGGGCGCCGCCGAACCGGCCGCCCACCCAGGACACACCATTCAAGGCTCCGTCGTGGCTATTGCCAGAACTGTCGACCAGCGCGACCCCGCCCTCCGCGTCGCAAGGCCAGTGCGCCACCATCCCGAGCTGGAGGCTGTTGGCCTCGAGGCTGATCAGATCCATCGGTCCGGCCGAGCAGGCCGCGAGGAGCAAGGCCAGGGCCGCGAGGGCTCGATGGAAGGCAAACCCGCTTCTGACCGGCATGGGCATCACAGCCAGGCGACCAGGGCGAGGGTCAGCAGGAGGGTGGGCCGTCCCGACGACGCCACGTCGACGCCGAGAAAGCGAACCACCGGGTAAGGCTCGGCGAGTTGCGCGTGCGCCTCGATCGCCATTTCGTAGCGGGTGCCCAGGGCCAGCCGCAGCCCGACACCCGCATCGGCGAGGAAGGACCACCGCGCGGCGGTCTGCTGGTTGTACGGCCAATCCGCGCGCCCCTCGGCCGAGGTATGCAGCGCGCCCACCGCGAGCGAGAGAGCCGGATGAACGCCCTTGTGCGCCCGCCAGCGAAACGTCGCGCCGCCGAGTACGAATTGTTCGGAGATCTCGGCGCTGCCCACCGACGTACCGACGCGCGCCCGGGTGCCCAGTCCGGCGAACGTGGCCTGGGCCACGCACCACGGAGCGATGGCGCCGTCGAAACGCAGAAAGGGCACGACCGCGGGGCCGACCGCGTCGAAGCTCGTCACCATGCTGCCGCCGACCTCGAGCCCCCAGCGTGATCCGTCGCGCGGCTCGGGCGCATGCTCGACGGCGCGCGCGACTTCGGCGGGTTTGGCCTGGGCCGGCGGGCGCGGCGTCAGGCCCGCGAGGTCGACCTCGAGGAGGCTCGCGCGCAGAAGCTCGATGGCACGGATCGCCAGCACCTCCGCGTCGCGCTCGCCCCCTGTCTGGTAGGGAGTGCGCCTGACCACGGAGCCGCCGTTCACTCGGTCGACCACCCAGACCTCGATCGCATCCGGCGAGTTGTCGCCGAGAATGGCCACCACGGCATCGACGCCGGGGCCGCTGGCCAGCATCTCCAGCGACGCGCGCGCATCCACGCCAACCATGGCCGCGGCGAACGAGACATCGAATCCCGCCGAAGCCAGCTCGCCGTGCATACGCACGAGCGCCTCCGAAGCGACGCGGCTGGGATTGGGCGGCCGCACCAGCAATACCGTCGAGGCCAGCGCGGTCCCCGTCACGGTCCACAAGGCAAGCGCCAGTCCCACGCACAGCAGGCGGCGCGCTGGGGGTGCGTTCACGGCGTTTGGCGAAGCGCCCGCGCGGCACCGGCGTAGGCCCCGGTGGGGAATCGCTCCAGGTATTCCTGGGCAACCGCTCGTGCCGCTTTCCCCCCCATCAATTTCTGCGTAGCGATCATCTTCCGTCCCAGCGCTTCGGACGCGTAGGCCCCGGTAGGGGCTCCCTCCAGATACTGGTCGTACCACTCGAGAGCCTTGGGCCCGCCGCCTTCGTTCGACTCCTCCAGACGTCCGAGCAGGAAGGCGGCATCGCATGCGCGCCCCGAGCCCGGAAAGCGGCTGCGCTGGGCCAGCAGAGACTGCCGGGCGATGTCTTGCTGCCTCCGGTAGCGAGCCGCGTCCGCGAGCGCGGAGAGATCGTCGCTGGATGCCTCGCCCAGCGAGCGCTTGAGTCCAAGGCGCTCGACATCCCCGAGGATCGAATCCACCTCGCCCGCGGCGAGGGCCGCCGCCCAGCCGTAGGAAACCGGAGAATGGGCTCGCGTGCCAGCCCGCTGGCTCGCGCGTCCCGGCAGCGCGGCGCTGCGCGCGGGCGGCGCGGCCGGGGGCGGCGCCAGCGCGGGTTCGCTCGCCGTCGCCGATGGGAGCTCGCCTGCCTTCGTCGCGAGCCGTTCCCGGTCACTGTCGATCTCGTGCAGCACCACTTCCTTCTTGGGGAGATTGATGGCGAGCTGCTGACCGCTGCGCACCAGGATGACGTTCTCGAGGATCGGTCCGGTGATTGACACCAGCCCCTTTTCCATGCGCAAGTCGAGCTGCTCGTTCTTCGCGTTCCACCCCACGGTGAAGACCGTCCCCTTCACGGTAATAAGGAACGGTCCGGCATCGACCAGCCAGTGCGCCCCGGGACGGTTGCTGACCTCGATCCTCGCCGGTCCCTGCTCGATGGCAAGGCGGGCACCTTTCTCATCCACAGATTGGAGGCGGCCACGCGCGCCCGGCAAGAGGGCCAGTTTCGTTCCCTCGGAGAAGCGCAGGGTCATGCCCCGATCGCCGAAGGATCGCAGGTAGCCGCCGGCGAGGATCTCGCCGGCTTCGATTCGATAGGTGATGACACCGGAGGCCGGGGGCTTGGCGCGCGTCGCGAGGACAAGCCATAACGCGCAGGCGGCAGCCCCGGCGCCGAGCGCAACCAGCTCGAGCTGGAACCGGCGGCGGCGCTGGCCATGGCGGGCGGCCAAGCGGGCGGACACGGCGGCGAACCCGCGCTGTTGCCGTGGAGGCGTCATCGGGGGAATGGCACGGCTGGCCAGTTGGGCGAGCTGGTCGAGCATGGCGCCCTCGGGCGTCTTGTCCGAGTCAACTTCCATGGTTGCACCTTTCCCGGAGGAAGCCAGCCACGTCCACATCGCTCTCGATCCACTGTGAAACCCGCACATTCACCCGGTCGTGCGAGCGTTTCACCGTCGACAGGGAGATCTCCATCGCGTCGGCGATTTCGTCGAGGCTCCTGCCGTCGAGGTGGCGGAGACAGTAGACGATGCGATCGCGCGGCTTCAGGCGGCCGAGCATCGTGTAGAAGCGGCGGAGCACGTCGCGGGCCTCCGGATCGGAACCTGGGTAGGTGGCTTCAGGAATGTTCTTGGGTTCGCGGAAGCACAGCCAGCTCCGCGCCCGTTTGCTGCGGAGCTCCCACTTCAGGATGCGGATCGCGAAGGAGGTGACGAAGCTGCGAAAGCTCTCCGGGTTCTGCAGGGTGTTCGCTCGGGCAAACAACCGGAAGAAGACCTCCTGCGTGACGTCCTCGGCCTCGTCGTCGTTGCCGAGGGCGCGGCTGGCCATCCGGAAGACCATCGGAGCGAACCGGTTCCAGGTCGCCGCGGGCGCCCAAGGCTCGCCCGCGATCAACGCGCGCGCGAGATCAGAGTCGTCGGCCACGACCGGCGCCGTGTCTGGCACCAGATGGAGAGGTATGCGGTGGCGTTCGGCGGCCATGGCAATCCGGCTTTTTGCCACCTAGACAGTAGCACTTCCCGCTGCCAGCGGCTCACCCCTGACGGAGGAGCCCGCGATGGGGCGGCCGGGTCGCGGGACAGCACGGCACGTCATGGAAGATCCGGGGAGGTAATTTTCGTGGGCCGATTTCATGGGCCGGTGCTACTGATTCTGCGGCGACGTCGGATGCGGGAACTGATGATGCACTGGTTTGGAACCGCACAGCACAGCAAGACACGTCTGACCCAAAGCACGACCCAATCAGTTCCCGTACCGGCGTGGCCCTATCTTTTGGTTGCCACTCCTGGCTTGAGTGCCGCTGTCTGCTCTCCGGACGGCGGCACTCCTCTTTTCAACATCGACCGCCCCGTCGGAGAAACGTGAACTTCTGGTCGCTCGGTGGACCACTGCTCCGTCGTGAATGCTCTGCGCACGCGGCTGACTTCGGGGTCCCTGCCCCTGCCTTTCCAGAGCGGGTCGACAGGGCGCCTCCAGGGATGTCCCAGCGTGCGTCTACTGGCTGCTTGCTCGAAAGGGAGATGCAATGAGACGACTCGTCGCTCGGTTGAGTCTGGTGGGAGCGGTGACCGCTCCGCTCGTCGGGTTCTTTTTCGTGGGGTGCGTGCAGCCCAGCACGCTCGGGAATCCGAGTGCGGCCGGCGGCGGAACCAGCGGGGGACGTGGGGGCAGCGGCGGAGGGGGCGGGACCAGTGCGGCGTCCACCGCGCCTCCGCCCGTGATCTACCTGGATGCAAGCATGAACGGCCCCGACCTCAAGGAGCCGGAGGATCTGACTCCTCCGCTACCCACCGGCGATGCGAATTGTGGCAGCGCGACCTCCACCGCGACGCGCCAGCCCGCCGACGTGCTGCTCGTGCTCGACCGCTCGGGATCGATGGACTACAGCATCGCCGAGGATTGCTATTGCACGCAGCAGAGTGGTGGTGGCGGGACGGTCTGCTCCAACACCTCGAACTGCACCACACGCTGGCCGTCCTTGACCTCGGCCGTGGACGCCACCCTGACCGCAACCACCGGCTCCATCAACTGGGGTCTCAAGCTCTACTCCTCCACCGGCAATGGTTGCACTGTCAGCAACGGCGTCGAGGTCGCCGTCTCGGGAACATCGGTGTCAACCGTCCAAACCCAGATTGGCAGTACCAAGCCCGGCGGCAATACCCCGACCGCGCAGGCCATCACGGCGGCCACCGCCTACCTGAAGACGGTGAACGACAACAACAACCACGTCATCCTCCTCGCCACCGATGGCGAACCCAACTGCGCCTCGGGCGGCAGCTCGACCCCCAATGTTCAGGCGACCGTCGACGCCATCACCGCGGCCAAGAGCGCGGGATTCCTGGTGTACGTGATTGGCATAGGTCCCCAAGCGGCCCTCACGAATCTGCAGAGTTTTGCCGTTGCCGGCGGCACCGGGAGCTACTACCCGGCCACGTCGCCGCAAGCCCTGACGGACGCGTTCGCATCGATCAGCAAGTTGGTGGCGACTTGCGTATTCACCTCGACCCAGCCGCCGCCCGCTCCAGACAATGTCGCCGTCTACCTGAACAAGAACCTGGTGACCAAGGACGATCTCAACGGTTGGACGTTCGGCTCCGACACCCAAACCATCATCCTCAACGGTACTGCCTGCGATGAGGCCATGACCGCGAATAGCGCGGTGCAGATCCTCTTTGGCTGCCCAGGCGGACCGCCGCCGCCCTCCGTGATTCCGTAGGACGTCCGCCCTCCGGTGATCCTCGTCACCCCAAGACGAGGCATTCCATCCCGGACAATCCGGCCAAGGCTGTCGACGACAGTTGACGGGTGGCGCTCCTCACACGTAGCTTTCGACAGAAATGTCACCCTCGAAAGACGTGCGGTTCATGAACCAGGCGGCCCAGCGCGGCAGCCGCGCGCGGCGCGCCCTCGGCGGGCTCCTCGTCGCGTTCCTCGCCTGCGGGGCCTCGGCCACCGCCGCGGCCCAGCCGCAGAACCTGCTCGTCGGCCGGCGGCCCACGAACAGCAATGGCGTGAAGAACGCGGTCCGCCTCACCGACGGCATACTCAGCAACGAGGGCGACGAATGGCTGACCGACGTGACCGCGCGCTTCTCCTCGTCCCGGTCGTTCGTCGAGTACGACCTGGGCAGCCCGCAGGCGCTCCGCTGCGTGATGGTCCAGGCCGACAACAACGACGTCTACTTCATGTCCGGCTCGCTCGACGGCCAGGACTGGCGGCAGATCTGGCGCGTCGGCGCCGAGGTCGGTGCCGGCATGCGGGTTCGCAGCGTCCAGCTCGACGCCACCGTTCGCTACCTGCGCCTGTCCGCGACCGGCGGCGACGCGCTCTACAGCGTGAGCGAGATCGCGGCCTATTCCCAGTGTCCCGTGCCCTGGCCGGCCGATCTGCCGCGCGCGCACGGCATTCCCGTCGGAGATTCCGCTGACNNGTGCTGGGCTCGGGCTGGATGATGGTTTCCGAGCTGGTCGAGCTCTACCCCTTCTTCAACCAAGAGCCGCCCCTGCGTGCGATGGCGGCCGGGCTCGCGGCACTGGTGGCGGTCAAGGAAGCCTTCCTGGGCAAGCGCTGGGCTCCCCACCGAGCCGTATCGCTGGCGACCCTTGCGTTCTGCGCGTTCACGGCGTTTGGCACCTACTACCACTTCGGCATGCCGCAGTTCTTCGACCAGGCCAAGGGGCGGCGCACCCTCGTGCACACCTGGGACATGCGGCACTACTACCCGGTGGCGAAGTATTTTCCCGAGCTGCGGTTCGACGGCCTCTACCTCGCCAGCCTGGCCGCCTACATCGACAACACGCCGGGCTTCCAGCCCGAGCAGCTCAGAAGTGTTCACCTGCGCGATCTGCGCGACGCCGAGATGCGCAGCGGAACCGAGGTGGCGAGCCAGCTTCCCGCGATCCGGGCGCGCTTCTCGCCCGAGCGCTGGGAAGAGTTCAAGCGCGACATGAAGTACTTCTCCGACACCATGGGCGGCGCCGACTACCTGGGCAGCATGCAAGACCACGGTGGCAACGCCACGCCGGTATGGATCCTGCCCGCGTACTTCATGTTCAACGCGGCTCCGGCCGGCGAGGTCATCATCTCCCTGGCCGGGCTCATCGATCCCATCTTGGTCCTGCTCTTCTTCTATGTCCTGTGGCGTACCTTCGGACTGCGCGTGATGCTCTATGTGGTGGTGATCTGGGGGGCCACCGATTTCTACAACTTCGGCTCGAACCTCATGGGCTCGACGCTGCGCCACGACTGGCTGGTGGCTCTCGGCTTCGGCGCCTGCGCGCTCAAGAAAGGCCGGTATGCCTTGGGCGGCGTCCTTATGGCGTACGGCGGGCTGATCCGCGCCTTCCCGGCCATGGCCACCTTTTTCTTCCTGGTGCCCATGGCATGGTTCGCCTTCGATGCCTGGCTGGCGCGGCGCAAGCTGCCCACCGTGGCCGAGTGGCGTGCGGGCCAGCGGCCGGCGCTGCGCGCGTTCACCGGGGCGGCCGTTTGCGTGATCGTGCTCGTCGCCGTGACGAGCGCCCTCTTCGGGTTCCGTGCCTCGTGGATCGCCTGGAAAGAGAAGATCGAAATTCACGCCACCGGCCCCAGCACCAACAACGTGGGCCTGCGCAACGTGCTGGCTTTCAGCCCGGATCTTTCGGCCAAGGCCTTAAGCGAGCACCGCCGGGCGGGTCCGTGGGCTGACTGGGGATACGCCCAGCGCATGACCTTCGCCGCGCGGCGGCCGCTGTACTACGGCNNGAAGCCGCGCTCATCGGCCTGCTGCTCATACCATTCTACTTCTACCCCTCGAACTACTACTGCCACTTCGTGTTTCTCTTACCCATGGCCGTGGTGCGACCGCGCCTGGACCGCGACAAGACCTTCGCCAGCGTCTTCATCGTGCTGGCCGCGATGTGCATCGGGCAGTACTTCACCCTGGCCGAGGGCTGGACCGATCTGCGCTACACCTACCAGAGCTTCCTACTCCTCATCGGTTTTGGCCTCATTCTGCTGCTTCTGGCCTGGGAATCGCTCACGCTGGCGCCCTTGCTCAAGCCGCAACCTGCGGTTGACGGCGCGCCAGCGGAGTGAACCATGAAGACCCAACCGGAGACCAAGGCCAAGCCAGCGAGTGGGCGGATGCCCGTGATCTTCGTGGCGCATGGGGCGCCGGTGCTGCTCGACGACGCCGTGTGGATGGCCGAGCTCGCCGCGTGGGCGAAGACCATGCCTGCGCCAAAGAGCATTCTGATGGTTTCGGCGCACTGGGAGGAACGACCGACGACCCTGGGTGCGACGCGGCCGGTGCCGCTGGTCTACGACTTCTACGGGTTCCCCGAGAAGTACTACCAGACGAAATACGCGTCACCGGGCGCTCCCGAGCTCGCGGCCAGGGTGCGCGAGCTTCTGCGGCAGAAGAGCATCGCCTGCGCCGACGATCCCAAGCGTGGCCTCGACCACGGGGCCTACGTCCCGCTGGTGGCGATGGTTCCCGACGCCGATGTGCCCGTGCTCCAGATGTCGATGCCTGGGCTCGTGCCCGCGGAGCTGGTCAGTCTTGGCCGGGCACTCGCGCCGTTGCGCGACGAGGGCGTGCTCATCTTCGGCAGCGGCTTCCTCACGCACAACATGCGGTATGCGTTCAAGCCGGGGATCCCGGCGTGGGCGCGCGAGTTCGACGCCTGGGCAGAGGGCGCGCTGTCGCGCCTCGATATCGAGGCGCTCGAGGACTTCCAGGCGCGCGCCCCGGCCGCCCAGCTGGCGCTGCCCACGTGGGAGCACTACGCGCCGGTCCTCGTGGCCGCCGGCGCGGTGGCCGACGAACGGCCGAGCACGACCTTCCCCATCACCGGCTGGTGGATGGATGGGGCGTTCACGAAGCGGTCCGTGCAGTTCGGCTGAATCTCTCGTACTGTTGTCGATGCAGCTGTCACGGCCGGTCGAGGTCGAGCAGGATCTGTCGGACGGTGGCGGCCGCCGGCTTGCCGCGCGGGGTGTAGCTGGTGGTACCGGGGCCGCCATAGCCGTACCAGTTCCAGATGTAGAGGCCGTCGATGCGGCGGTGCGAGCTTGCTGGCAGGGTGAAGGCTTGGCGGAAGGCCTCGAAGCCGCGCTGCTGCTCGGCGAGATCGGGGGTGCCGCCCGAGGTTTCGTCCCACGGCGCGGCGGTGGCGCCCGCGCGCGAGCGGTAGCCGACCTCGGTAAAGAGGAAGGGCTTGTCGTATTTCGACAGATCGGCGTCGAGCTCGCGGCCAATACGGCGCCAGCTCGTGGCGAGGGTTGCCACGTCGGAGGGTGCCTTGGCGTCGCGCAGGCTGAAGTAGCCGACCACGCCGATCTCGTCGACCAGCTCGAAGAGCCGAGCGTCGCGATAGTGGTCCCAGTTCGCGGAGTAGACGAGCGTGCCCGAGAAGACCGCGCGGATGAGGGTGATGAGATGCTGCCAGCGCGCGAGATCGCCATCGAGGGTCGAGAGCTCGCTGCCCACCACCAGGCGCGTGGCGCCGGTCAGGTTGGCCAGCGAGGCGAGGTCGCCCAGGTGCTCGCCGTAGCTGGCGAACCAGGCGTCGGCGTCCGCCGGCTGCAAGGTGCCACGCCATTCGTCGGGCGTGCGCGGATCGGAGAGACGCACGATGGGAAACAGGGTGACCTCGAGCCCGGCCCGCCGGGCTTCGCGGATGGCGTCCGCGACCGCCTCCAGGGTCGGCGAGAGGCGCGTGTGCAAGCGCAGCCGGGTCGAGGCCGCGTGCGTCTGGTAGAGCGGCACGACCAGCGCCACGTGGCTGGCGCCGAGCGCCGCGATTTCGCCCAAGAGCGGCGCGTACGAGAAGCTCACGTCCTCGGCGAAGAGCCCGAGGGCGACGCCGCGCTGGGCGGGCTCGTGGCTCGGCTGGCGGCGGGAGGGCATGGGTTGGTTGCTCGCGCTGGCCGGCGGTTCCTGCCGGGGCAGGGGCAGGGCGCGCGCTGCCAACAAGCCTAGCGGCGCAACCCCAAGGAGCGCGATGACAAGACCGCGGCGCATGCCGAGCAAGCTAGCACAGACCAGCGTCGCGGCGTCGTGCCTCCGATCCACGCCGGTGCCCGCGATGACCAGATTGCGATCGAGGAGTAGCGGGCCGAGCGCCGTGGGCTGATGGGCGAAGAGCGCGGCGGGCCCGTCGGGCAGGAGCGCCGCCACCGCCTCCAGCTTGCCCAGATTCGCCGCGCGCAGGGCGCGCGCCGCCCGCAGATCATCGCCCGGGTGCACGGCGGTGGCCCAGCCGAGCAGCACGCCGAGGCCCGGGGCCAGCCAGCGCCGCAACGGCGGCCGGCGCCGCGCCATCCGGAAGAACGTCACCACCGCGAGCGCGAGCAGGAGCGACGCATAGGCGAGCGCGAGCTGGCGGGCCGCCGAGGAAGGTTGAACGAGATGGTGATGGCCGGGAACTGCCCCTGGTGGTTGACGGCCAGCGCTGCGTTGCCCGGGCCGAAGGTCGCGAGCTCGGACAGCGGCACCTGCGCGCCACTGGGCGAGGACACATAGATGCGGCGCAGGGCCTCGGGGCCGCTCTGCCGGCCGCGCGCGGCCTCCAGCACCACGCGGTAGTAGTTGAGCTGCGTGAAGGACGTGGTCAGCGGCCGGTAGTAGGCGGCGTTTACCCCGGCGTGCTCGGCACCGCCCCGGCCGCCGCCCCAGGGTTGCGTGAAGAAGCTCGGCACGTTGTCCAGATCGCGAATCGCCGGGTTCTCGACGATGAGATAGGCATCGTCCATCAGGAAGCCACCGCGCAGGGCGGGCAAGCGGACCACGATCGCGCACAGGGCACAATTCCTGGCCGCGCGGCGTTCAGTCATAAAAGCCTGCACCGCCATCGGCTCACGATAACATGCGGGTGCACGCGCGATACCTATCGCGGCGGGCGTGCGATAATGTCGCGCATGCTTCGCCCTCGGATGGTTCTGGCTGGCGTCGGTGTGCTCGCCGTTCTGGTCTTGCAGTTGAGCGCGATCCCGGCCGCTTTCACCATCGACGAGTGCAACTACCTGTCCACGGTATCGGGGTTGCGGCACGGAACGCTCTTCGTGCCGGGCACGGCTGGGCTGCCGGCCAGCAAGGCGCTCTATGCCTTCGAGCCCGCCGCGTCCGGCCTGCACGGGGTGAGCACGCCGGTGGCCCCGCGCGTGCCGCCACTTTACGCGGGCGTGGCCCTACCGTTCTCGATTCTCGGCTGGCCGGGGCTGGTGTTGATGAATGTCCTCGGCTTCGTCATCACCCTGATGCTCGTGTACGCCGTCGCGCGACACTTGGGCGGCAGCGACGGCGTAGGCGCGATAGCCGCGCTGCTCTGGGGCCTCGGTGGCTATGCCGTCGAATACGCGCAAGGGGTCTGGCCGCATACGAGCGGTCTCGCCCTGCTCACCGGCGGGCTCGTGCTGGCCGGCCTGACTGCCGAACGCGACCATGCCTACCTGCCGCTCTTGGCGGGCCTCCTGCTCGCCACCGCGGTTGGCTTCCGCTATCAGAACGCCATCGGCCTTGCCAGCGCGGCGCTCATCGTCGTCGTCTGGGCGCGGCGGCGCTGGCGCTCGGGGCTGCTCTTCCTGGCAGGTGCGGCCGGTCCGCTTGCGCTGGCGTCATGGATGAACCACGTGCGCATTGGAGGCGGCAGTCCGATCAGCAAGGGTTCCGGCTACGTGAGCGCACAGGCCGGGCGCCACTTCAGCCGCGGGTACGAGATCGCTATGACTTTGTGGTCGCGCGTGGTGGATTACGCCAGCCTGCCCCCCTTTCCCGGCAGGGGCCTGTCCTTCTTCCGGCGGCTGCCGGGTGGCGAGCTGGTCGCCGTTGGGGTGATGAAGAAGGCACTCCTCCAGTCGTCGCCCTGGATGGCCGTAGGCCTGGTCGTGCTCGGGTTGGCCTTCACGCGATGGGCGCCGCCGGACGAGCGGGCCCGGCGCGGGCTGCGCATGCTCGCCGTGCCGGTGGCCGCCGTGCTGGCGGCGATCGCCTTGGCGGGCATCTACCGGCACGACGGGCTGACCTTCAACCAGCGCTATCTGCTCGATATCGGACCGCTCGTGGCCGTGGCCACGGCGCTGGCCATCGGCGCGCTGCCCGAGCGCCGCCTCAGGCTTGGGCTTGCGACGGGAGCCGGCGCGCTGGCGGCGCTGGGTAGCCTTCTTCTCACCGGCCCGGCCGCGACCTTCTTGCTGCAGCGCTGTGTCCCGATTGTATTCGCCCTCGTGGCGGTCGTTCTGTGGCTGTGGGCGCGTCGACACGGCCGGCTCAAACCGCTGGTCGCCTCGGCCGTCGCCGCGTGCCTGGGGTGGAGCGCCACGGTGCACCTCGGGGCCGACCTGCCGGCCTCGCGAAGGCTGCGTAGCCTGCACGAACTGGCCATGGAGCGCTTCGAGCCGATCGTGCGTCCCGACACGCCCACCGCCATCGTCGTCAACGCGGGCAACAAGGACGCCATCTGTCCCATGATTCTCGACCACGATCTCGTGCTGGTCGATGCTTCGCTCGACGAGACCGCCCGCCTGCCCGGCCTGCTTTCCGCGCTGGCCGACCAGCGCCGCGTCCTGGTCTGGCTCGACGGGATGCCGCCCGAGCGGGCTCGGGCGGTCGTGAGCGGCTTTACGGCGACTCCGGTGCCGGCGGAGCCATTCCGCGTGCTCGAGCTGACCCGCTGACGCCGAAGCGGAAAGTGCAGTCGGCCAGGCGAATCGTCCCGCCGGGAAAACAGGCCGGCGGCAGGCGGACCTGATCCTGCCCGTCGCCGCGCGGCGGAATCGGGCAGCTGCTGCCGGCGCGCAGCTCGCGACGGAAGGCTTCCGAAGAACGCGGGTCGAGCACAATCGAATCGTAGCGGGCATCCGTGCTCAGGGTGCGTAGTGTTTCCGGACCGTTCCCAGGCGACGGGAACAGGCCACTCCAGCCGTCGCGCGAAGCCAGAGAGATATTGTTATTGGGCACGAGCGAAATCTGGTTCCACCAGATGAAGAAAAGGACCTCGGCATCGGGGTAGAGCAAGGGCAGTTGGCGTAGTGCCGTCGGCTCGCGATAGTCGGACAGGACGAGAAGGCGCTGGTGCGGGAGGTTTCCACGCATAACGTGCTCGTGCAGATGAGCGATGCGCGCCTCGCGCGCGAGAATCTCATCCGCGTCGGGCAGCATGTAGAGCCACGCCTGCGCGCGGGGCGCCAGGAGAAAGAACCCGACCTCGGCCAGCAGCAGTGCCGGCCGCAGCAAGCGAAACCGCGCTCGAGACGCCGCCGCGGGCGTGAGGGCCAGCGCGGCTACCATCGACGCCGGCGGCACCAGGGCCGACAGATAGCCAGCCTCGGCGCATAGCACGAGCAGATAAAATGCCAACGCCGGCGCAGCCATCAGGCCGAGAAACACGGCCGGGCGGCGCGCATCGCCGCCGACTTCGACGAGGTCGCGTCGGCGCACGACCAGCGCCACCAGCGCCGGCGCGAGCGCCAGGAGCGCCCAGGCTGCGGTGTCGAGCAGATTGAGGTGCGAAAAAGCAGCCTCGGCCGTCGGGGATACCGGGCTCGTGATGCGGACCAGACTGCCCAACAGGGTTCCGCTGACCGCGAGGTAAGTCCGCCATCCGCCGTGCGTGAGAAGCACGGTCGCCGCCACCCAGGCAGCGGTGCCGGCCGCCGCGACCGCTGCGATGACGAGGAGGTCGCGGCGGTTGCGCCAGTAGGCCCACAGCAGTGGACCGACGCAGACCAGGGCGTAGCTCGAGCGCAGCGATCCGCCGGCCGCGAGCAACAGCCCGACGCTCACTGCCCAGAGGGTCGAGGGCCTCCCTGTGTCGCGGGCCAACGCCCACAGCAGGCCGGCGGACAAGGCGGCCTCGGCCGAGTGGGTTTGCGCATCGACGCCGTAGAAGAGAAGGATGGGGTGAAGGGCCACGAGCGCGGCGGCCCACAGCGCCGCCCCTCGCGCCGAGGGTGCGAGGCGAAGCGTCGCCCGCCACGTGACGAGAATGGCTGCCAGCGCGAATCCGCGCGACACGACCCGGGTCACGGTGATGGCCGGCAGGCCGGACAGCAGGTGGACGAGCTTCAGGATGAGGACGTAACCCAGGTAGCCCGGCGGGTGCGGCTGGTGGTTCGTCACGTCGAAGCGGAGCACCGAGGCCGCCAAGTTTGCGTCGTCGATATCGAGCAACTGCGGGCTGCCGAGCTCGACGAACAGGCCGATGGCCAGACCCATCAGCGCCGCCAAGACCACAGCGTCGATGACCCAACGGGGCACTTCGGCGCCTAAGGCGCCTAGGTCAATCGAATGGGGTTTCTTCGTTCGAGAACCTCCGTGCCACGGCGCATTGTCGCGCCTCCGTAGCCACGATCCTAGCCATGCGGGCCGCCTTCCCCATCTCTGGCCGCCTCCGGCAGGTCCGCAAAGGCGTGTCTCGACCATGAGGCACAGTCTACCCCAGCGCGGCCCCGCCGAAGTTGCTGTCAGTTCACCTAGTCATCGCCGGCACCACCCGTCTCCCGAGGCGGCGAGCGCGTGCCAGGAAAACCCGATCAATATCGATCACTTAGGAGGACGACGTATCAAGAAACGGCGTTCGACACCAGCCAGCCCAGGCCCGCCCCCTCCACCAAGAGGGCCAGCGCGGCGAGCGGCATGAGGTCGAGAAGATAGCGCGGGTTGTGGCACCAGCCGTCGTAGCGCCGGGTTCCCGACAGCGCGAAGAGGAGCAGCACCCCGGTCGAGGGCGCGTGTTATCGTGCCCGGATGACCGCCCGTCGTGCCGCCGGCTTGTCCGCCCTGGCCGCGTTGCTGGTCTGCTTGCCCGCCCTGCGCGGCGGGTTCGTCATCGACGACGCGTACCTGGTGGTCAACAACAGCTCCATCCGCAGCCTGGGCGAGGTGCCGGGCTTCTTCGTCAAGCCCTGGGGCGGCGGCGTTGGCCCGGCCGGGCACGTGACCGTCAACGCAGCCTACTACCGGCCGCTGACCTCCAGCCTGTACGCTGTCGAGTACGCGGTCTTCGGCCCGTGGGCCGCGGGCTGGCATCTCGTGAGCATCCTCATGGACGCGGCGGCGGCGGCTCTGACGGCGCTTCTGGCCATGCGCACTTTGGGCAAGGCAGGGGCCGCCTTGCTGGCCGGGCTGATCTTCGCGGTCCATCCGGTGCACACCGAGGCCATCGCGGCAATCTGCTACCAGACCACGCTGCTGGCCGGACTGCTCGGCTTGGCGGCGCTCTGGGCGCTGGGGCATATGTTCGACGGCGGAGAGAACGACCGCCGCTGGGTGGCGCTGGCCGCGTGCTCGAGCGGGCTGGCCGGGCTGGCCAAGGAGGAGGCGGTCGTGGTCCCGCTGCTCGCCGCCGCCTGGGTGCTGCTGACGCCGCTTGTCGACCGGCGGCGCCTGCTGCTGCGCTCGGTGGGTCCTATGCTGCTGGCGTCAGTGCTGGTGCTGGCCGCGCGCTCGGCCATCGTCACCGGTTCCGGTCTGACCTACTTCGCAGGCGCCAGCCGGGGCGTGGTGGCCATGACCATGCTGCGTGTGGTGGGGCTGTATGCCGAGTTGTTGGTCGCGCCCATTCGTCTCTGTTCGTTCTACGACTGGTTCATCATCACACCCTTGGCGGGGCTGTCGGCCGATGTCGTGCGCGGCGCGCTCCTGGCGGGCGGCTTGGCGGCGGCGCCGTGGCTCCTCCGCCGGCGGGCGCCCGGCGCGGCCGTGGGACTGGCCTTCATCGGACTCGGCATCCTGCCGGTCATGCACTTGGTTCCCATGCTCAACGTGGCCGCCGAGCGCTTTCTTTACCTGCCGTCGGTGGGTCTAGCGCTGGTCGTGGGGGCCGGGTTTGTGTGGGCGCGTGGCCGCATGCCCGTTCCGGCCCTCGTGGTCGCGGCCCTCTTGCTGGTCCTCTTCGGCGTGCGCACCCTGGTTCGCTGGCCCGACTGGAGTGATGATCGCAGCTTGAACCTGGCCACCGCCGCCGCCTTCCCCCAGACGCCCACGCCGCTCGTCAACCTGGCCGAGCTGGAGCTGGCGGCCGGCGACCGGGACGGCGCTCTTCGCTATCTTGAAGAGGCGAGCCGCCGCGTTCCCGGCTGGCCCGTTCCTGGCCAGATGGCCGACAAGATCCGCGCGGGGAAACGCTGATCACCTGCCAAAGAGGTTCGCGCGCTGGCCATGGCGTCACCGCCGCCCGCGCCGTAGACTGGCGGACGCCATGCCCCCGAGCGATCTCGAACAACAGCGCTCCATCGCCCGGGCCAATGGCGTGGCGGACGCGCGCCGGCACATCTTCCTGTGCTGCGACCAGACCGTGCCCAAGTGCTGCGACAAGGCCCGCGGCATCGCGGCGTGGGATTTCCTCAAGCGGCGTCTCAAGGAGCTGGGACTGTCGGAGAAGGGCGGCGTGCTGCGCACCAAGGCCAACTGCCTGCGCATCTGCCAGGGCGGCCCCATCGCCGTGGTCTATCCCGAGGGCGCCTGGTACCACTCGTGCGACCCGCCCGTGCTCGAGCGCATCGTGCAAGAGCACCTCATCGGCGGCAAGCTGGTCGAGGANNCCCATCTGCAGGACGCTCATCAGCTTGGCGATGAGGGCGGGGTTGCCGGTCACCTTGAGGCGGCCGGCCAGGAGGATCTGCATGGCGGCCTGCGCGCCACCATCGACCAGGGCGCAGAAGTCCGTGTCCGAAACCTCGATGGTGCAGCCGGGCTCGCCGGTCGCGCCGGGGATGCACACGGGCGGTGTGGCCTGCAAGTCCGCGGTCCAGGTGCCGCCCTCGTCGCCGCTGATCTTGAACAGATAGATGGCGGCGACCTCCTTGGTCCGGCCGGGGTTGGCGGCCAGCGCCTCGGGCACGCGCTTGTCGAAGAATTCCTTCACCGTCGTGGGCATGGGTTCCTTCCCGGCGGGTCAGCCTGGCTTCTTGCTCGGGTAGCGCGCGGCCAGGCGGTCGGCGTAGCCGTCGATCTGCTTGCAGGGAACGCGCGAGATGGCCAGCACGCCCGGCCGCACGTCCTCGATGATGGTGGCGCCGGCCGCCACCACCGCGCGCTTGCCCACGCGCACCGGCGCCACGAGCTGCGTGTCCGAACCGATGAAGGCGCCGTCCTCGATGATGGTCTGTTGTTTTTCGTAGCCGTTGTAGTTGCAAGTGATGGTGCCGGCGCCCACGTTCACCTTCTCGCCGACGATGGTATCGCCCAGATAGGTCAGGTGGTTGGCCTTGCTGCCGCGCCCGAGGCGAGTCTTCTTGGTCTCGACGAAGTTGCCCACGTGCACGTCGGGGCCGAGCTCGGTGCCGGGCCGTAGATGCGCGAAGGGGCCGACCTTGGCGCCCTCGCCGATGAGCGAGTCGGTCACCACGCAGTAGGGCAGCACATGCGCGCCCCGGCCGACCACCGCATTGGTCAGGATGACCCCGTCGTCGATGCGCGCGAAGGCGCCGACGTGGGTGCGCCCGCGCAGCACCACGTTGCGGCCGATCTCGGCGTCGGGCTCGATGGTCACGGTGGCCTCGAGATAGACGTGGCGCGGGGCGCGGAAGGTGGCGACCTTGCCGTGCTCCCTGACGATGCGCGCGACGAGAATCCTTTCCGCCGCGACGAGTTGCTCGCGGTCGTTGACCCCCGCCATCTCCTCGGCCGCGACCTGGACGGAAACCACGCCGATGGTGGCGGCGGCGCGCGCCACGATCTCGGTCAGGTAGTACTCGCCCTGCGCGTTGTGCGGGGAAAGCTTGGCGGTCGCCTTGCGCAGGAAGTCCGCCGGCGCGGCGTAGATCCCGCCGTTCACCTCGGCGATGCGATGTTGGGCATGGGTGGCGTCCTTGTGCTCCACCACCTCGCGAATCAAGCCCGTGTCGTCGCGCACGACGCGGCCGTAGCCGGTCGGATCGCGGACCACCGAGGTCAGCATGGCGAGGCTGCCGGACTTGCCGGCGGACTCGACCAGGGCCGCCAGGGTTTCCGCGCGCAAGAGAGGCACGTCGCCGTACAGGATGACGACCAGACCGTCGAAGGTGGCCAGCGGTCGCAGCCCGAGGCGCACGGCGTGGCCGGTGCCCTTTTGCTCCTTCTGCTCGACCACGGTGATGGTGCCCGGCCCGAAGCGGCTTTCGAGGACCCTCGTCACCTCGTCCTTCTGGTGGCCGAGCACCGTCACGATCATGGCGGCGCCGATGTCGCGCGCCCGTTCGACGGCGTAGGCGGCCATGGGCACGCCCAGGAGCGTGTGCAGCACTTTGTTCTTGACCGAATTCATGCGGGTGCCCTGGCCGGCGGCGAGAATCAGACAGGCCAAGGGTTCGTGCTTGCTTTTGCGGGGACGGCTCTTCACGGCTGGTGCTCCTTCATTTCCCGCGATGAGTACCGCCGGGCAAAGCCCACGCGCGAAGCGCGCTGGTACTCACGCGAGTTCGGCACATTGTACGTCAAAGCGCTCGTCGGAGGTTTTTTCCNNGCGTCCGAAACCGAGATCGGCTGGGCCCGGCGCAGCATGATGATCCAGGCGCCGGACGCCGTGGTGCTCAGCACCACCCTGAGCGATGGCAGCGGGTTCACGCTCGCCGAGGAGATCCGACGCTCCCCGGAAACGGAACACTCGCCCATCTTCTTCGTCGCCAGCACCCACCGCGGCGCCAGCCACGCCGCCGAGGCCAGGCGGCGCTTTGCCCCGGCGGAGTATCTGTCCGTGCCGCTCGACGTCTCGCGCTTGCTGGCCCTGCTGCTCGAGATCGTGCCGCCCAGCGACGTCACGCCGGATCCAGTCGTTCCCAACTATCCGGGCTCGGTCAGCGTGGATCTCGACCAGCAGCGCGAGCGCCGGCAGGTCGAGAACGCGGCCAAGCACCTGGGCCTCGGCGAAGCCGGTCTGCGCGGCTCGCTCAGCGTCCAGCCCTTCGCGCACGTCCTGCAGCAGATCTACGCCGCCCGTCTGACCGGCGCGCTGCTCCTCACCGGCGAGAAGTTCAAGAAAGTCGTCTACGTCGAGAACGGCTACCCCGTTGCCGTGCGCTCGAACGATCCCGCCGAGTGCCTGGGGCAGGTGCTCTTGTCGCAGCGGATGATCTCGGCCGAGACCCTGGCCGAGTCGCTGCGCCAGATGAAGGCGAGCAAGAAGCGGCAGGGCGAGCTCTTGGTCGAGATGGGGGCGATCTCGCCCTACAACCTGTCGCGCGCCCTGGTCCTGCAGATGGAGGCCAAGCTGCTCGAGGTCTTCTCGTGGCGCGAGGGCCGCTTCGCCTTCAAGCGGGGCCAGCCCGGCCGCGACCAGCCGGTCCGCCTCGAGCGCACCACCGCGGCGCTCATCCTCGAGGGCATTCGCCGTTCCTACGACGCCGAGCGCATGCACCACGTGCTCGCGGCGTTCAACAGCCTCTACCTTATGCCGTCGCCGGATCGCCGGCAGCGTTTGCAGGACATCACCTCCGATCCCAACGAGCAGCGCTTCATCGACGGCCTGGACGGCAGCGTGAAGTTCGAGGCCGCGTTGTCCACGACCATGATTCCCACCGATCGCGCTCGCCTGTTGCTGGTCGCCATGGCCGAGGCCGGCATGATCGTGCCGTCGCAACATGCGACCACCCGCGGCGCCGAGGAAGCGGTTATCGAGGATTCCCAGCCCTACATGGCCGCCACGGGGCGTAGCGCGGAGGAGCTGATGGCCATTCTCGATGTCATGCACCACCAGACGCACTTCGAGGTGCTGGCCGTGGATCGCGACGCCACCGAGGCGGACGTCGACACCGCCTACGAGGTGCGCGCGCGCGATTTCCACCCCGATCACTTCCGCGCGCGGCCCGAGGCGGTGCGCGTGGTGGCCGAGCGCATCTTCGAACGCCTGGAGGAGGCGCACGCCGTGCTCTCGGACGCGACCGCCCGGCGGCGTTATGTCGCCCAGCTCGAACGCGGCAAGCCCGAAGCGAGCGGGGGCGAAGAGGCGGGCGCCCCGGCGGGCGAATCGCCGCAGGTCGCCGCCGAACGCATCTATTTCCAGGGCGTCGCCCACCTGCGCGCGCGCCGCTACCGCGACGCCGCCGAGGCCTTCCGCCAGGCCACGGCCCTGGCGCCGACCCAGGCCAGCTACCGCAGCGCCCTCGGGTGGGCGCTCTACCGCCAAGCGCCCGCCGATGCGCGTACGGTGGCGGCCGGCCTGGCCGAGCTCTTGCGCGCGGTGGAGACCGACGCCAAGAGCCCCTGGGCGCGGGTGTCGCTCGGCCGCTTTTACGCGGAAACCGGCATGCCCGACGAGGCCATTCGCGTGTTCGAGGAAGTGCTAGGCGGAAGCCCCGGGCTATCCGACATCGAAGAGGAAATTCGTCGTCTCAAGGGAGCATCATGATTCAGTCCGACTTCGCCTGGATGAACGGCAAGCTGATTCCGTTCGCCCAGGCGACCACGCACATCTCGGCCTTCACCTTGCACTATGGCGTGGGCGCGTTCGAAGGCATCCGCTGCTACAAGCGCCACGACGGCAAGAGCGCCGTGTTTCGCCTGCGCGAGCACATCGAGCGCCTCTTCGGCTCGATGAAGATCTGTGGCAACCAGGTTCCGTATTCCATCGAGGAAGTCGAGGCGGGATGCCTGGAAGTCCTGCGCGCCAACAAGCTGCAAGAAGCCTACATCCGTCCGCTGGTCTACCAGGGTGCGGGGTCGCTCGGCCTGGGCGCCAAAGACGCGCCGGTTGAAGCGGTCGTGATCGCCTTTCCCTGGGGCGCGTACCTGGGCGAGGAGGCGCTGCAGAGAGGCATCCGCGCGCATGTTTCCACCTTCGTGCGCGGCCACGTCAACAACGTCATGAGTAAGGCCAAGATCTCCGGCCAGTACGTCAACTCGGTGCTGGCCAAACGCGAGGCGCAGCGCCAGGGCTTCGACGAGGCCGTCATGCTCGATGCCGACGGCCGCGTGGCCGAGGGCACCGGCGAAAACATCTTCGCGGTGCACAAGGGGCGCATCTACACGCCGCCGCTCGACATGCCGATTCTGGAGGGCATCACCCGCGACGCGGTCATCACCCTGGCCAAGGCCGAGAGTTTCGAGATTGTCGAGCAGTCCTTCACGCGCGACTTCCTCTATCAGGTGTCCGAGGTCTTTTTCACCGGCACGGCCTGCGAGGTCACGCCGGTGCGCGAGATCGACTGCCGCACCATCGGCACCGGGCAGCCGGGGCCATTCACGCGCAAACTGCAAGCCGCGTTTTCCGCCGTCGTGAAGGGCCCTGGCGAGCCGCGGCCCGAGTGGCTGGCCTACGTGTAACATGAGCCGCAAGCGAATCCTGGTCACCGGCGGCGCCGGCTTTCTCGGCTCGCATCTTTCCGAGCGGCTGCTTGCCGATGGGCACGAGGTCGTGTGCCTGGACAATTTCTTCACCGGCACGCACAGCAATGTCGCCGGTCTGCGTGACAATGCGCGCTTCGAGCTCTTCCGCCACGACGTGCAAGAGGCGCTGACCATGGAGGTGGACCAGATCTTCCATCTGGCCTGCCCCGCCTCGCCGATTCACTACCAGCGCAACCCCGTGCGCACGATTCGCACCGCCGTCGAAGGCACGCTCAACCTGCTCGACGTGGCCCGCGAGTCTGGCGCGCGCATGATGATTGCCTCGACCTCCGAGGTGTACGGCGATCCCGCCGAGCACCCGCAGACCGAGGCCTACTGGGGCAACGTCAACCCCATCGGCCCGCGCGCCTGTTACGACGAGGGCAAGCGCTGCGCCGAGGCCCTGGCCACCGCCTACGCCAGCCAGTACGGCGTCGAGGTGCGCATCGCGCGCATCTTCAACACCTACGGCCCGCGCATGCATGAGAACGACGGCCGCGTGGTTTCCAACTTCGTGGTGCAGGCCCTGTCGGGCAAGCCGCTGACCATCTTTGGCGACGGCAAGCAGACGCGATCGTTCTGCTACGTCAGCGATCTCATCGAAGGCTTCGTGCGCCTGATGGCGAGCGAGCACGGCTGCGCCCCGGTCAACCTGGGCAACCCGCGCGAGAGCACCATGATCGAGCTGGCCACCCTGATCAAGCAAATGACCGGCTCGAAGTCGGAAATCGTCCACGAGCCCCTGCCCAAGGACGATCCCGTGCGGAGGAATCCCAACATTTCGCGCGCGCAAAAACTGCTCGGCGGCTGGACGCCGGTGGTGCCGCTGGAAAAGGGGATTGCCGCGACGATCGAGTACTTCAGGGGCGTGGTGGAGGGGTAGCCAGGGCGAGGAGATCGCGGAGAGTCCGCGGGAGGCGGGTCAGGAGGGCGGCGGTTTCCGGATGGTCCGGGGCGATGGCGCTCAGGAGGAAGGCGGGACCGAAGAGGTCGTCGTCGAACTCGGAGTGTTCCATTATGTAGGCGAGGATCACGGGGAGAGCGGAGTCCTTGCTCCAACCAATGGCAAGGGCATAGCGATCCAGCGAGGCGCGGATGGTGGCGATTCGCTCGGCGTCGTCTTCGCGCGATGCCATGGCCAAGGCGTCGGCAAGCGCGTTCAGGTCGTCGAGTTGGTGGAAGACGACGGAGTGTCGGAGCGACTGCTGGCTACTAGCCGAGTCGGAAACCGGGCGGTGGCTAGCTGGGAGATTGGACCGGGGTGACATCTGTTGCCCTAGGGGATGGCCAAGGTCCAGGGCCGCTTCAGGCGGCATGGGCCTCGCGCGAGGCATTTTTTCTGCTCCGCCGCATTTCGCCGAGAGCGTAGGGGAGGAAGCCGGCTAGACCGATGGCCAGCGACAGCTCGAACGGGCGATTCGCCTCGCGGTAGCCCGCGATCGCGAGGTGCAGCCGTTCATCGGGACGGGCCGTGGCTAGCACGTTGGCGACCCGGGAGCGCTGCACGCCCGTTGCCAGAATGCCAACACCCAAGGCCAGCGCGAGACAGAGGCAGAGCTGCAGGAAAGAATTGCGGCTGGCCAGGATGAGGTGGAGCAGCCCGGAGATCGCAACGAGTGGAGCCAACCCGAAGAGAAGCAGGTACATGACGAGCCCACCGGACTCAAGCCAGGTCGCAAGGTGCTGCATCAAGGGGCCACCTCCTTGGTTGTCTGGAATAGGAAGGGATAGACCACCTCGACCGAACCGCCCGATGGCGCAAGGAAGCGCCACCGACGAATGAGCCCCTTGATGCAAGCAGCGACCTCGGCATCGCCCATGCTGTCCGCCTCGACCTCGACGCCAGACACCGTACCCGCAGCCGTGATGGTCCAGCGCATCTTCACCTTGCCGCTGAGGTTTGGCTTGCGCTTGAGGGCGCGCTCGTAGCAGGCCTTGACGGCGCCGATGCGAACACGAACTTCTTTCGATACCACCGACGGATCGAGTGGGCCCTCGACCGAGGGGGCTTCGCTCTTCACGATGCCACGCACCCGCTTTTCGGTTGGAGCCGCGTCGCTTTCATCATCTGCGACGGCACCCGCACTCTCCGAATCGGAGGTACCACCGGGCTCGGCCAAAGTGCGCTTGGCCGCTTCCGTCTGTTGACGCCGTCCTTCGAATTCCCGGTCGACCACATCCGCCTCGGGACAGGCGGAGACGTCAGCCGCCCGCGCCAGCGCGCGCAGGAAGTCCCCGCCGCCCGGCCCGCCTCCTCGTGGCAATTGGGCAAGGCGGCCGAAGCTCCACATCGAACGCTCCAGCTAGGCGATCTTGCAATCATTGCTGACGAGCGAGCTCTCCGGCCATGGGCAGGCAGACAGCTCCGCCACCCTGCAGACCTTCTCCGCATCGCCGACCAACGGGCGCTTGCTCCACGCAAAGACACCCGCGCTCACGAGCACGAGGAGAAGAACGAGTCGGATGGACCAAGGCATGGAAGGACGATGGTCTGGGTTCATTGGGGCGCAGGCGCCGGCGCGACGGCCGGCGGGTGGCCGTCGACGTAGAAGTAGACTGCGGCTTGTACTGTGTGGCCTGCCGGGCTCGGCCGGAGCATTGATGCGCGGTAAAGCTTCTCCTGGCAGCCCTGTTCATATGCGAAGGCGAGACCATCTTTCGTGTGTTCCCAGCCGGGATAGGGCCTGTTTCTGCCGCACGTCCAACCTGCGTCTACTTGAGGCCCCTTGGCGTCGAAATAGCGCTCCAGGTAGCACCAGTGCGTCGACTCCGTTTGGCCCTTTGCCTTGCACAGGATCTCGACCTGCCGAACTTCGGCCGCGCCCTTCAGAGGCGAGGCCGGCAACCGGACCGTGGCGCCCTCTTCAGTATCCGGCACCTTGTCTGGCCCCACATGGTCTGACTTCAAAGGGCATTCGGCCAGGGCAAGCACCCGATCGCAGCTCGGTCCGGCGGCGCGGGCCAGATCTTCTATTGCTGCCCAGCGCGCCGCCACCAGCGGTGGCATGTCTTTCTTGCAAGCAGGCAGCACGCCGAGCACGAGGAGAAGAACGAGTCGGATGGACCAAGGCGTGCAGGGACGATGGTCCAAGCTCATTGGAGCCCAGGCGTCGGCGCCACGGCGGGCGGATGGCCGTCGACGTAGAAATAGACCCCGGTCTGCACTGTGTTGCCCGCCGGACTCTTTCGCCTTATCCACGCGTGGTAGAGATTTTCCTGGCAACCCTTGTCGTAGGCGAAAGCGAGCCCGTCTTTTGTGTGTTCCCAGCCCGGATATGGCTTGTTTCCGCCACACGTCCACAGCGCGTTTATTTGCGGTCCCTTGGGATCGAAATAGTGTTCCAGGTAGCAGCTATGAGTAGATTCCTCTTTCGCTTGCGTCTTCGCCTCGCAGTAGACCTCGATGTCTCGGACTTCGGCCACGCCCTTCAGAAGGGAGGCCGGCAACCGAACCGTGGCGCCCTCTTCATTATCCGGCACCTTGTCTGGCCCCACATGGTCTGACTTCAACGGGCATTCGGCGAGGGCAAGCACCCGATCGCAGTTCGGTCCAGCGGCGCGGGCCAGATCTTCTATCGCTGCCCAGCGCGCCGCCACCAGCGGCGGCATGTCTTTCTTGCAAGCAGGCAGCAGGCTGGTGACCAGGCAAGCAAGCATGAATACTAACTTGTTCATTCTAAGCCTCGGTGAGAGTGAGAACATGGCGACCATTCATGGTCACGTCGACCCGGCGGCGATGGGGGTTGCGATACGGCTCGTAACCCTTACTCTTGGCTTCCTCCGCCTCCTTCTTGCCCATGGGCCTCTCCTCGATGCCATCCTTGGAGATCTTCAGGCGATCCCCGAGGATATCTTTGAGCGCCTGTTTGACATTGGCGGCACGCCATGTGGCCAACTTCATGCTGCGCAGATCGTCGGTCTTGGCCTGGTCACCAAGGGCCGTCAGCCCGGACTGGCTGTCCGAAGTCGACGGGCACGTTGAGTTGCGGCGAAACCTCACCAGGTCACAGTGTGCCGTCAGCGTGACATGGGTGTCGTCGCGGAGGAACCACGGCAGCTCGGTTGCGCATAGGCGACGCAGGGCCTGCCGCCCATCTGGGGTCAAGACTGCCGAGCCGAGATCAAAGTGCGCCCGGGCAGTGCCCTGGGCCGCGATTTGCATCTCGCGCACACCGAGCGAGCGGGTGTCATCCACGGTCACCAAATCGTCCGACATGCGGATCCACCCGAACGAGCAGAAGAAGCTGCCCCCGACCGCGGTTCCAACCTTCTTGGCAGCCTGGAACGGCACGATCTGGGGTTCGTGGTTGCCGGACCCCTCGACGATCAAGGCCACGTCGCGGACGCCCGCCCGCAGGACTTGCTGGGCACCCGCGGGTAAGTTGCCGATGGCCTTTTCAACATCGTCATCGACCTTGCTCAGGTCACGTTTGCTCTTGCCCTTGGTCGCCACCTTCACCACGTCCGAGGGCCGCGGTGCGAACCACGCACCTCCGTCCAGGATCTTGAATGTGCCCGGAAAATCCCGTGGCTTCCAATCCTCGCTAGTCACGAAGGTGCCCTTCCCAGAAAGATCGGTCTGATCGCCCAAGCCAAGAGCGAAGCCGAACCCACCAGCGAAGATCTTGTAGGTCTGGTGCCAGTTTGCCTCGGGTGAACTCTTACTCTTCCTCGTCACCTTCAACTCTCCCAGCGACCCGCCCAGCTTCATGCCCGTGGGCAGCTTGTCGAGAAGCTTCTGCGCGCTTTTCGTGACGACCTTGGCGACCTTTTCCACGACGGGGTCCTCGTCCTTCTCGGGCGGGTGCATACTCAGCTCGAGATCGTAGGTGTAATCGCCTTCCGCAACATCGTCGCTCGTCTCTTTGGGCTGAGCGCCGACGCCGTTGCGGATGCCGAGGTCGCTCGCCAGTTGTGGCAATGGGTTGCGATACGCGTATTCAGGCTGGGTCCGAACGCTTGCCGAGAGGTTTTCGATCCACTGCAACTGCGATCGCGTGTTGCCATTCAACACCGATCGATTGAGACCCAGGATTGTGCGGGCCAAGGCCCGGATCAAAGGCAGATCCTCGCGGTGCCAACGCCCGGGAGCCTGCGTCGTTACGGCACCGTGAATGAGGTCCTCGATCCAAACGGCGGCTTGCCTTCGCCGACTGAGGATGTCGCCCGAGCTCGTGAAAAAATGTTTCTCGTAGCCCGTCAACAGCAGTTTGCTCACGAAGTCGGGGTCAAGGCGCCTTTGCAATTTTCTGACTTGCCAGCTGTGCAGGGGCATGGTCTCGGCACGGATCATGGTCGCTTTGGTCTCGGCGTCAATCGGTCCCTTGCCTTTGAGCACGTCATCGATCGCCGGCCCGAAAAACGATGCGCGCTTGCCGTCCGGCATAAGAACGAAGCGTTGGTCTATGAGATCAACTCCGTCGTTTTGGTAACTCAGAAACAGATCCGGGTCGACGACGCTGATCGATCCCTCACCGGCTTCACCAGCCTTGCCGGCAGAAATGGCGAAGCCCGTGCCGTTCAGCGAATTCTCATTGCTGCCACCAATGGCGTGAACCGCCCGCGCCCGCTTGGTGCGTGCGTCCAGGACTTCAATGAGCCTCCCCTCGATCCAGGTCGAGGACTGATTGACGAGGAGAATCCACGACACCTCGGGGGGATCGTGCGGATCGTCGATCACCGATTCCCAGCGTCCAGTCATATTGGGCTTCTGTCGCTCGGGGTGGGGCGAATCCGGGCGAAAGCCGGTGACAGGGCGAATGGTGACTGGCCCCTTCGTGCCGGGCGCGATCCTGTGAAAGGGAGCGTCGCTGTCCATGGATCCCCCCTCATGCCTTCTGTTCTTTTTCGAGCCGCTTGAGCGTCGCCGGACCAAGCAGATCCTCTTCTTCTATCTTGTGCTGGGAACGGAAACGTTTCAGGGCCGCCTGGGTGCGTGGCCCGAGTTCACCTTCCTCATCGCCGCAGTGGAAGCCCAGATTCTCGAGCCGCGCTTGGACGCCGGACAGGTCTTCGATTGGGTCCAGGTGCCCCATGCCAAGGTCCAGGATTAGGCAGTCGGTCTTGCCTTTGGAGTCCTTGGGCCAAATGCTAAGGCGCAGCTCTGTCGCCGATAGGGGGAGCTTTTCGTCCAGCAACCCATCGCCAGCGGTTGTGCCTTTGCGACGGTGAACCTTTCGGCCTTCGCGGAAAGTCAGTTCATAGCGGGCAGTAGCCGCTGGCTCGTCGATGTCCCACTCGATGGTCAGATGAAGCCGCTGGGTCGGGCGCTTAGCCGTGATCTTGGTTTCCTGCTCTGCCGCCAGCTTGAACACCGCCGTCTTGTGGGGCGGGATGGAGACCTTGTCGCCGGGCCTGAGAACGTCAGGGTTCGGCCGCGCCTTTGCCAGCTCTCGATTGTCGGGGTGGTGCCACACGGTTCCAACGTCGGAGAAGCCGTACTTCCACGCAATCTGCGCCGCCGTCTCCCCCTGGCGGACGACGTGGACGCGAGGTTCGCCGTGTTCGTCGCCGGCCTTGGCACCTTCGAAGGAAGCGGCGTCGAAGTCGACGAAGGCTAGTTCCACCTGGCCTTTCGGCAACCCGCGCAGCTCGACAATGCCGTCTGTCAGAGTTCGGCCCTCCACAACCCGGCCGTCGGGCAGCTTGGCCGAATACCTGGCCCAGGCTACAGGGAAGCCTTCCTTGTCCCGGACCACGAACCTCACCCAGGACGTCTTGTCTTTTTTCCTCCTAACCTGCTTCTCCGACTTCTCCGGCGGTGGACCCGCGCCCGCCGTCATCGCGGACATCCACGGCGCGGGTGGGGTGTTGCCGGGCATCTGGGCCATGTGGTTGTGGGTCAGCAGGTCCAGGTGGCGGACGGCGGGCTGGCTTTCGACGAAGACGTTCATCGAGAAGGTCTGGAAATAGGCCGCGCCTTGAAACTGGTGGGTGATGACACCGCCACCGGTGCTCTGCGAGACTTCATTGCCGGTGGACTTGGCGATGTACGACTTGGCATGGGCCATCGGGTTGCCTTCGATGGTCACCGTCGCGGCGCCGCCTTGCAGATCCATGGCCTGGGCGGTGTTGGGCAGGGGCGTGGGAATCGGGCCGGACGGCGGCGACGGCGGACACAGGCACACGTCCGGGAAGGCGATGGACTTGCCCGCCGACCCCTTGTGAATCGCGGCGCGGTCGTTGACGAAGACGTTGTCTGCCATGGCTTCCCCTTTCTATCGCCTTGCCGCCGGCACGGGCCCCAGCACGACGGCACCGCGTTCGGGACCGTCGCAGGAAAGCACGGCCAGGCTCGGCCGCGCATGCACGCTCTTGCCGTGCAGGAACGCCAGCACGGCGATGGCGAGAAACCCGGCCGCGGCGCCGGTCTCGCCCACGGACAGGGCCGGGATCTCGACCGTGTTGTTCGCGTTTCCCTTGGCCAAGCGCGAGCTGGCGAGCAGCAGCTCCTCGAAATACCGCTCCTCACCCGAGAAGTCGTGTGCCAGGCAGGCAAGCGTCTCGTAGGGCGTCTTGGCCAGCGCAAGCGCCTTGCTCATCGCTTCCTGCATGCCCGCGCCGGTGATGGGGCGGTCACTGCCGCGAGTGGCTTCCTCGTTGCCGGCGGCGGCGCCCAGCCAGGTGGCCAGCGCGTCGGGACCGGGTCGATGAGTCAGAAGCAGCATGGCGCCGGCCTCGCCGGCAATGAAGCCGTCCTTGTTGGTCGGGGTGAGCAGCCGTCGGTCGTCGGCCAGGGCCTGCACGCGGTCGTCGTCGACGAGGGAATCCACGCCACCGACCAGGCAGTACGGCACGGAAGCTTCCTTCAGCAAGGCCAGCCCGGCACCCAGCGCCTCCAGCGCGCCGGCGCGCCCGCGTGCGATGACCCGGCTGCGTGCGCGATCGATGGGTACGGGCGCTTTCACCGTCACCTCCGCCAGCAGCCGCGCGGGAAGATCCACTGCATCCGGCGCGACGGTTCCGGCCTCGGGGCAGCACAGAATCAGCGGGATGGGCTGCGAAGCCGCATCGATGCGTGCGGTGCATTCATCGATCACGGAAAGCGCCATGGCCGCCAGCCGCTCGGTGGCCGTCATGCCGTCCGCGAAGGGGATCTTCATCCCGGAGAGCGGCTCGCCGTCGGTATCCAGCGCGCCGAGATCCTCGAACAACTGCACACGCGTGTAGATGGAAGCTATCGAGTCGACGAGCCCCAGCCCGACCGGTGTGATGGCGCCAGCGGCGGCAACCGCGATCATCCGACGCTCCTGAAGCGATGCGGGACGCGGTAGATCTTGCCGGCCCCGAGCGCGCGCAGGCAGGCGGGCGTGGGTGTTCCCACCACCACCTGGCCCATGGCCAGCAGATTGGGCCGCGGCGAGAACACGGCCCGCGCGACCAGCGAGAATTGCTGTCCGGCCGGCTCGATGATGATGGTGTCCACCTGCGCGAAGGTCTCGGACATCTTCTCGCGCGAGCTGAAGGTCACCGGCACCTCGAATTCCGGCAGGCGGAAGAAGTCGACGCCGCGCGGGCTCAGGTTGAACAGGCGCACCTCCTCGCCCGGCTGGTAGTCGGGTAGCCGCTGGTCCTCGGGCGCCACGTTCCAGTAGGCCGCATCGAAATCCTTGGGTAGCAAGGGCGCGCGCGTCGCCTGCCAGGCCTCGTCGTAGGTGCCGGCGCGCAGGCAGCGCGGTTGCCAGTGGGCGGCGATGGGGCCAAAGCCACGCGGGGCTGGCCGATCGTTCGACGACTTGATGAGGTTCGCCGGATCCTCGAAGCTCGGGGCTTGCTTGCCTTGCAGCTCGGCCGGCCGCTTGGTCACGCCGCTGCCCGCGGGATTGCGCGGCTCGGTAGCGCGCGTGTCCTGCGCATCCGATCCGCCGAAGGCCAGCTCCCAGGCGAAGGGCAGCGCCTGCGTCGGGTAGGGCTTCGACGGCACCATGTCGTGCACGACCCCTGGCAACCAGTAGCGGGCTCCGAACACGCGCGCCACCTTCTGCAAGCGCGCACCCACGCGCAGGCCAGCGTCCAGCTCCGAAAACGGCGCGGCCGCGGTCAGCACCCCCCGCAGCAAGACGTCGACGCGCGGTTTGGGCGGCGTCAGCTCCGAGGCGGCAAGCAACCCCGAGACACTCGGCTCGCCCGCCCACTCATCGGTTTCCTGGATCGGGCACGGGGCGATGGCCTGCACGCTCCCGTCGGCTTGCCAGGTGAAGGTTCCCTTCACCACGGCCACGAACATGGGGAAGCCCTCGGCGTCCTTGCCGGCCAGCTCGCCGACGGCGTAGGAGGTGAGGTTGATGGCGGTGCCCATCGCGGCCGTTAGTTGATCTTGACCGCGCCGCCGCGAATGCGGTTCAGGTTCGATGCACGCGAGGTGATGTTCTTGCCGCGCACGCGCACCTCGCCGGCGGCCGTCACCGTGATCACGGATTTGCCGGTGCGGATCTGAATCGATTCATTGGCTGAAAGCTCGACGGTTCTTGCATCGATGCGGAAGTGCTCGTCGAGCGGTTCGTGCTCCGGCGCGGAGAAAACGCACCAGAGCACGGGCGAGGGGATGTCGTCCGGATGAAGCGCGATGGCCGGTACGGGCGCCAGAGCCACGGCCGCTGCCAGCCAGCGCTTGTCCACATGGCGCGGGACACGCACCTCGGTCGCCACCCCGGCTTCGTCACAAAACCTCGCCTTGCCGCCAGGAGCGACAGCCACGACGTGCCCCTCCACGAAGCGTCCCGCCAGCGGCTGGTCGTCGCTCGAAAAGGAAACGGTCCGAAGCTTTTGTGCTCTGCGCATGGCGGTGTCTCCTCCGTGCAGCCCACATTTATAGCCTGAACCAGGCGACACGGCGCGGCCTTTCGCTGTGCTCGCGTGGCCGAGCGCAATCCTGGCTTCGCGCGGGATTTCAGGGCACTGTAGTCGCCAGGGACCAGCGACGATTCCATGGCTTCGGATCAGGTTCGGCAAGCCAGCAAGCTACTCGGGCCGCTGCTGCGCCGGCGTGGGACCTCCCCCGCCGTCGGGGCAGCGTTGCGCCGGGCGTTGGGTGCGCTGGACAAGTCCTTGACCGGGCTGTCGCCGCAGGCCCAGGACGAGACCATCGCCTCGGGCATCTCCGAGTTGCGCGCGTGCGTGGAGCTGATCGGCAAGTCCGACCGGCCGGCCGATCATGACCAGCTCGAGGGCGTCAACAAGGCCCTGGCCTTGCTGGCTCCGGCGGCGGAGGCATTCGTCGCCGCGCCCGCGCCGGATCTGGTTCTGGCTTCTCCCCCGGAGACGAAGACGGCGTCCGCGCCGAGGACTGCTGCCGAATCCGCACCGCGCCGGACCCGGCCGCCCAAGGCGCCGGCGCTCGACTTTCACACGGCGGGCACGTTGCTCTTGGGGCTCGAGGCGAAGCTGCGCACGCTGCACGTCGTGCTCAGCGAGCCGCTCTTCCGGCTCGCGGATCTCTACAGCGCGGATGCCGACTTGGGGAAGCAGGTCACTGCGCTCAAGTGGCTAGGCCGGGAGCGCGTCCCGGAGATCCTGCGCGTGGCAGATGTCGCCAAGAGCGTGGACGACCGGCTGGCGGCGGGCGCGGCGCTGGTCCACCTGGGCGAGGCGCGCGGCGCCGAGATGATGATGGGGATTCTCGGCAAGGCCGCGGCCGAGAAGCAGCCCTTGCCCGACACCAGCGCGACCCTGCTGCGCACCCTCGCGGACGCGAGCCTGCTCGACTGGCTGCTCAAGGTTTTTCTCAAGCCCGCGCATCCGGCGGTGTGCGGCTTGCTGCTGCCGCTGCTGGTGGAACGGAATCTGCTTTCGTCCGAACAGATCTGGGAGCTGGCCAATCACCCCAAGGACGAGATCGCCGTGGAGGCGGCGCGGGCTCTGCCGTGGACCGACGGCCACCACGACACGCAGATGCTACTGGCGTGGGCCCGCGAGGCGCGGACGCCCCGGCGAGCCAACGCCCTGCTCTTCGCGGCCACCGCGCTGGGTTCAGCGGCGGCTCTCGCCGAGGTTCGGGCGCGCGTGGAGAAAGGCGAGGACGTGGACCACCTGCTCGTCGACGCGCTCGCAATCGCAGGAGCCCCGGCCGACGCGGCGGCTCTGACCGCGCTCGCCGCCCGGCCAGACAGCGACGCCGCGTACGTGCTGCTCGCGGCGGCGAACCTGGGCAGCGCCGAAACCCTGGGTGCCCTGTCGGGGCTCTCCGACCAAGTGCCCACGAATGTCTTGGATGAAGTCCAGCGCATGATCACGGGCCGCGCCTCGCGCGTGGAGGGTGACACCGCCAAAGCCGACGTCCCCATCCGAACCCTGCGCGGGCAGCCGTGGTCGGTGGCCGGACTCATCGCCTGCCTGGCCGAGCCCGGCGAGACGCTGGAGGCGCAGCGACTGATGGCGCTCGAGCTGCGCGCGCGCACCGGCCAGGCGCCGCTCAGCACCCTGCCGGTGCTTTTGCCTGCCGCGGCCCGGCCCGAATTGCTCGCCAACTGGAATTCGTACTACGCCAAAGCCAACGGCAAATTGAAACCGGGCGACTGGTACTACCAGGGCAAGAGCATGGGCACAGCCGCACGCGAGGCGCGGGCGTAGCAGCGGCTGCTACTGCACCCAGTCGCTGGTCGCCTTGGCAGCGAGCCAGCTCTTCACCAACGTGCCGAAGTCGGTGAGTTGCGTGAGCGCGCTGTCCGAGAAAATGTTCGGCGTCCAGCCATTGTCGGTCACCCACGCTGTCCAGCTCGCGCCATTGCCGTCCACCAGCGTCTGCAGGTCGGTGCCCCAGGTGGCACTGGACGTTCCCGCCACGGAATCACTGCTGTTCAGGATGTAGCCCCATTCTGTGATGAACACCGGGGCTTTGGTGACCGCCGTCGAGACCTGCGTCTTGAAGGTGCTGTTCCAGTTGCCCGGGTAAATGTGGGCCGTGTACATGAGATTCCCCTTCGGGTCGGTGGGCGGGTCGCTGGCGGCGTCGCCGGGTCGCTGGCAATAGCTATTGGAGGGAACGATGATGACGTTCGAGGTGCCGGCGTTACGGATGGTGTCGATCCAGCCTTGCACTTTGGGTTTGAGCTGGGCCCAGGTCTTCGAGCCGTCGATCGGTTCATTGAACGGTTCGTAGAGGACGTTGCTGTAGCTCGCGAACTTTGGCGCGATGTCGGTCCAGAAGGTCGTGGCGTCGGCCGCCGAATTGCCCGTCGTGGCGTCGTCGATCTGGTGGTGATCGATGATGACGTACAGGTTCTTGCTAGTGGCGTAGTCGACCGCGGGCTTGAGCACCTTGCTGACATAGTCGGCCGCGGTCATGGGTGACTTCGCGGTACAGCTCGCCGAACCGGTGCCCCCGACGGGGTAGGGCAGGTCTGAGCAGTACGAACCTCCCGCGTTGTAGTCGATCTTCGGATACACCGGGAAGCGCACGACGTGGCCCTGCACGCCGGCCGTGGCCAGCTTGTCCATGCGCGCGGTGATCCCCGCAACGCTGTTGCCGTTGTACGCGTACAGCGCGCCGATATCGATGAGCGACGAGCCGCGCAGGATGATGGTCTTGTTGTTCGGATCTTGCAGCTTGGTGCCGTTGACCTTGAGCGCGGGCAGGCCGCCGGTGTTGCCGCCGGCCGCGGATCCGCCGGTACCGGTGCTGCCGCCGGTCGCGGATCCGCCGGTCGCGGTGCTGCCGCCGGTGGCGGATCCGCCGGTGCCGGTGTTGCCGCCGGTGGCCGATCCACCGGTGCCGGTACTGCCGCCACTCGCACAACTCATGCACACTCCTCCGCCGCCTGTGCCAGCACCGCCCGTGCCATTACCGCCTGAGCCGCCTTTCGCGGCAGTGCCGCCGGACCCGCTGCCGCCGGTGGCGGTGCTCCCGCCTGAGCCGTTGCCGCCGGAGCCGCTCTTCGCGGAAGTCCCGCCCGAGCCACTGCCGCCGGTGGCGGTGCTCCCACCCGAGCCGTTGCCGCCGGAGCCGCCTTTCGCGGAAGTTCCACCCGAGCCGTTGCCACCCGAGGAAGTCGTGCCGCCGTAGCCGTTGCCGCCCGAGCCACCCGCGGTGGTTGTGCTGCCGCCGGAGCCGCCGGAGCCCTTCGTCCCGCCGCCGCCGTCCTGCGCACACGCGGCCAGGTATGCGGCGCTCAAGAATAGGACCCCAGCGAGGATTCTTCCGTTTTTCATCGTGCGACCTTTCTGCGTCAAACTGCGTCGAGCGCAAGTATGGTGCGATCCACGCACGCTTTCGTCAACGGAGCATGTCATCCGTGAGTGGCGGACGTCACCCAGCCGGGGGCGCATCTCGCCGAAATGGTCCGTCTTTCCCAGGTCAAGCGTCCGCCGTGTTCATGCGTATGCTACAACCTTCCATCAGCCATCAGCCGCGCCAGTGGCTCTCGCGCGACCGTGAATCGCGGCCGGGAATCTGAAGGTTCCTCCGCGCGCCCGCCACCAATGTTTGGGAGTATCACATGGACCATTCTCGACCCGTTCTTCTGCGTCATACGGTCCTGACCGCGGCCCTGCTTGGCTTCTCGCTGGTCGCTTGCCGGCCTGCCGCCAAGGCACCATCGGGTGGCGCGGGTGGCAACGGATCGGGCGGTGCGGGTGGTAACAGCTCGGGTGGCTCGGGAGGCAACAGCTCAGGCGGCTCGGGAGGTAACAGCTCAGGCGGCTCGGGTGGTAACAGCTCGGGTGGTTCGGGAGGCAACAGCTCGGGTGGCTCTGGCGGCAACAGCTCGGGCGGTGCGGGTGGCAACAGCTCGGGAGGCTCGGGAGGCAACAACTCAGGAGGCTCCGGCGGGATTAGCCTGGGAGGCTCGGGAGGCAACAACTCCGGTGGCTCGGGTGGCGGCAACGGTGGCTCGGGAGGCAACAGCTCGGGCGGCTTGGGTGGCGGCAGCGGTGGTTCGGGCGGCGGCAATGGCGGTGCGGATGGCGGCAATGGCGGATCGGGCGGTGGGTCGGGTGGCACCACCACGGCCAAGTCGGCTTGTACCGACTCGAGCCTTCCGGCCGATGCGAAGATGCCGGGCTATTCGGCCACCGACCACTCGACTTTTCAAACCAAGGCCGCCAACACGGTTACGAACATGTCGAGCGCCGAGCTGGCCCAGCAGATGCGCGGCACCGATCCCGGCTCGTCGACGTCGCGCAACTGGAGCGACATCTTCCGGCAAATGGACAAC
>PNBO01000263.1:44338-48413 GCA_003136095.1 Myxococcales bacterium
GCCAGCCAAACGATGTTGCTGGCACCGACGGTGAACATCCTGCGCCACCCACTGTGGGGACGCGCCCAGGAAACCTACGGCGAGGACAGCTTCTTGCTCGGCCGCATGGGCACGGCCAGCGTGGCCGGCATCCAGCAATATGTCGGGGCCTGCGTGAAGCACTATGCGGCCAACAACATCGAGAACAAGCGAGCGACCGACAACTCCTCGATGGACGAACAAACCCTGCGCGAGATCTATTCGCGCCACTTCGAGATGATCATCAAGGACGGCGGCGTGGCCTGCGTCATGGCCGCAATGAACCTGGTGAATAGCACCAACTGCACGCAGAACGCGCACCTCCTCACCGACATCTTGCGCAGCGACTTTGGTTTCCAAGGCTTCGTGATGTCTGACTGGTGGGCCATCCCGGGTGGCAACGGCGGCAGCCCCAGCGCCAGCCTGGGTGCCGCCGCGATCAGCGCCGGTCTCGACATGGAGCTACCTTGGAACTGGGATTTCAATGCCATCGACAGCACCTCTTCGGGCGTGACGTCCACGCAGCTCCAGACCGCGGCCAAGCGCATTCTGGAGCAGAAGTACCGGTTCAACGCCGATCAGGGCAAGGGCCTCAAGACCTCCACGGCGACCTTTACTGGCGGTTCGATCACGAACCCCAACACGACTCTTGCGCAAGAGGCGGCGGTGAAGTCGATGGTCCTGCTCAAGAACGAAAACAACGCTCTGCCGATGGCCAGCTCGATTTCCAGTATCGCGGTCATCGGCGCCAAGCTCGATTACTGGGCGCCGGTTGACAACACCGGGGCGGCCACGGGTCCTGGCATCAACAACCGGGCCGACGACGTCAACAACGGCACCATCGATTTCGCCAACGGCGTGCGCATCGGCGATGTGGGCTCGAGCCGCGTGCGCTTCGATTCGAGCAAGGCGGTCAGCCCCTGCGCCGGCATCAAGGCCGCCGCCGGCTCGGCCACGGTCACGTGCAGCAACAGCGCCGCCGACGCCTCGGGTAAGGACGCCGTGGTGGTCGTTGTCGGGCTGACCCCCTACGACGAGGGCGAGGAGTACAACGGCAGCGGCGACCGGTCGATCTTTGCCCTCGATGGCAAGCCGAACAGCGCCGGCAACAACACCGGCGTGCAGGACCAGTTGGTGAAGGACGCGGTCAAGGCCGCGGCCGGCAAGCCCGTCATCGTGATCATGGAAGGCGGCAGCGTCATCGACACGTCGCAGTGGTTGTCGTCGGTGCAGGCGTTGATCATGGCCTGGTACCCCGGAATGTCCGGGGGCACCGCCATGGGCCAGCTCTTGTTCGGCAAGGCCAACTTCNNACCTGGGCTACCGACGGCTGGCCGACCTTCAACAGCGGCACCACCACCACGATGGACTACTACCTCGGCTACCGCTACTTCGAGAACGCGGGCAAAACGCCGACCTATCCCTTCGGCTACGGTTTGAGCTACACGAAGTTCGATTACAGCAACCTGGTGGTGCCCTGCTCGACCGTGACCAAGGGCGGCATCGTCAACGTCAGCGTGGACGTGACCAACTCGGGCAGCGTGGCGGGCGACGAAGTGGTCTTGCTCTTCGTCTCCTATCCCAGCACCACCAAGAAGCGCTCGGCCAAGGAGCTGAAAGGCTTCGCTCGCGTGTCGATCGCGGCCGGCGCCAAGCAGACGGTGACCATTCCGGTGCGGGTGTCGGATCTCAAGTACTGGGACGCGGGCAGCAGCGCCTGGGCCGTGGAATCGGGCTCGGTCAAGGTCATGGTCGGCGGCAGCTCCGACAAGCTGCCCCTCTCGGACACCTTCACGGTCAACTAGGACTTGTACCCATTACCGGCCTTGACCAGCCGGTTGCTTTCGCGTTGGATAGCACCGCCATGACCCCCAGAATCTCCTCCCGCATGCCCTGGATTGCCGCTGCCGTTCTGCTCTCGACGGCGTTGTTCGTGCCGAGCTCCGTGCTGGGCGCGGCCAAGCCCGCCAAGGGCGCCAAGCCCGCCGCCAAGGCGGCTAAGCCCGCCGCCAAGCCCAAGACGGATTCCGGCTCGTCGGCCTCGGGCTCCAGCACGAAGCCGAGCACGTCGTCCCCGACGCCGTACGAGATGCCGTCGCCTGCGCAACCTGAGATTCCGCCCACCCCGCCCGCCCCGCCCGCGGACACGTCGACGAAGGCGGCGGAGACAGCGACGAAGCCGGCGGAGACATCGACGAAGGCGGCCGAGGCGCCGGCGGCCGAGGCGCCCAAGGAGCCTTTGCCCGAAGCGGCCCCGAGCGAACCGTCGATTCCCCAGGAGACGACCATTCCACCGGTCGTGGATTCCACCCCGCCCACCGAGCCCGCGCCCGTCTACGTCGAGCACCTCGGGCCGAGCTCGTACCCGGGCAGGCTGCGCGGCATCTACGGAGGATCGCTGTGGCTCGAGCCCTCCTTCCACGGCTTGCAGTGGCCGTACATGGCGAAGTCGGGCGTCGGGGTGTCCGGTTCGTTCTGGGTCGACAGCGGCAATGAACAGATCAGGCGTGAGAAGATGGCGAACACCGCGGTGTGGCTGCAGCAGGGTCGCGCCGTGCTCCGCGTGACCCCTACCTACACCAATGGCAGTTTTTTCATCCAGGGCCAGGTCGAGCTGGTCGGCAACGTGTGTCAGGTGGCCGGCACGATTTGCGCCACCTCTGGCACCTTCGACACGGATGATCTGTGGATTCGCTTTGGGCAGTGGAATGCCTGGGATATCAAGGTCGGCCGCTTCGAGGCCTGGGAGCTGTACCACACGGGCATGGGCCTCGATATCAATACTCTCGAACGGCGTGGCGCTTCGAACTTCGGGCTGAATTCGCCAAGTGGCCTCGATGCGCCGGACTTCTACGGGATGAACTGGATGCACGATCGTCCCTCGGCGGGCCTAGGCGTGGGGTACCTTGCGTTCCACGCCTATCCAAGCCACAACTTTCGTTTCGAGCTCCTGGGCGAGCTGGGAACAAACGACGCAAGCACGCAGGGTTACACCTACCTCGGCGGCCGGCCGGCCTTGATCCTCGACCAAGGATGGATGAAGGCGAAGGTCGGGGCCGAGTACGAGAGGGCGACTGGAGACACGGGATCCTTCGACGCCAGCCTCGGCCAACAGGTAGACAGCAAGATGAAGCGGACCCGCAAGGGCGTGGGTGGGACCTTGCAGTTCGTCGTCGATCCGCGTGCTGAGTTCGGTGGCAACATCGCCATCGGCACCCAAAACAGCATCCCCGCGGACAACGGTATTGTCAGCGCTACCGACACCTACACCCGGACCAGCGTGGGCGGCTTCGCCAACCTTCGCCTGGGTGCGCTCTGGCTGCTCGGCGTGGGTGTCAACTTCACCTGGCAAAACGACAGCTTCTACGCCCCCAGTAGCCCGAGCCCGGACTACACCGCGCACCTTCAGGGTTTCCTCGCGCTGCAATACTACCTGGCGCGCCAGCTCATGATCAAAGGCGTGCTCGGCTACGCGCGCGCCGACTTCGTGGCTTCCGACGCGAGCGTCCCGGTGTATAGCAACGCCATGTACAGCGGCCGGATTCGCCTGATGTACCTGTACTAGCTCACCCTGTACGAGTGCCAGAGATCACGCCGAGTCGCGGGCGGCTAGGAAGAGTGACGGCAGGCCGGCCCGCGCGCCCCCAACCCATCGACGGAGCGTTATCGGCCGTCTTTGAAGGCGAATATGCTCTTGTCAGCATGCGCCAAGCGGGCCGTGAAATGGTGTGTCTGGCTTTTTTCGCTGCTCGTTTTGGACCTGAGAACTGTTATGCTCCCGGAGTTTCTCGAATTTGAAGGCGTCTTCGGGGCGTCCGCCCCATCAAGCCGTATTGCGCTCGACTCCGGCACCCACTACCGGAAGGAGAAATTGGAATGCACCGCAAAGCACGCTCTCTGTTTCTGCCGTTGACCTTCGGACTCATTTTCTCGACCCCGTTCCTCGGCTGCCAGCAGTCGGGGGGAACCAGTCCCGGGGCTGGGGGTGCCAAGGGCGGCTCCGGTGGCAACACCTCTGGCGGTTCTGGCGGGAATAGCAGCGGCGGCTCCGGCGGCA
>PNBO01000143.1 GCA_003136095.1 Myxococcales bacterium
TGGCGTTCTCGGGTACCACATGAACAGACTTCCTTCAACTGGCGCAAGCGAATCCTGTGACGAACCGCTCAACCGCCGGGTGGCGGAGGCCGGGCCCACGATGGTCCGCCTAGGTTACAACGAAAACCCCGCCCGCACCCCATCGACGCGCGCGCTGCCCGGCGGCCCCTTCTGCTTTGAGTCAAAGCGCCATGGAAACGAGTTTGTGGCGGGGCCGGGAATCGTTTACGCTCGGAGGCCACTCCACCGCCGATGTCGGCGATTTCCTGACGAAAGGCGATTCTGCGCATGAAAACGCGTGAGGACATCGAGTCGTATCTCCTGAAGATGGGCGTCAATCACGAGGATCTCGGCGGTGACATCTGGCGCCTCCGCGAGGACGGCATGGAAAATCTGATGGTTTCGCTGGCCGGTCCCATCGTGGTGTTCCGCCTCAAAATGATGGATGTGCCCGCAGCGCGGCGCGAAGCCTTGTTTGAAACCCTGCTGCGGCTCAATACCACCGAGCTCTTTCACTGCGCCTTTGGCCTCGAGGGCAATGCCGTCGTGCTTGGCGGTGCGCTCGAGCTTGAAAACCTAGATTTCAATGAGTTCCAGGCCGTCATCGACGACATCAGCATGGCGGTCAGCAAGCAGTATCCGGTGCTCTCCAAGTTCCGGGCCGTGGCCTAAGCCCAGGCAAACCATCGAGGAAAAACCGTCATGGGAATCTTTTCGCGTATCGGCACCCTGTTCAAGTCCAACCTGAACGACGCCATCTCCAAGGCGGAAGACCCGGAGAAGATGCTCAATCAGGTCGTCCTCGACATGCAGAACCAGCTCGTCGAGGCGAAGAAGCAGGTCGCGCTCTCCATCGCCGACCAGAAACGGCTGGAAAAGCAGCGCGACGAGCAAGCCGACCTCGGCCAGGAATGGGAGCGCAAGGCCATGCTGGCGGTGCGCGCGGGCGACGAGAACCTGGCCCGCGAGGCGCTCAAGCGCAAGGCCGAGCACGAGGGCCAGCTCGCCGAGTTCAGCAAGCAGGCGCAGCTACAGAAGGACGCGGTCGACAAGCTGAAGGACCAGCTCCGCGCGCTCAACGACAAGATCGAGGAAGCCAAGCGCAAGAAGAACATCCTCATCGCGCGGCAGAAACGCGCCGAGGCGCAGAAGACCATCCAGACCACGATGGGCGGACTCTCCGATACCGGCGCCTTCGACACCTTCGAGCGCATGTCGCAAAAGGTGGATCAGATCGAGGCCGAGGCCGAGGCGCACACCGAGCTGGGCAACGAGCTGACCGGCGACACCTTGCAGCAGAAGTTCAAGGCGCTCGAGGCGGGCAGCACGAGCACGGACGATGCGCTCGCCGAGCTCAAAGCCAAGATGGGACTGGCGCCCCCACCCCAGGCCAAGGCGGCGCTACCGGCGGCTGCGCCGGATGCGCTCGCGGAACCCGACCCCGCCAAGGCAAAGGCCGCAACCGTCCCCACCCGCAATCGATAGGACGAAGGTGTCCAGCTCGCGTGATCAGCTCCGGCGACGAAGCGCCAGCGGCCGGGCAACGCGGAGGGCGCGCGCGTCGTAATGGCCAAGAAGATCCTCCTCGTCGAAGACGACGCCATCGCCCGCAAATCGATGGAGCGCCTGATCTGCACCGACGAACGGCTGGCCGGGTTGGAACCAAGCGTGGTGCACGCCGCGAGCGGACAGCAGGGGCTGGCCATCTTCGTCGACGAGCGCCCGGATCTCATCATCACCGATCTCTTCATGCCCGCCATGGACGGCTTCGCCTTCTGCCGGGCGGTGCGCGAGGCGCCCTTCGGAAAAGAGGTGCCCATCATCGTCGTGTCCGGGGTCTACAAGGATCCCGCGCAGGTCCAGAGCCTCGTCGACGAGGTGCACGGCTACTTCCTGCCCAAGCCCTTGCGGGCCGATGATCTGATGCGAACCCTTCTGGCCTGCTTCGGCCAGCCCGAGCCCCCACCGGCGGCCTCCGAAGAGAAGCCGGAAGACAAACCAGTCCCCATGAAGGGCACCTTGCGCATGGCGCTGGCGCCCGTCGCGGAAGCGGCCTGCCCGCCCAATCCCATCGGGTCCGGGGTGCTGGCCGACCGGCACGTGGGCTGCTTGATCTTCGACATAGCCGAAACGAACGCGACCGGCACGCTTTCCCTGGTGCGCGGCAAGGTCCGCAAGGACTTCTACGTTCGCAACGGGCAGGTCGTCGCGGCGGACTCGAACCTGCGCCAGGAGGCGCTCGGCACGCTACTTTGCGCCAAGGGCATCATCGACGAAGGCCAGCTCAACTACCTCCTGTCGGAAACCAAGGTACGCGGCCACAAGATGGGCGCCGTGCTCGTCGAGCTGGGCTGGCTTTCGCCGGACGAGGTCTTGCAGTGCCTCGCGGCCCAGGCGCGCAAGCGCATCGCGGACTGCTTGCGCTGGGACGAGGGCGACTACTCGTTCACCCCCGGCGACACCTTCGGCGAACGTGTCCTCGAGCACGAGCTCGACATCGTGGAGACGGTCTTTCTCGGGCTCTATCGCGGCGCCACGCCCGAGATGCTGGTCAAGCGGTTCGACCACAGCGGCGCCTGCCCGGTGCAGCTCACCCAGCGCTTCGACCGCTACCGGAACCAGTTCGACGAGATCTTCGGCAGCGATGTCTCCGCCGTGATCGACAACGCCCCGACGATTGGCGCCCTTTCGCTCCGCGAGGACGCGCACGTGGTCATCGCGGCGGTCGACACGCTCGTCGAAACCGGTTTGGCCGCGCTCGGCCCGCAGGTGGACGAGGGCGAGGTGTCCTCGAGTCCGCTGGTTTCGTCCTTCTCTCTCGAGAAATTGGGGGCCGAGCTCAACACGCGGTTCGACGCCATCTTGCAGGATTCCCCGGACGTGAGCTTTTCGGAGATCCGCACCAGCGAGGTTCTGCCCCTGCCGATCGAGCCGGCGCCGCCGACACAGGCCACCGAAGAATCGAATTCCGGCGCGATCGAGATCGGCTACAGCGCCAAACCCGCGCGCCGCTCGGGCGTCCACCCCATCGTGATGGCGCACCAGGATGTGCGCCAGCGGCTGCTCCACGAGTACCTGATGATCCACGGCAAGTCGCACTACGACGTCCTGGGAGTCACGGCGCAGTCCACGCCGGAGGAGATTCAAACGGCAGTGCGCGAGAAGCTTGCCACCTTCTCCGACCAGGCCATGGCCGCGGTCGAGCTGCCCCCCGCCGAGAAGGCGCGCCTCGATGCCGTGCGCGCGGCCTTCACGGAGGCGGGCCGCGTGCTCTCGACCCCGGTCGAGCGCTTCGACTACGACCGGTCCCTCGTGACCGCGCGCAGTGCCCCGACGGACGCGCTGGGAGCCGAGCTGGCCTTCGGCGAGGCGATGCAGTTGCTCCAAGCCGAGCACTTCGACGAAGCCCTGGCGAAGTTCGAAGATGCGGTCAGGACGCGGCCAGACCAGGCGCTGTACCACGCCTACCTCGGCTGGGCGGACTTCGTGGCCCACGGTCCCGACAAGGCGGAAGCCGCGCGCGAGCGCCTCCAGCACGCCTTGGCCCTCGATCCCGACCTCGCCCCCGCGCACACCATGCTGGGGCGGGTGGCGGCGACCGAGGACGATGCCCGGACCGTCCGCCGTCATCTCGAACGCAGCCTGACCATCGATCCCGATCAGCCGGAAACGGTCGGCCTGCTGCTCGAAGCCTACGCGCGGCTGCCCGAGCCCGATCCGCAAGGCGCCGAGCGCTTCCTGCGCCAGATGGTGTCCGCTCTCGGCGAGCGCTCGCCGTCGCTGCGCCAGCGGCTGTGGCTCGAGCTCGGAGCCCTCTACGAAAACGATCTCGCGGATCGGGCCTCGGCCCGCATCGCCTACGACACGGCCGCGCGCCTGGTGCCCAAGGATCTCGACAGCGTACACAAGTCGGGCGAGCTCAACGCGGAGGATCCCACTCGCTGGCGCGAGACCGCCCGCGCCCTGGCCGCCGAGTGGCAGCTCCACCCGAGCGAGCCCGAGCCCGCCGGCAAGCTGCTGGCGCTGTTCGAGCAGCAGGAACAGAAGGACGCCGTCGGAGTCATCGCCGCCGCCATGGTGCTGCGCGGGCTGGCCGATGATTCCGTGCGCACCCTGGCCGAGAACGGGCGGCCGCGCATCCTGCGCCAGATCGCGTGCCCCCTGCCCGCCAACGTGCCGGCGCGGGTCGGCTACCGCCCCGAGGACGGCGACCTCGAGGTCCTGGCGACCGCGCTGGTCGAAACCGCGGTGCTCAAGCCCTTCCAACGCTACGAGCTCGGGCTCATCGAGAGCGACTCGCCCGTGCCCACAGCGCGGCAGCCAGCGGCCTTTCGCGCGGTCCTGCAGTACGCTTGCAGGCTCTTCCAGGTGCGGGTCCCCGAGGCCATCATCAGCCTGCCGGTCCTGGGCAATGACGCGCGCATGGCCGATCTCCGACCGCCCACGCTCCTGTGTGGGGAGACGCTGCTCGCCAGCGACGACACCGTCGAGCTGGGGTTCCGCCTGGGCCGGGCCGCGGGCCTCTGTGCTCCCGGCCGGCTCGCCGGCTCCGCGCGCTCGGGCGGACAGATGCGGCCCTACTTCGTAGCCGCCTTGGCCCTGGTCAATGCCGCCGGCCCGGTGCAGGGACAGGCGGCGGTGGACGCCTCCCGCGCCATCACCGCGCTGGGCGCCGAGGCGCGGTCCCGCATCCTGGCGGCAGCGCAGACCATCAAGAAGAAGTACGACAACTTGAACCTGAGCATCTGGGGCCGGGGCCTCTCCCGCGTGGCGACGCGGCTGGCCTTGCTGGTATGCGGGGATCTGTTGCGCGTGGGGCGCGCCGTGGCCGAGGAGGAAGGACAGGCCGCGCTGGACGACCTCCTCGCGTTCGCTCTGTCGCTCGAACACCTCGATCTGCGCCAAGAGCTTGGCCACACGGCGCGATGACCCTCTCCGCCGCACCGCTACACCGACGATCGTTGAGCGGTAGGCATTGTCGAAAGGGCGGAAGGGCTGCTATACGAAGTAGCTAGAGCATTGGGGTAGGACAAAACGCGGAACGCTCCGGCACCGCGGCTGGCAAGGAGGAGGGTCGGATTTCGACCGCGCTCTGAAGTTCGAGCAGGAAGTCCGGAGAGGAGGAATCAAGACGATGGCCCAAAGTCAGACGCACACAACGGCACGCTTCAACGGAGTCAAGATCTTCTCCGCCACCATGGCGCAGGAGCGGGAGAACCTGGGCGAAAAGGTGACGCTGTGGATCCGCGAACATCCGCAGTGCCAGGTCGTGGACACCATCGTGACGCAATCGTCGGACGAGGCGTTCCACTGCCTCGCCATCACCGTCTTCTACCTCGAAGACAGGACAACTAAGTAGGGAACCCTGGGAGGGTTCTCTCGCCCTCCCGCGCTCTGGTTCCGCCGGGCAAAGCCCGGCTATGCCGACGCGATCAAGTAGCGGATGGGTGAAACCGGGGATGGGCGGGATGGACGCTCCCGCCCTGCCTGCTATCCGCCCACGAACACGAAGGGATAGCTGACCTGGCCGCCACCGCGCTGGGACTTGGGGAATTCCCAGTGCGAGATCTGCGCGGTAACACAGCCGGGGAGTGGTGTGTCGACAAAGGACGGCGCGTCCACCTTCAAGCCGGCGGCCCTGCCGTCGGCGCCGATGGTAAAGCTGACGATGGCCTTGCCCGAGCGGGCCTGGCCCGTGCGCGCCATGCTCATGAAACAGCCACGCACCGCCATGAGGTTGCCGCGGATGATCCGCTGCACCTGCTCGCCAGGCGGTTGAGCGGGTAGGCCTCCCGGATTCCCGGCTGCCGCCTCGGAAGGCGCCCCCGCCGGCGGCTCGGCCTTGACCCGCGAGGCGCGGCGCACGTTCCCCATCAGGCCTTCGCCGCGATCGTCCTCGATATAGGCGACCTCGATGCCCGCCTGGGCGAGCTCGGCCCACTTCTGGTCGAATTCGGGGCTGCCCGAAACGCCAGGGGCCGGCTTCTTGGCGCAGGAAAGTCCAAGCAGCGGCAACGCGACGAGGAGCCCAATGCCAAACGTAGAGAGTCCATCTCGCCTCGACATGAGGCGATGGTACCACCTATTTCCCGCGCCGGAGCGCCTGGAAATCGGTCGGCATCATGGTCTTTGGCCGGTAGGGCGAGGCCCGTTGCGCGCTTTTCACTCGGCGCAACACGAAGATCCAGAAGGTCAGAGAGAGCAGGCTGACCGCGGTCCACACCTGCCAGCCGAGCCCGTGCAGGAGCGCGAAGTCGTAGGCCCCGTGAAAGGCGATGGGCACTACGAGAGAAAGCGCAACGGCGAGCCAGAAGCGCCAGGACCTGCCCGGGTCGGCGGGTGCGAACTTGGCGCGACCAGCGTAGTAGCCCATGCATCCGCCAAAGAGCGCGTGCGCCGGCACGGCGAAGATCGCCCGCTGCCAAGCGATGGCCAGGCCGCGGCTCGCAAGAAAGAGGAGGTTCTCGAGGGTGGCGAAGCCGAGCGCGATGGCCACGCCGTAGAGGAGGCCGTCGAGCGGCTCGTCGAACTCGCGCCAGGCGTAGACCGCGGCGAAGAGCACCACCCACTTGGCGATCTCCTCCACCGCGCCGGCCAGCACGAAGGCGTCGAAGAAGCGCGCGGTTTCGCCGCCGGTGTGGAGCCAGTCGGACGAAACCCAGTCCGCGACGGTCGCGTCGATCCCCTGCGCCGCGAACATGGCGAACGCGCCCAGCAGATACGCGGCGACCAGGTGGCCGATGGGCTCGCGCTCGTAGCGATCGCGCAGATAGAAATAGGTGAGCAAAACCAGCGACGGCGCGGCGGCCACGATCACCATGAACATGGCCTGACAGGGTAACATCCTTCCAGGCGCATGGCCCGCGGCCGGCGTCACGGCTATACTCACGGGCAAACGACCGAAAGGGGGCGAAACAGTTTCGACGGGAGTAAGCGAAGCTCTGGTTGCGTGCCGAGGCGCC
>PNBO01000039.1 GCA_003136095.1 Myxococcales bacterium
GCCGGCGGCACGACGGGCGCGGGCGGTGGCACCCCGACTGGCGTGACGGTGCAGCTCGATCAGACAGAGCAGACGATCGAGGGGTTTGGGCTCAACACTGCCTTGGGCGGTGGATCCGTTCCCGCGGATCTCTACAGCACCAGCGGCACCGGGATCGGCCTCTCCATCGTTCGTGTCGGAATGACTTCGAGTGGTGGCCTTTCGGGCAGTAAGGTGAGTGGCGCAAGCAAGGTAATCGGGTCAGCTTGGACCGCGCCCGCCAGTTGCAAGGACAACGGCAGCGAGAACAACGGTGGGCACCTGCTTACGAGCTGCTACGACTCATGGTCGACGACCCTGGCCAACTTTGCGAAGAGCCAGGGCCTGTACGCAATGTCGGTATCGAACGAACCTGAATTTGCGTCATGTGGCACCAACGACCCATGCAACGGCACCTACAGCACCATGCTCTATACCGCCAAGGAGATGGTGGCGTTTCTTAAGGTGGCAGGGCCGAAGATCCAACAAGCGGGTGCCAAGGTTATCGCGCCTGAAACGTCGGAATGGCTCCACCTTTGGTCCAACATTTCTGCCGGGCCCGATCCGGGTGGAAAGAACAGCTCAGACCCGCTGGGGTGTGGATGCTTCGGGATGGCTATCGACAGCGCCACTGCCGCCAAGTGCGCCAGCAAGTGCACCCAGGGGAACGGCTATGACTACGGTCACTACATGGCTGCCGATTCGGCGGCGTGGGCCGCTTTCGACATCATAGGGACGCACCAATACGATGCGCAGCTGGCGTACGCCTGGCCTAGCGACGTCAATGGTGGAAAGCGCAACAAAGAGATTTGGCAGACGGAAATGTCCGGAGTGAAGTGGTGGCCTGAGCAAGGGCCGTCGAGCGACATCAACAACGGCGTCGCGGTTGCAGGGTGGATTCACGGGGCGCTCGTCGTTGGCCAGGCTTCGGCCTGGCTCTATTGGTGGTACTCGCAGACCAGCGACAACGAGGGTGTGGTGCTTGGCTCAACCGATACCAAACGCCACTGGACGATTGGTAACTACAGCAAGTTCGTACGGCCGGGCTACGTCATGGTGGACGTTACCGGAAACTCCAACACGAATCTCCTTCTCTCGGCTTTCAAAGGTACGGACGGCACCGTCGTCGTGGTGGCCATCAACAAGGGTACCGCGGCCGCCACCGTCCCGATTACCATCGCCGGCGGGACCGCGCCAGCCTCGTGCACGCCGAACGTGACGTCGTCGAGCGCCAACCTCGCGGCCGGGACCGCGGTCACCGTGACCGGCGGCGCCTTCACGGCATCACTCGCCGGCACGACCGTCACCACGTTCGTCTGCAAGTAGCCTCGTCGCTACTGGTCGAAGCTGCAATGGCCACGGGATCCGAAAGGGTTCCGTGGCGGCTGTGTTTCTAGTCGCCTAGCCGTGCCGTCACAATGCTGGCGGTGTTCTCGGCAGAATTTCGTTACCACCCTCGGCCGCGGGGCAAGGACGGCGAGCGCATTGGAAGAGCCAACCCGATATCCTGTTACTGACACTGGTAAAGGGGGTAGCGGCCCACCTTCGTGCATAGAAGTGGTGGAGTGCAGGTGCTGGCCAGGGGATCGCAGATCAGATTATAGCTGTTGGTGCCATCGTCCGCCGGCTGGCTAGCGTAGCACTTGGACTCGTTCAACGCGCGAGAGTAGAGAATCACGCATACCTGCCCAGGACAGTCATTGGGCCCGTCACAGAAGATGTAAGGCATCGAGCCTCCCCCTGTGCCGCAGCCTCCAGATGGATCGTCCATCATGCATCCATCTCCCGTGAGACATCGCGAGGAGTTGACGCAAGAGACATATCCTGGAAGCCCGATGGTTCCATCGGTGCGACAGTTTCCGTTGATACATCCCTGCGGACAGTCTGTTACCACTGGCGTGCCGCCCCCGCCGGAATTGCACGTCTTCTTCTGGGTGATGAGACCACAGATGGAAACCCCGGGCTTGAAGGCAGGGTTGTTGTCGTCACAGTCGTCGCTGTTGCTTGCATAGCCCGTGGTCCCGGGGCAAACCTGGGCAGGCGCCGCGGGATTGCCGTAGCCGTCTCCGTCAGCGTCCCTATATTGACTAGTAGGGCCGGTGTATCCGGTACAAGGGCCCCAACCGGTGGTGGTGTTGTCGCTGCTGGCGGCGCAAGTATGGTTGCCGGCCGTGCACATGTTCGCTGGAAGGCATGACTGAGTGTTTCCCGCGGTACACTGGCAGTAGGTCGTTTCCTGGCTATCAGGCGTCCCATTGCAGTCATTGTCCACGGACGATGTGCAATTGCGTGTACCTGGACCAACGGAGCCGCTACAGGCGCCCCAACTGCTGGTGGTCTTGTCGCTGCTCGCCGCGCAGGTCTGACTGCCGGCCTTGCATATTCCCACTCCGTCGTAGCCGGGGTGCGCTTGGCAGGCGCGGACCTGGCTCACGGGGCATGCGCAGTAGGCAGTCTCCTGGTTGTCGGGCGTGCCGTTGCAGTCGTTATCCAGGGACGATGTACAATCTCGCGCCTTCGGCTGGCAAGTAGTAGTTGTGCCGCCCGTGCCCGTAATGCCGCCAGTGCCAACCACGCCGCCCGTGCCCACGAGGCCGCCAGTGCCAACGACGCCGCCGCTGCCAGGCGCGCCTCCGGTAGACCCGCCAGCGCCGCCTGAGCCTTTCGTTCCGCCAGCGCCTCCGGTTCCAGGGATTCCGCCGGCTTCAGTTAGCGGCGCGTCCACGGTGTCTAGGCCAGGTGCATCGATGACACCCATTCCGCCGGTTCCTGGCATCCCCCCGGTTCCTGGTATCCCACCGGTTCCCGCCTCGGGACCAGGTAGCGGAAGATCGGTACCCGTGTCGATACTGGCGTCCAATCCCGGCGCGCCCCCGGTGCCGGTCTCTCGAATCGAGATGTCGTAGCCCAGGTCGTAACTCGTGTTGGTATCGATTGCGGTCGCATCGAGGCCACCAGAAGGGGGCGGAACTTTGCAGGTCTTGCCGTCCGCCGATTCGCAGCAGATGCCGTTCGTCCCGCAAATGGATCCCCAGGGGCAGCTCTTGTCGTCCTTGCAGTGGCGGATTTGGGTAGGGTCGACCTTCGGATCTGTGAAGCATCCGCAGGCAAGAAGGGAAAGGAGAACCGCCAGGCCGTGCCGGCAGCGCAAAGGGTGGGAGGAAATACCAGAGGACAGCATCAGAAAGCTCCTGTCAGCACGGCACCGGCCATGTCAGGCGCGACGTTCGGTAGCAGGGCAACGCTCGGTACAGGATTTCGGCCGGAGCGCCGGCCGAGGAAGTAGAGCAACGACCCCCCAGCGACGCAGGCCGCGCCCACGCCGTAGCTGACCCAGCCGAGGGTCTTGTAGTCCTTGCGCGAGGAATCGGTGTCGCGGTTGAAATTGTCGGGTTTCTGGAGATCGCTCGACATGCTGTTGACCTTGAGATTCAAGACCACTCCGGTGATCAAAGCGGCAGCACCAACGGATGCCACGGTGATGCCGGCGATGCGCAGTCCCGAGCCCGCCTTGTCGTCGAGTGGCTGTGGTTGCTGGGCAACGGCTGCGACCTCCGGCGAGATGGGGGCCTGGGCTGGCGGTGCCTGCACGACAGGTGTCGAAACGACGGGAGGCGGCGGCGAAACGACCGTAGGAGCGGGCTCGTTTTTGGGGAGATAGGATTCGCAGGCCTCGATGCGTTTTTGCGCCACGGCCTTTTCTTCAGCCGTGAGGCTTCCACCCTTGACCAGGTATTCGCGGAAACGGCCGATGGCATCTTCGTATTTGCGGTTCTGCTCGAAGCATCGTCCCTGGTTGAAGATGTAAGTGAGGTCATTTGTGTCGACATAGAGCTCGGCCAGGATTTCCACGCCTTTGGCCGGGTCGCCGGCCAGGCAGGCTTTCTTGGCGGCGCGCTCCTTGGCTTGTCTGTTGGCCGCAGAAGCGGGCCCCGGCAACGACACCAGAACCGCGGGTATCAAGAACAACATTGTCTTTAGGGAACGCATAGGCTTGACCTCATCTTGAAAGTCCTTGTCGCTTTCCGACCGGCGACTCTAGCGCAGAATGAGCAGAAGTGGTGCACAAGTCAACCAGAGGGGGCGAGGTCCGGACCGTGCTTCATCCTGACGGAGAGCCCTGGCCCGGCCTTTCTTCCCTTGCGCCGCAGCACGGAGCCACTTTGTCGCGGCTTTTTTTCGTGCAAAGCGGCTGCAGATGCCCCTCCGGGAGGGAATCTCCGGCAACATTGCGTCGGCAAGAGAGCCTCCCGGGAGCTCTTCCGCGACCCGCGGCGTCAGCACGAGGGTCTCCTGGTGGCCGCAGCCGTTGCCCTGCACCTCGAGTTGGGTCTTCCGGGCTTCACACCCGCTTATTTGGGCTACGGCGATATTGAGATCCTCTTTGGTCGCGCCGACCAAGGCCATCGCCTGTTCGCGATCTCGGTACCGCACGTAGGCGACAACCCGGGCGGGCAACATGGACCCTTGCTCCTCCCGCAACGCAGGCCATGCTTGACGAATGCGGGCGTGGCTTCTCGATCAATTTTCAGGCGTGGCTTCGATGCGGCTTGCCGAGGTTCCCGAACCCACGGCAGGGGCGGGTGAAGTCGTGCTGCAAATCCACTACGCCGGGCTGAATCCCGCCGATCGTTACCTGGCCGAAAAGCAGTATCCGGCCAAGCCACCCTTGCCGCATATCCTAGGCCGCGATGGCATCGGCACCGTGGTTGCGGTCGGCCCCGGCGTCAGTGGGATTGCCGCGGGTGATCGCCGATTGCTCCTGCGCGGCGCGGTCGGGGTCGAGCGCCACGGGACCTTTGCGGAACGGGTCGCGGTGCCGATCGAGAGCTTGGCCGAGATTCCGCCGGGCTGGAGCGCCACCGAAGCCGCGGGCGCGACCCTGGTTTACCTCACCGCGTACCAGGCCCTGACCATGTGGGGCACGCTGCCGTCATCCTCGGTGGTGCTGGTAACCGGCGCTTCCGGCGGGGTCGGGGTCGCCGCGGTGCAACTCTCGGCGGCGCTCGGCCACACCGTCATCGCGCTCTCGCGCAGCGAACCGAAGCGAGCCCGCCTGCTCCAGCTCGGTGCAAGTCAGTGCCTCGATCCGAGCGAGCCGGAGTGGCGGCTGGCGCTCAAGCGGTCAATTGCTCCACGCGGAGTCGACCTGGCCGTCGACAACATCGGCGGTCCGCTTTTGCCCGAGGTCATCGAAACCCTGGGCGACGAGGGCAGGGTGAGCCTGGTTGGTCGACTCGCGGGCCCCGTGCCCAGCTTCAACACCGCCACCCTGTTCTTCCGCCGCATTCGCATGGGCGGCGTCGCGGTCGGCGCCTACGGCAGTTCCGAAGGCCGTGCCGCCTGGCTCGAGGTGCTGGCCCTGCTCGCACGCACTGGCGCGCGCCCGCTGGTCGACAGCGTCCTGCCCTTCGCCCGACTGCCCGAGGCCTTCGAGCGCCTGGCCGCCGGTCCGATGGGCAAGGTGCTGTTGGCGGTGGGCGGCGACTGAGGGCTGCCTTGTGATCTCTGGAGCTACCCTCTAGGAGCAAGGCAGAACGCGCAGGATCTTGATCTTGTTGCCGGTGCTGGGTGCCGGGTAGGCCACACTCCCGTCGGGGAAGGCGCGGAAGTCCTGGTAGCGGCTGCCCAGCACGTTGAGGGTCGTGGGCAGCGGCAGCGGGCCCGCCGAGGCGGTCGTGGAACCAGCGGGCGCGGCGCCGGTGGTGCTGTCGAGAACCTGCAGGACCATCTGGCGCTTGGTGTCCTTCTGCGCGAGATCGCCGGTCGCGGTCGATTCCTCCCATGCGGCCAGGAGCATGGTGCCGCCATAGGCCGCCAGGTGGGGCGCGCGGTCGTTGCTGCTGTCGCTCACGAGCAAATGGTCATTGTCGGGGGTGGGCGCGCTGGTGCTGGCCACGTGCAGGAGGTGAATGTCCGCGAGCCCGTTGGCATCCGCGGTCTGGCCCGCGCGAATGTCGCTGGTGATGAGCCAGTAGCCGCCGCCGCTGGCCATCATCACGTTGCCGAAGTTCGAGTAGCTGAGATCGATGGGGTAGATCGTCGTGGTGTTGGGTGCGAAGGCGAGCCGGCCGGACTTGCCGCCGGTGGCCGCGTCGTTCTTGCAGACCGTGACGAGCTTCTTCGCCAGGGGATCCCACACCACGCGTTCGAAGCCGCTGTGGCTGCATCCCCAGTTGAAGCCGGAGGCTTGCAGGGCACCACTCGCGCTCACCACCTTCATGCGGTCGCCTTGGTGGATATTCACGCCGTTGGTCAACGTGCTGGAACCCACGCAGGCCTGACCGGGAACGGTGATAGCGGCGCCAAAGTAGCCGGCGAAGTTGGACCCATCGAAGGCGATGCGGCCGTTGTGTGCGTACTCGGACCAGATGAAGATGACGTTGCCGCCGCTGGTGGCGCTGGTGCCGTAGGCCGGCAGCGTGGCCGTCGTGTCCGTCAGCTTGGTGGCCCAGGTTTCCGTCGTGCCGTCGAAGCGCACCATGTACATGTCGTAGCAGGAAGCCGCGGTTGGATAGTTGGCGACCAGCCCGCATAGGTTGTTGATGTCGCCGCAGTTGTTGTTGGCCGCCCCACCGAGCGCGGTCCGGCTGATGAGCAAGACCCCGCCGCCGGCGTCGGCGTAGATGTCTTGCACGTCGTAGCCGGGCAGCCCGACCAGCGTGCCGGCCACCACCTGATCGCCGGCGTCGAGGGTGACGACGTGAACGAGATTGTCGCTCTTGCCCAGGAAGGCCACGCGCGAGCCGCCGGCGGGCAGGGGCGAGATGGCGAGCGGCGTGAGTCCGAGCGCGGCGCCGTTGTTGTCGACCTCGTTGTAGGCGTAGGCCACGCCCAGGTCGGTTTCGGTCACGCGAATCCGCGTCGTCAGATCGGACATGCACGAGCCAGGCGGCCCGGCATCCACGGCCGCGCCTCCGGTTCCCATCGTGCCGCCAGTCCCTACCGTGCCGCCCGTTCCCGCCGTGCCGCCGGTTCCGGTCGCGCCCCCCGTGCCCGTCGCGCCCCCGGTTCGGGTCGTGCCCCCCGTGCCCGTCGCACCCCCGCTGCCAGCCGCGCCCGCGTCCACCTTGGTCGTCGAGTCGCCGGTCGCCGTGGCGCCGCCCGAGCCGCCGGTACCGGTAGACGATCCGCCGCTGCCGCCACTCGCGCCGCCGCCGCCCTTGGAGGAATTGCACGCGGGCGCGACGAGCGCGAGACCGGCGGCCAGGAACAGCCATCGGCAAGAATCGAAATGCGACATAGTTCTCTCCTGCGGTGCCGGAGCTGGAAAAGCGATGCCGGACAGAGTCAGAACCCCACCTTGTGGTTCTAAGTCGTCATGGCTGAGGAGAGTGGCGCAATATTCTGCGCAGCTCCGGGGGATTCTCCACGCTGACCATCAGTTGACGCAGGCGCACGGGGAAGCCCATGACCCAGGCGCGCTGGGTGGGTTCGAGATCGATCACCACGATCCCGTCGCCCGCGCCGTTGACCAGCCAGCGACCGGCCCAGCCGTGCACCCCGCGGCTCAGTGGCTGGCTATCCAGCGTCGAGGTCCCCACGACGGCGGCCTGCGGGAAGCTGGTCCGAAATCCCCAGCCCATGCGCGCGTGCACCTGCCCGTCCGCGACTTCCACGTACGAGGCCGAAGGCGGCAGAAAAAGCATGCTCGACAGCACGCGATACCAGGCGTCGAATCGGATGGGAACCCGCGCGGCCATGGTTCCATCTTATGCCATTTGCCGGGAACCCGCCGCGGCCACGGTTGTCTGAGCGATCGGGACCCATGCCCACGCTCGCCGCCAGATTGGCCGTATCCGTCGCAGCGGCATCGGTCATCATGACCGGAATCGAGGCGCTACGCGCGCGGCACCCCAGGATGCCGGGGCAGTCAGCCTCACCCGCGGAAACCGTCGCACCGCCCACCAGCGCGACGCCGCGGCTCGGCCCCAGCCAGGCCCTGGCGGCCGAGCCGGAACCAACCTCGGCAGCCGCGCCCCACGGTACGTTCGCCATGGCCCGCATCCACGGCCGCGTCGTCGGCAGCGCGGCCGCGCTGGAAGACCTGACGATCGAGGTCGAGGATTTGGCGCGTACCTACGAACCACGCATCGACGATGGGGGAGTGTTCGAAATCAACCTCCCGGTCGGGAGCTACAGCATCGTGGCCAGCTCGGGCGACCAGGTCGCGCTGGCGGAGGTCAAGGGGCTGGCGGCGGACGAGAGCCGCGAGGTCGTGCTGGTCTTGGCGGAGGGGGTATCCATCGCGGGCCGGGTCGAGGGATGCGACAAGGCGTGTGCGGGCGTCACCGTCTACGTCCATGTGCCGAGCACGGGCCAGCAAGCGGGAGTCACCGAATGCGACAAGCAAGGCGGGTTCGCCGTCGAAGGCCTGGTTCCCGGCCGCAACTACGAGATCACGTTCAGGGCTGCTGGGAAACGCCATCTGGTCCTGCGCGACGTCGCGGCGCCCCGGCAAGGCTTGGTGGTGATCCTAGAGCCGGCCGCCAGCCTCTCGGGTGGATTCGGGCTGGTTCCCGGGCAAAAATGCCCCATGGAGTCCGTCACTCTGGGAACGGCCGGCGAGGGTGACATCATGGACAACGCGCGTTTTGACCGCGCTTGCCGTTTTCGTTTCCAGGATTTGCCGGATGCCGAGAGCGTGCACGTCAGCGCGGAGGGGAAGGGCTGGCACTTCGAGATCGACGTACCCGTGCCCGCGCACGGTGATCCTCCGTTCCTGTGCCTGCATCCGACCTGCCGCGAGCCCGAGCCCGAAATCAAGGCGAGTCTGGAGGTCGCGGTTCAGGGCAACCCCGGGCACGGGGTCTACGTCCGGGCAGCTATCCCCGACGACGAGAGGACGGAAGTGACGGGCTGCGAATCCTCGACCAATCCCTGCGTCGTCGAGAACCTGCGGCCGAGCCAGGGCGTGAGGGTGGACGTGCACGCCACCGCCTGCGAGAGTCGCTCCTACACCCTCGACATCCATCCCGGGACGAATTACCTCACCTCCCCGTGCGAGGGCATCCGCGAGATCCAGGGCGTCATTCATGGCGGCACGGGCCGGGGCAGGCCGGCCGATGCCCGCGTTCGGTGCTCGAGCAACCATCCCGAACGCCCGGTCAACGGCTTTCTCTTCGATCTACGTTGTCCAGAGCGGTTGCCGACCATCGAATACCGCTTTGGCGAGGACGGCCCGTGGCGGAGCGCGCCCATTGCGCCGGGCGATGCCGACGGCGTGAGCTTCGTCGAGATCGCGCCGGGGTAGCGGAGGTCGCGGGAGAGGCAGCCATTGCGATCCTGTGCTATTGCCTAGCGCAGGAGAAGCCACCATGAAACTTCTGCCCCCGCTGGTGTTTGGGCTCTTGGCCGTGGCGTGCACGACCAGCACGACCAAGCGCCTGCACCTGCCCGAGGTGCGCACGGTCGGCCACGTGGATCTGTCGCGCTACACCGGCGATTGGTACGAGATCGCCAACTTCCCGCAAAGCTTCCAGCGCGGCTGCACGGCGAGCACCGCGACCTACGCCGCGCGCAGCGACGGCGACATCGACGTTCTCAATCGCTGCCGGCAGGGCTCGGTGGACGGTCCCGAGAAATCCGCGCGCGGCCGCGCCCGCGTCGTCGACAAGGCCTCGAACGCCAAGCTCGAGGTGAGTTTCTTCCGGCCCTTCTGGGGCGACTACTGGATCGTCGACCTCGGGGCCAACTACGAATTCGCGGTCGTCGGCCATCCCAGCCGGGACTATCTGTGGATCCTCAGTCGCACGCCAACGATGGATTCCCAGGTCTACGACGCCATCGTCGCGCGCCTGGCCGCGCAGGGCTACGAGACGAAACGGCTCGTCCGCACAGCGCAGCCGCCTGCCTAGCGGAGATACTTCTTGTCTCCTTTGCGCCGGTGCTTGCCGACGTCGTCGATGGCCGTGCTGGCTACCCATCTCGTCCGTCAAGAAGACCGGCGATCACGCGGCTCTGCGGTAGCCGGATCGATGCCACCTGAGAACCGTCTCCGGTTGCACGACAAGGATGGCCTGGCGCCACGCTGGCAGCAGGGCCGCGCCGAGGAGAAGTCGAAGTCGATCTCCTGGACCCATACGCGGCCTGGCTAAGCGACGATGGAGGACACCAAGCTGGTGGCGAAGGATGGCATTCTCGAGGACGAGCTCGCGTCGTGAGCGGCAGCAGAGGTCGGCGGCGACTCTGAGTGGCTCCACGACGACCGGGAGCGGGGCAAACCTAGACCAAAGACGGCGGACGAAGGCGAGGATGTGCGTGGCGATGGAGCTCATTGTCATGGAAGGGGTTCGACCACGAAGGAGGTAGCCGGTCCAGGCCCGTTAGCTTCGTCTATCCACGCGATCTTCCTCCAGATGCGGACGGTAGCCAACACGGCCCTAGCGTTCTTCGGATAGTTCACCACAGAGGACACAGAGGGCACAGAGGCCGGAGGGGAAGGGTTTC
>PNBO01000197.1 GCA_003136095.1 Myxococcales bacterium
CGGCGACATCACGGCACCAGGAGCTCGCACAGCGGGCCGATGCGCCCGCGCTGGTACATGCGCTTCATGGCGGCGGCTATCTGCTCGTCGCCCGAGCCGATGACCCAGTGCCGGCGGCCGCGCCAGGCCACCATCTCGGCGATGGTTTCGACCGGCAGCACCCTCATGCGCCAGCTTCCTTGCGGGCGCGCGCCATCAACTCGGCCAGCGGCTGCCTGCCGGCGATGGCCGCGGCCACGCGCAGGACGCCCATGCTCACACCGAGCAATCCGGGCGCGATGGCGTTCTGCCCGACGAGAAACAGGCCGGGAAGCGGCGGACGGGACAACACCAGGAAGTCCAGACCGTCACGCGACGAATGCTTGACGCCGTAGGTGCAGCCTGCGGGCGCGCCCACCCAGTCGCGCATGGTCAGCGGCGTCCACACGTCGACGATGCGCGGTTCGTGGAGCGGGCCTGTGGCTTCCTCGACCTCTCCCAAGGCTTGCTGCGCCCGGCGCGCCTTCTCCGCGCGGTACTCGGAACCGCGGTGGCCGGTCGTGGTGTCGTGCCAGCGCCCCCACTCGGCATAGCTCGTCTCGACGAGCACGGTGAGCCGGGTCTGGCCGGGCACGCCCGATGGCCGCAACTGACCGTACACACCCTCGAGACGACGGCTGGGATCGCCGCGCACGCGGAAGAGGTTGAAGTCCTGCGCGGGATGGTGCTTCTCATCGAGCAAGGCCGCCACGCAGAGGATGCCGCCGGTTTCGGCGAGCCGTCCGATGCCCTCGCGATAGCTCGCCGGCAAGGCCTCGGGCGGGAGCATCCCAACCATGGTCTTGGGGTGGATGGCCGCGACCACGGTGCCGGTGGCCATGCTCCGGCCCGACTGCAAGCGGACGCCGGAAGTGCGCCGCCCGTCCACCAGGATCCCGGCCACGGGATCCCCGACGATCAGGTCCACGCCGGCCGCGAGCGCCCGCTCGGTCAGCGCCTCGGCCATCTGTGCGCCGGTGCAGCCGAGCTCCCATGCCGACATGAGCAGCGAAGCCGTGGCCATCATGAGAAACGAGGCCGGGCACGCCGAGAGATTCACGCCAATGAGAAACCCCTGCAGCGCGAGAATGTCGACGAGGCGCTGGGGCAGGTTCATTTCCGCCAGGACCTCGGCCGCGGTGCGCGTCATGGGCAACATCGGATAGCCCGGCGACGCCGCTCCCATGTTGTCCGTGCGCAAGCTGGCCATGGCCGCGCGGCAGATCTTCATGACGAAGGCGACGGCACCCGGCGCGTCGGGGAAGCGCGCGGCGAGCGAAACCTCGAGCTTCTCCGCCGTGCTCGGCAGATCGAAGATCTCGTCGTCGAAGAAGAAACGATCGATGACCCCGCCCGTGCCCAGGCGGCGCAGCTTGAGCGCGGGGCGAATCCCGAGCACGGCGAGGAAGTCGCCGAGCAGCTCGCCGGGGGCGGCCGACCCGAAATAGTGGACACCAACCGGACAGTCCACGCCTTCGCGCGTGTAGCTGCGCAGGGCACCGCCGGGCCGCGCCTCGCCCTCGACGAGAGTGACACGCAGGCCGAGGCGCGCGAGCACGATGGCCGTCGATAGCCCGCCGAAGCCGGCGCCGATCACCACCACGTCCGCGCTCACGCGAAGACCTCGATGGCCGTCAGGCGCGGGCCAAACTCCAGGAGGAGAAGACGGCGGTGGGGAAGCGCGATGGGTACGTCGGGAAAGGGCAGCCTCCCCTCGGCGACGGCACGGACGGCGATGGCGGCTGCGGTCGCGCCGACGCTCGCGTGCTGGCCGAGCTGGTCGCGGTAGGTAACGATGGTAGCGGGCGGCAGGAGTTGGCTGAGGCGGGCGTAGGCAGGGTCCTTCGCCAACGTATGCCCGGCCGGGATGCCGACGACGACCGCATCATGGTGCGGGATGACTCCGGCAAGACGGTCGACCAAGGCGACCGCGCCATCGTTGCCGCCTTCGCCGAGCCAGCGCAGGCGGGCACCGGGAGCGCCGTCGTCGGGAACCAGGAAGAAGGCGGCGCCGCCATCGGAGACGAGGGGCGTGCCTGCCACCTCGGGCTCGAAGAGTGGGGACAGTCGGGGCTCGAAGGCCTCGGCCGCCACGACGAGCGCGCTGCCCGCGCCGGATGCGATGTGCAGCGAGCCGCACAAGAGCACCTGGCTGAACGAGCGCTCGCCTGCGGAGCAGGTCAGGTTGGGCGCCTGGCTGCCGAGTAGGAGGGCGATTTGTCCGGCCGGCGCGTTGTGAACCGAGCCGATGAAGTCCATGGGGCTCGAGAACTGGTCGCCACTTTCGAAGAGCTTGCGCAGGAATTCCTGGGTCTCGGCCAAGGGGCCCCACGCCGTGCCAACGGCGATGGTCTCGGGCGGAGTGGTCCAGCCGCTCGCCGTCTGCACGGTCTGCGCGAGTGCAAGCATCAAGCGAGGCAGGCGCTTGAGCCGGCGGACGAAGGTGGCGGGCGCCGCCTTGGAGAAAGCCGCGTCGGGCACCAGGCCAGCGGTGGATTCGCGGGAGAGGAGGGCGTTCCAGGTTTCGTCGCGGCCGCCGCGCGCCGTGAGGCAAGCCGAGGCGGCGATGCGCAAGGCTGGCAGCCCCGAGCCAGGGGGAACTTCCCCGGTCGTCGCGCGGGGGTCCTCTCTCCCCGCGTAGCGGGGAGAGGGATGGGGTGAGGGGCTGGGCGGCGCCTTCTCGAAGATCACGCAGGCGTTGTTGCCGCCGAAACCGAAGGAGTTGGAGAGGACGGCGGAAAGCGGCGCCTGGGTGGGCGCGCGCACTGGAGAGATCCCTAGACTGGCGTCGAGTGTCTCGAGTCCGGTGTTGGCGGGCAGGAGGCCGTCGCGCAGGGCGAGAATCGAGATCACCGCCTCGATGCCGCCTGCCGCGGCCAGGGCGTGGCCGGTAAGTCCCTTGGTCGACGACAGCGCCGGTTGCGCATCGGAGAAGACCTGCTTCATGGCGCGCGCCTCGGCCGCGTCGTTGTCGGGCGTGCCGGTCCCGTGCAGGTTCACGTAGCCGATGGCCCGTGGCTCGAGGCCCGCGTCGGCCAGAGCCCGGCGCATCGCCAACACCGCGCCCTTGCCCTCCGGATGCGGGCGGGTGACGTGGTAGGCGTCGCAGCTTAGGCCCGTGCCGGCGAGCACGGCGAGAACCGGACGCTCGTCCGGCGCGGTTTCGAGTACCAGGAATCCCGCGCCCTCGCCGACGGTCATGCCGGCGCGATTCGCGTCGAGCGGCATGCATCCATTGGTAGCGACGAGCTGAAGCTGGCGGAAACCGTGGAAGGTCAGCCGGCTGAGAGAATCAGCGCCGCCAGCCAGGACCCGCCAGGCCAGACCTGCGCGCAAGAGGGCCGCCGCGACCGACAGCGCGACCGCCGCGCTCGAACAGGCCGTCGAGATGGTGATGACGGGCCCACGGACGCCAAACGCTTTCGCTAGGTGTAGCGCGACCGTGTCGAGACCGTGGCAGCGGAACGCCTCGGGCGAGGTGATGCCGACTTCCAGCGCGCTCTCCGTCGCCGCGATGCCGCCCGTGGTGCTGCCGAGAACGATCGCGTCGGGGAGCGGCCCGGCGCCCACCGCCTCGCGCGCGGCCATCAGGGCGAGCCGATGGGTGCGGGGCAGGCCCGCGGCCTCGCCAGCCTCGATGAGGGCGGCCTGGGCGACCGGCAACTCGCCGCTCGGGTGCTTGATGGGCAGCACCGTCGGTGGGTGGAAATGCGCGACCGGATGCGCGAGAAGGTCGCGGAGCTCGCCGACATGGTTTGCTCCGGCGCAAATCACGCCCATGCCGGTCACGTAGACGGGCGGCCGTGCGCTCATACGGGCGAGGCCGGCCGGCGCTGCCGGATGAAGGCGGCGAGCGCGTTGAGCGAGGCGAAGGCCTCGACCCCCGCGGCGCGATTGTCGATCTTCACGCCGTAGTCCTTCTCGATGAGGACGACCAGNNACGAGCTTGCGTGCCAGTTCGGGGACAAGGGGATCGGTTTGTGCAGTCACGGTGGCTCCTACCGGGGGGGGAACGGAAAACGCATCGGATCACGACAACCGGTGAAAGACTAGGCAGGTGTTGGTGCCGCCGAAGCCGAAGGCGCTCTTGAGCACGTATTCCTGATTGGCGAGCGGCCGTGTGGTGGTCACGACGTCGAGGTGGATGTCGGGATCGGGAATGAAGTTGAGGGTGGGCAGCAGCACGTCGTCGTGCATGCCCTCGAGGGCGAGCATGGATTCGATGACGCTGGCCGCGCCCATGGCGTGGCCGAGCTGCGACTTGTTGGCGCTGACCGGCGGGACGTCCGCGCCGAAGACGTCGTGCAGCGCCTCGTCCTCGATCTTGTCGCCCACCTTGGTGGACGAGGCGTGCGCATTGACGGCCGCGATGGCGTCGGTCCGGATCTCCGCGGTGGCGATGGCCTCGGCGATGCAGGCCGCGATGGTGGGACGGTGGGGCGCGACCGGATGGTGCGCGTCCGAGGTCAAGGACCAGCCCGCGAGCTCGAAGTCGGCGGGCAGGCCGTGGGCGCGCGCGAAGTCGGCGCTCGCCATGATCACGCAGCCGGCGCCCTCGGAGATGACGAAGCCGCGGCGGTCGAGCGAGAACGGCCGGCTGGCCCGTTCCGGATGGGCCGTGTCCTCGTCGGTCTTGGGCTTGAAAGCGCCGTTCATGGTCGAGAAACCCGCGACGATGGGCTCGACCAGGGGAAAATCCACGGCGCCCGCGATGACCACGTCAGCCCGGCCGGTGTCGATGAGCAGGGCGCCCATGGCCATGGAGGTGCTGCCCGTGGCGCAGGCCGTGACCGTGGTGATACACGGTCCGGTGGCGCCGGACAGCATCGAGATCTTTCCCGCGATCATGTTCACGCAGGAATTCGGGTTCATGTAGGGCAGGGGCAGGGCACCGGTGGCGACCAGCGCCCGGTCCGCGTCCACCACCGCGTCGAGCCCGCCGATGGCGGTGCTGAAGGTGACGGCCACGCGCGGCGCGAGCGCGGGCGTGATCTCGATGCCCGCCTTGGCCAGCGCGCGATGCACGACCAGCATGCTGTAACGAAAGACCGGCGACTTCCAGTGCGCCATCTCGCGCGGCCGTAGGCAGGGCGGCAGGGGTTCGATGGCGGCCGGATCGAAATCAACCTGGCCGGCGATGCGCACCGGGAAATCCGGCCGGAGCGGGAAGCGGGTCAGCGGCCCGATGCCGCTCTCGCCGGCAGTGGCGCGTTTCCAGGCGGCGGCCCAATCCACGCCCAGCGAGGAAACTCCATCCCATCCCAGCAGCCGAGGTCGTGACTTGCCCATGGCCGATTCTCGGCTACCACGGAATGAAACGGTAGAGCTTGGCGAACATCTCGTAGACCTCGATCCAGTTCTGCAGATCGCGCGCGGTGCGGATGTGCGCCCGCTTGTTGACCATAACCCAGCTCATGTGGGCGGCGCCGTCCTTGCACGTGGCGCAGTCGCGCGTGGCTGAGGTGCAGCAGCGATGCGTGGTGGAGAGGTCGGCGGCCCACCGGCGGAAGCGAATCAATCGGCGCGGCTGCGGCTTGCGTGTGTCGTGCGTCTCGGAGACCGATGGACATTCCTGCCAGCCGAAGCGGCGGCCAAGCATCGTTCCGGTGGTCAGTACCTCGTGGTAGTAGCGCGAGGAGATGACCGTGTCGGGGTAGCGCTCGAGCAGATCGTCCATCTCGCCGCGCACCTCGGCGAGCTGCGCGGGCGACCAGGAGAAGCCGTCGGCGCCTTCGTCGTTGGACAGGAGCTGGAAGTGGACCTTGACGCCGATGTCCCGAATGCGGCGGACCATGGTTTCCACCCGGCCCAGTTGCTGCGAGGTGATGGTGTAGAGGTAGTAGGTGTAGGGATCGCCGGCGTAGTTCTTCGACGACACGGCGAAGGCGTCTTTGCCGCGTAGCGACTTCTCGGTGCCGGCGTCGCCCCACAGCGAGATGCCGACCATCATCTGCGGGAAGCGGTCGCGCGGCACCTTGATGAGCCCGTTGGTGGCGCAGAAGGTGGGCAGGCGCTTGAAGAAGGCCGCGACGCGGTCGAGATGCAGCGTCGGCTCGCCGCCGATGAGGATGGCCAGGTTCACCCCGCGTTCTATCTCCGCGTCGACGAAGGCTTTCCACGCGGAGACGTCGGTGGCCTCACCGGTTAGGTGCTCGTCCGAGGAGAAGAAAAAGCAGCCCTTGCAGCGCAGGTTGCAGGTGTTGGTGACGTCGTAGATCGAGCTGCGGATGTTGAGATTGCAGATCTTCTGGTAGCGGTCGTACCAGGCGTCGTCGAGCAGCGAGCGGACGGTGATCACCGGCCTGCTCCGGTCTGCCGGGCCAGGACAGGCGCGATGGGGACGGTGCCCAGGTTGGGGTTCTTGGCGTAGCCCTGCACCCACACCGCGAGGTAGGTGTCGACGTAGTCGAGCCAGGCACGGAACTGGTCCACACTGCCGATGTGGCGATTCATGCGCGCGGTGACGATGGCGCTGCCCGCCGCATAGTGGCGGCAGTCGGCGCAGTCGGTGTCGGGCACGCAGCACGCGGCCTCGCGACTCCAGGTCAGGTCCGAGCGGTACTGGCGGAAGGAGCGCCCGAGCCCGAACTGACCCTGGTTCTGCCGCGGGTAGGGGCAGGAATAGAGGTCGTGCAGCGACAGGGCGTCGGTGTGCGCGGCGGCGCTGTACGGGGAGAAGAGCACCTGTTCGGGATAGTCGGCGAGCAACGCCAGCATGGCCAGGCGGGTCTCGGCGAGCGAGGCGGGCGTATGGCTGAGCGCGCCCTGGTAGCCGACCGTCGCCGAGAACATGTTGAAGGTGACCNNTCGCGCGTGAAGGTGTAGACGAAGACCGCGCGCGGATCGCCGGCGTAGATCTCGATCTGGCGCTCCAGCATGTGCTTGGCGCGGCGGACGCGCTCGGAGGTCGCGTCGTTGCCCCATACCGAGATGTGGATGCGGTAGCCGACCGAGCTCGGGATGTGAATCAAGCCGTTCGAGGCGATGGCGCCCAGCGGGATCTCGCCGTAGCACGCCGCAAGCAGCGCGGGCACGAGCGCGGGCTCGGCGCCGGCCAGCACGACGAAGGTGATGCCGCGCGCCTTCTCGGCCTGGAACAGCTTGCGCCAGGCCTCGGGGTCGACGTTGTCCTGCGCGTGCTGCTTGTCGCCCTCGTAGTAGTAGCAACCATCGCAGCGCACGTTGCACCGGCGGGTCATGTCGTAGGTCGACTCGCGCAGGAAGAAGTAGCGACGAACCTGCGCGAAACGCGCGGCGATATCCGGCAGCTTGACGATGTCCGCGAAGGTGCAGGACGCAGGCGCCGGTTTCGCTGGGGCCGCGGCTAGAACGTCGAGGTCCATGACCGTGTCTGGCAACCCCGTGCGGCGCTAGCTGACTGTGCCTTGCAGCTGCCGGATCTGCTCCGCGATGGCGCGTACCGTCGTCAGGGACGGATAGCTGTCCTCGTCGAACTTCACCTTGTACTCGCCCTGCAGCACCAGCACCACAGTGGTGAGGTCCATGCTGTCGATGCCCAGCTCCTTGACCAGATCGCTTGCCACGTCGAAGGTGTCGGGCGTGACATTTTCGAGCTTGAGCTCATGGATCAGGATCTCGGCAATGCGCCGTTCCATCAAGCCAGTCTGCGTCTGAGGCATCTGATTGGACCACCCTAAAAACGTGTTCCGCCGTTTAGCACGCCCGATCGCGGAGAGTCAAGGCACGGCCCGGCAGTCTGGGTGGGGAAAATCGTCGCTATTTCGAGGCAGTGCGGGTGATTTCCAGCCTGGCTTGCCAAGCATGATCGCTTGGGCTATGCGAGGGAATCCCGCCTGACCGGTGGGTGCCGGAAAGGCGCTGTGGCCCCGCAGAAGAAACGCATCTATCTCATCAACCCCAAGACGCCCGAGAACTTCTGGGCCATGCAGGGGACTCTCGACATCGTGGGCCGGCACAAGACCCTGATGCCCAACGCTGCCCTGCTGACTCTGGCCGCCTTGACCCCGGCCGGGCTCGGCATCGAGTACGTGTTCTGCGACGAGAACCTGGCGCCGGCGCGCCTCGACCTGGCCTGCGATCTGGTGGCCATCACCGGCTACACGCTGCAGGCCGAGCGCATACGGGCCTTGAGCGACGCCTTCCACGCGCGCCAGGTGCCGGTGGCGATTGGCGGCGTCTTCGCGACCCTGGAGCCAGAGCGGGCGCGGCCCCTGGCCGATCATCTGTTCCTCGGCGAGGCGGAACTGACCTGGCCGCGCTTCCTCGTCGACTGGCTGGCGGGGAGACCGGGGCCTCTCTACCGGCAAGAGGAATTCATCGATCTCAAGGACAGTCCGCCGCCCGATCTCTCATACGTCAAGGCGTCCGACTACCTCTACTTCTCGGTGCAGACCTGTCGCGGCTGCCCCAACAACTGCGATTTCTGCGACGTCGTCCGCCTGGTGGGCCGCAAGTTCCGCAGCAAGACCATCGCGCAGATCGTGCGCGAGGTGAAGGCCGCGCACGCCTGCGGCGCCGAGACGGTTTTCTTCTCGGACGACAACTTCCTGGTCAACCGCAACTTCACCGTCGAGCTCTTGCGCGAGCTGGTCGCCTGGAATCGAACCTTGGCGAGGCCGCTGTCGTTTTCCACGCAGGCCACGGTGCAGATCGGCGCCGACGACGAGATCCTGAAACTGCTCGCCGACGCGCGCTTCAGCGTCATCTTCCTGGGGCTCGAAACCNNCGGCATCATGCCCTTCCTCGGCATGATCGTCGGGTTCGATCACGACACCCCGGCGGTTTTCGGCGACATCGAGAGCTTTCTCGACGAAACCGGCAGCCCCATCGCCTCGATCAGCGTGCTCAATGCGCCCCGGCACACGGAGCTCTACCGGCGTATGCAGGCCGAGGGGCGCTTGCAGGAGGAATTCCGCGGCTTCTGGCACCTCACCACCAACATCGTGCCCAAGGGCATGACGCTGCAAGAGCTGTATCAGGGGCACAAGGCGCTCTTCCAGCGGCTCTACGAACCCGAGCGCTTCGAGCGCCGCATGATCAAGTGGCTTGGCAACGTGCGCTACTTGACCGACCTCTACTCGACGAAGAAGAAGACGCTCCACCGGCTCTGCCTCATCTTGCGGGTTGGGCGGCATTTCCTCTTCAGGGTGCCGCCGGCCGTGCGCCGCATGTTCTGGAACGTGGTCAAGTCCGCCTGGCGCACCAATCCGCGGCTCATCTCGCGCGCCGTCTCCGTACTGGTGCAGTACTGGCACTACTACGACTTCGCCCGCCGGGAGGCTTGGCGGAAGGCGGGTCTGGAGGAGTCGCCACTTGATGCCTCGCCCCGCGCAGCGGGCGAGGGCGCGGCGAAGCCGCGGGGGCAGGGGGGAGGGCGTGTTGGACCCGAAGTGCCCGCAGGGCTGAGAGGGGGACGAGCGTAGCGAGGCGGTGAGGGGGCAATGACCACGACCCCATGCGGCTAGCGTGGGATGGATGGCGCCGGGGGTGCTTGCGCTTGGCGAGTGAGGCGTGCAGACTGCGCCCCGTTCGCAGATGTCACATCTATCCCACGAGATTTCCGAGCCGGTCGTGGTGGGACCCGGCCCACTCGATATCGATACCTTCATCGCAGTGGCCGTGCACGGCGGCAGGGTCCGTCTGGCGGACGATGCCGCGTGGCTGGGGCGGATGGAAGCCTGCGAGGCGCGGTTGGCGAAGGCGGTCGCCGACGGCACGCCGATCTATGGCGTGACCACGGGATTTGGCAGCAACTGCGGCGCGCGCATCACGAGTGAAAGCGCGCTCGCCCTGGGCGACGGACTGCTGCGCTTTCACGGCTGTGGCACCGGGCCGGCGCTGCCGATGGCGGCGGTGCGCGGGGCCATGCTCTGCCGGATCCTGTGCCTCGGGCTCGGCTACTCCGGCGTGCGGGTCGCATTGCTCCAGCGCCTGGCCGACTTTCTTAACCATGGCATCACGCCCGTGGTGCCCGCGCAAGGCTCGGTCGGCGCCTCGGGCGATCTGACGCCCATGTCCTACGTGGCTGCGGCCCTGGTTGGCCAGCGTGAGGTGTATTTCAATGGCGAGCGCATGCCTGCTGCGCGCGCTATCGACCTGGCCGGGCTGCCTGCCTTCGTGTTCGCGGTGAAGGAGCCCATCTCGATCCTCAACGGGACGCCGATCATGACCGGCGTGGCCATCATGGTCGTGGACCAGTGCCGGCGCATTCTCGCGGCGGCCACGCGCGCGACCGCCATGGCCGTGCACGCGATGGCGGGCCACGAGCACCACCTGCACCCCGTGCTCTTCGAGGCCAAGCCTTTCCCCGGGCAAGGCGTGGTGGCGGCGCAGTTGCGGGCGCTGATCCGAGCCGAGGGCGACGTGCACGAGGCCGAGGTGCCCGAATCG
>PNBO01000244.1 GCA_003136095.1 Myxococcales bacterium
AGGAACGGAAGCGGACGCGGGAGACCATCAGGTAGGACAGCACGAGCACCACGACCGCCGTCGAGGTTTCGCTAATTTGTTTGTACTCGCCGGCGTTGTGGCTGACGATGACCATGAACACCAGCAAGCCCGCGGCGGGCGGGATGGACAGGCCCAGGGTGAATTTGCTGGCCTTCTTCTGGCCCGACAGCGCATCGCGGCGAGAAAGCACGTTGAAGCGGGCCAACCGCATCGCGCCCGCGCACACGAACAACCCGGCGATGAGCATGCCGGTGTATCCGAAATCGGTCAGACCCCACTTGAACATCAGCAAGGCGGGGGCGGCGCCGAAGGTGATGACGTCGGCCAGCGAATCCAGATCGCGGCCCAGGTCGGTCTGCGTCTTCGTCAGACGGGCGACGCGGCCGTCGAAGGTGTCGAAGAACAGGCCGAAACAGATGGCCAGCGCGGCAAGATAAAGGTTTTCCTCGGCGCGGCCCGAGGCGCAGAGGGCGAGCGATGCGAACCCACACAGAATGGACGACAGTGTGAAGAGGTTCGGAAGTACGTAGTAGGTCTTCCGGAAATCCACGGCAAGAGGATACCATGGCCGGGTGTCTTTCTTGCGAGCCCTTGCCACGGTCCTCTTCATCGCGGTCGTCACCACTCTGGGGAGCGTCTGGGGGCTGCTGCTGCGCCTGCGGGATCCGAGCGGCGGCCGCGTCCTCGATCTGGCCCGTGCCTGGTCCGGCTGGGTCACCTCGTTCGCCGGCGTGAAAATCGTGGTCGAGAACCGCGCCAAGCTGGTCGACGATCAGCCCTACGTGTTCGTGGCCAACCACGCCTCGTCGCTCGACATCTGGGCGATGTTCCTGGTGCTTCCCCGCCGCATTCGCATGCTCGCGAAAAAGCAGCTCGCGCGCATTCCGCTCTTCGGGTGGGGAATGTGGGCCGGCCGCTTCATCTTCATCGACCGCCAGAATGCGGTCGCCGCCCGGCGGAGCATCGACGAGGCCGGCCGGCGCATTCACGATGGCGAGTCGGTGCTCATCTTTCCCGAGGGCACCCGGACCCGTGACGGCACGCTGGGGCCGTTCAAGAAGGGAAGTTTCCACCTGGCCGTGAAGGCCGGCGTGCCCATCGTGCCGGTGGCGCTGCGGGGAACGCGGGAGCTGATGCCACGCGGAAGCTTCCTTCTGCGCAGTGGAACCATCACGGCGGTGGTCGGCGAACCCATCCCGACCCAGGGCCTCGGCGAGGAGGAGCGGGCCAACCTGAGCGAGCGCGTGCACAGCGTGGTCGAGGCCATGCTGGCCGGTCCGCCCCCTAGTAGATGACCCTCACCAAGGTGAGCCCACAAGGGGGCGCCGTCACCCCGGCTTGCGTGCGGTCGCCGCTCGTGAGCAGGGCTTGCACCTGGTCAGGGGTCATCTTGCCCTTGCCGACGGCCACCAGGGTGCCGGCCAGGATGCGGACCATGTTGCGCAGGAACGCCGTCCCTTCGATCTCGAAGGAGAGCAGGGTGCCCTCGCGGCGCACGTCGAATCGGCGAAGGATGCGCACCGTGTTCTTGCGGTCGCAGTCCGACGAGCGAAAGGCGCGGAAATCGTGCTCGCCGAGCAGCAGGGCGGCGGCCGCGCGCATGGCGTGCGTGTCGAGGTCATCGTAGACGTGCCACGAGCGCCGCGCGTGGCGGGGCGAGCGCACCGGGTGGTTCCAGATCTGGTAGCGGTAGATCTTGCCGCGGGCATCGTGGCGCGCGCTCCAGCCGGCCGGCATGTCGGCGACGTCGAGGACCGCGATCTCCGGCGGCAGGTGGGTGTTGAGGCCGCGCAGGAAGCCCAGGTTCGGGATGCGCGAGACGAGCTCGACGCTCGCCACTTGGCCCTCGGCGTGCACGCCGGCATCGGTGCGGCCGGCGCCTCGCACGAGAATTGCCTGGCCGGTCATGGCGTGGAACGCCTTCTCCAGGCAGCCTTGCACCGTGCGCTGACCGTCCTGGCGCTGCCACCCGGCGAAGTCCGTGCCGTCGTACTCGACCAGCAAGCGGAGCGTGCGCGGGGCAGGGGGCGCGTCCATCCTAGCCACCAGTCGCGTGGGGAGCCGCCGAGCTTTGCTCGGCGCGGACCATCGCGGGAGGGCATGGGAACCCTTTCAGGGTTCCCATATCAAAACTCGAACATCAGGCCGGCGAACCAGGTGTTGTCACCCACGTGGAGCTTGTTGCTGCTGCCTAGCCCCGAGCTCTGGATGGTGTCGAGCTCGAAGAAGGCGTAGGTGTGGTTGACGCCGGAGTCGGCGTCGAAGCCGCGGGCCGAGCTGGGGTCGAGAAAATCGAGCTGGAGCGAGATGCCTACGGCCGCCTGCCAGCCGGCGGTTCCGCCCTGCCCGCGACCGCCTCCGGCGTACGCCACGTTGCCGTTGCCGTCGTTCACCGTCCAGATGGTGTAGTTGAGGCCGACCTTCCCGTAGGGCACGAGCGGGATCTTCCATTGCTGGGCCGCTACGTCCAGGCGGTAGATCACGAGCGCCGCCAGCGGGATGAGGCGCAGGCTGGTGTTGTCGCCGGAGCGGCCCGACTTATCGCACTGAGAGGGGTCGGTCTGCAAGATGGACGCCGCGCAGGGGGCCAGCGCGTTTTCCTTGTAGTAGCCGACGACGCCGCCGAGGGAGAGCGTGCCGAAGGCCTGCAGAAACTCCCAGTCGAACTCGAGCTGCCACATCGGGCGCTTCTGGCTGCCGAAGATGTGGGATTGCGGCTTGACTCCCGTGCCGCTGAATTCCGAATCGATGGCCGGGGTGTACAGCCCGAAACGCGCCTCGATGGCGAATTCCCGCGGCGTGCCTTTCCAGGCCTCGGTGGCGTGGTCCTCGATAATCGAATCGTCGTGATAGACGGCCTGGGCGCGCGCCTGGCCCGACGCCAACGCGGACGAGATGAGCACGACCGCCAGCGGACCCGCGCCTGGGCCGCGCCCCTTCCGCCGACGCCACCAGAGGATTCCCAGCGCGACGAGACCACCGAGTGCGAGCAGGCCCGGGCTGCGCTTGCCGCTTGCGGCCGCGCAGTATCCGCCCTGCGACGCCCCGCCGTCGTTCTTGTACTCGGTGTAGAAGTCGACGGTGGGGATGGGCATGCCATATTGCACGTCGGAAATGACGCTGGCGTTCTTGTACTTGTCGATGGCCGCCACGCCGACACCGTAATTAATGCCGTTCTGCAGCCCCTCGATCCGGTAGCTCTTCGAAGTCGAGGGCAAGAGGCCCGAGCAGAGATAGGAGGGGTCGAGACCGAAGATACCCGTCGACGACGAGGCCGGCGTGAAGTTCGGGCAGATGCCCTTGTAGCCCGACGAGGTCATGTACGCGGGGCCGAAGGTGTCGGTCTTGAAGACCTGGAGGTCCGCAGCGCGGACGCAGAAGACTTGCGTCCCCATGAAGGTCGGGTTGGCGGAGGGGTTGAGATCGATCGGCCAATCCCAACTGACGGCCAGGGCCTCGTTGCCACCCTGTACGGTGATATCGGTCGGTGTGGTCGAGACCTGGCCGACCAGATTCACGTTGAACGACAGGTTCGAGAGATCGGGGGTTTGTAGTGCAGTGGTCTGCACCCAGATGTAGATGGTCGCGGTGAGAGGAGCGGCGGTCCCACAGTTCGCGGTGGAGTTGCAGGCGGCAGCCGAGGTGCAAACGGACTGGGTTGTGGAGTTGAAGAGCCACGCGGCCGGGATGGGGCTGCTCTTCCAAACGGTGGGGTTCACGACGGCCGCTATGCCACCCTCGATGCCCGCCGCCTGGTTACCCGGCTCGATGAGGTTCAGGCAGGATGTTGGAGCCAAGACGTTGTTGGGGTCGAGACAGTTGACGGCATTGCCACCCGCGAAGATAGCCGCTCTGCCGCTGCTGAGCAGGTTCTGGGCGAGCAACTGCGCCACTGTGGTCGACGTGGTCGAGGCTGCCTGGATGCCGATCACGAAGTAGCCGCTCCAGTCCGTGGTGTCGCCGTCGCATTCGCAGCGGGCGCGGTTGAAGAAGAACTGCTGATCCGTGGTGTTCATCTGGACCCAGTTCTTCTGGCCGGTGTCCCACTTGTAGAGGAGGAAGGCGAAGTCGGAGGTCGTTAGCGCTCGGACGGTGCTGATCGCACCGCCGGTGCCGCCCTGCGCAAGGGCGCTGCTGGCGGGGAAAAGCACAAGCGCTCCCAGGAGGCAGGCGAGAACCCACTTAGAGAGGGAATAAGGCATGGACTTACTAGCCGATGTGCAATGCCGATGCCGTTTGCCGATTGAAGTCATCTTCGCGATTCTCCAGCGAAAAACGTCGCGGGGCGGCCGTCCCTGACGGGAACGCTGATCGGGTGGCATAGGGAATCTTCGCCTCTCGCCAAGTTGGCAAATCANNCGCCTACTGCGCCAGACCGATGTGGCTGCTCTCTCTCCGCAGGTGGGCGATCGTGTCGGCGGGGATCTTGACATCGCCGTAGCGAGCCGACGTATAGGCCTGGGTCAGGTCTTCGAAGATCGTGGCGCCCTCGAGCGGGGATTGGCGGACGCGCGCGAGGTACTCGTGGGGAGTTTCCCACGCCAAACGTGGCAGCCCCTCGGCTGCCAGGCGCGCGACGGTGGCCTGGTAGATACGGTACACGGGCGCGGCCCCGCGCGGGTGGGCGCCCGCGGCTTCGTGGCGCTGGCGCCAGCGCAGCAGGCGCTTGCGCTGGCTCCAGAGGGCGATGGCGAGCACGCAGATTCCGGTGAACGCCAGGGCCTGCTTCCGCGTCAGGTGCGTCGGCCCGCGGCCAGGGAGGTAGCCGCGGCTGTGAAAGCCGAGTTTCTGCCCCAACTGCTGCGCCAGGATGAGCTGTTGGCTGGCGTTGTATTCCACGACCCAGCGGCCCCAGAAGAGCTCGGCGGAATCGAGCAGCTGGCGCAGGCTTCCCATGCGCGCGGGGCGGCGCATGGCGGGCGTGGCATCCACCCGCACCCAGCCCTCGTTGCCCAGGTACGCCTCGACCCACGAGTGCGCCCGGTTCTCCCTGACGGTGATTGCCTCGCGCATGCTGTTCCACTCGCCGCCCAGAAAGCCGTTCACGTAGCGGGTAGGCACCCCGGCCAGCCGCAGCAGGATAGCCGCCGCGGAGGCGAAATACTCGCAGTGGCCGGCGCTCTGCACGAAAAGGAAATCCTCCAGCGGGTCGGCGATGCGCTCGTCGCGCTTGAGGTTGGTGGTGTAACCGTGCGTGTGCCGCAGCCAGGTCACGACGGCATCGACCTTGTCTGCTCCCGCGTCTTTGCCAGCGGTGATCGTCCGGGCCAACGTCTTGAGGTTCGCGGCCAGCGCTTCCGGCACGCGCAGGTAGTTGTCGAGCGCCCCGTGCGGCAGTTGCTCTAGGGAGAGGTGGATGACCTCGGGGCGGGCGCCTTTGGCGTCGCGCGAATAGACGCGGTAGCGCGCACCCATGAACTCCGTCATGGCCTGGCGGCGTTCGTAGGGGTTGGCGGGGTTGACGCGGAACATGCGCAGCGACACCTCGTCCGACCAGCGGGCTTCGAGGTCGACGGCGGTGAAGCTGCCCGTGGGCGGCGGCGGCATCTCGAAGAGCACCGGGCGGTCGAGCGCGAAGGCCACGGGGTGCGACAGGGCGACAATCTCCAGATCCTGTTCGATGGCGCCTTGCACGGCCGTCCGGCGGGCCATTGGATGGTGAATCTCGAACGGGTCGGACACGAGGTAGGTGCGGCTCAAATCCCGCAGGGACGCGGAAGCGGTGAGCTGGGTGCGCGCCTTGTCCTCGCGCGAGCGGAGCCACTGCCCATTGTCGTAGGTGTCGTAGACCGTGCCCCGCCAGTAGAGTGCCGAGATCACGTCTTCCCGCGCGCTCTCGTGGGTGAGGGCCGCGATGGCGGGGACCTGCGCGCGCAGGACCACGGTTTGGTTGTCGGTCGAGATCGTGCCCTGCATGCCGAGCTTTACCTCGTCGGTGAAGCCGGCGATCCCGACCGGCCGCCGTACCCCGCCCAGGATGAAGCCCAGGCCCACGCGCGGCACCATGGCGAACACGAAGGTCGAGCCCAGCACCACGACGAGAGCGACCGCCCCGGTGGTGGCGAAGAAGGGCAGCCCCACGACACGGCGGGAGTTGAGCACGCGGGTGGCGGTCACCTGCTCGGCGCGCGATTCGCTGGCGTGGCGGANNGATGTAGTTCTCCTCGATCTCGCGGCGCAAGTGGAAGAGCACCAGGGCCCAGGTCGCGAGCAGAACGAAGACGCCGAATCCCACGATGAAGATCACGCTCACCGCCAGCCAGGCGGCGGCAAGCATGACGAGGAAGGAGAGCACGAACACTTGGAGATAGTCGCGGTTGCCACGGCGCTGGCAGAGCTTGAGCACGAGGAGGAAGAGCACGAAATCCAGGAAGGGCAAGAGGTCCACGTCGGGGAAGCTGCGAGCGACCTGAAAGACGGCGACCGCGAGGAAGATCAGGGTGAGGATGTTGAAAACGGTGGCGGCCCGATCGAACCAGGCGCCGATGCGGGTTTCCGGATCGGCGTGCCAGGACAAGACGAAGGCCAGTGCCACGAGCGCCAGGGTCAAGGGCGGCATCACGCCCGAGGTCGCGAGGGTGAAGAGGGCGGTGCCCGCGAGCAGGAACGTCGCGAGCTTGTGGACGAGGCGGAATCTCACGCGCTCCTCCGGGTGGCCTTCGCCGTCGCCACCTCGACGCGCGGGCGGCCCGGCGCCGGGGTCACGGTCAGCAGGATCGATCCTTGCCCGGCCCCCAGGGGGGGCTCGCCCTCGCCAGACACGGCGCCGTCGACCAGGGCCAGGCAGCGCAAGATGTTGCCCGCCTGCACGGGACCGGTGGCCGGCAGTACGGATGACCCGCCGGCCACCAGGCCGACCCGAAAAGCACGGTGGAGCAACACCAGCGCCAGCGAGGCGGCATAGGAAACGGCGGTCTCGAACGTCTCGGCGGTCTGGTCTTTGCCGCCGGTTTCCAGCACGACCACGATATTCCGCCCGGTCTCTTCCTCGAACTCGCGCACGAAGGGCCGGCCCCGGCGCGCGGTCGTCCGCCAGTGGATGTCGCGTGGATCGTCGCCTGGCCGCAGCTCGCGCAGGCCGTGAAAATCGCCGCTGCGCGCCCGGGCGGGACTCTGTTTCTCACCGAGCTGGGCGAGGCCGCCCAGCAGGGCTGGGTCGGTAACCGGGATCAGCGCGGGGTAGGCGAGCAGGTCGGCCGGCTCCTCCACGTCGATCGAGCGGCGCAGGAGCCCGAAGGGGAATCGGGTGGAGACGCGCAGGCCGGTCAAGCGATGGATTCCCCGGCGTGCAAGAATGCGCCGGTAGGATGTTTCCTGCTGGCGGCCGGCGGGGATCTTGAGGAAGAAGCAGCGCCGGTCGACCGGCTTGCGGTCGGCGGCGAGATCCTCGACTTCGAGGGAAAAGGTGGCGATCTTGGCCTTGTGGTTGCGCACCGAGATGCCCGTCAGGAAGGGGCTGCCGGCGTGGATGGCGGCCGGCAGGTGCCGGTGGACCTCCAGGCGGCGCATGGCGGCCTCGGAGAGGACGCCGTTGGCCACCAGCAGGCAAAGCAGCATGCCGAACATGAGGAAGAGCAGGTTGATGCCGCCGTTGACCGCGGCGAACCCGAGCACCAGCGTGGCGCCGATGAACCACTTGCCCTCGCGGGTCAGCTTGAACTTGCGCCGCGGCCGGAACCAGCGACGAAGACGCGCGCGTACGCCCGGCACGACGGCTCCGCCTAGCCAGGAATCGGCACCCGGCCCATGATGTCGCTCACGACACGCTCGGCCTCTTCGCGGGCGCGGCCCGTGGAATCGAGCTGGTTGGCGAGCACCAAGCGGTGGGCGAGGGTGGGCAGGGCGAGGTTCTTGAGGTCGTCGGGTAGCACGTAGCCGCGGCCGGCGGCCAGGGCGGAGGCGCGCGCGAGATTGCGCCAGGAGAGCTCGCCACGCGGCGAGATGCCGAGCGCCAGGAAGGGCGAGCGCCGCGTTTCTTGCGCGATCTCGACGATGTAGCCGGCCAGCTCGGGCGAGAGCTTGACCTGCGCCGCCGCCTCCTGCAGCGCCACGATCTCACCGAGCGAGACGACCGTGTCGATCTTGGCGAGCGCCTCCTCGGTCAGCGCTGGCGCATCGAGGAGGAGCGACTGTTCGACCTCGGGCGACGGGTAGTCGAGGCGGATGCGGAGGGCGAAGCGGTCCATCTGCGATTCGGGCAGGGGATAGGTGCCGTAGTGCTCTTCGGGATTCTGCGTGGCCACCACCAGAAAAGGCTGCCCCAACGCGTGACTGACGCCGTCGACCGTGACCTGGCCGTCGTTCATCGCCTCGAGCAGGGCGCTCTGCGTGCGCGGCGTGGTGCGGTTGATCTCGTCGGCCAGGACGACGTTGGCGAAGAGTGGCCCGGGCTTGAATTCGAACTTGCCCGTGGCACTGGCGAGCACGGAAACCCCGACGATGTCCGAGGGCAGCAAATCGCTGGTGAACTGGATGCGGTGGAAGGTGCCACCAATGGACGCGGCCAGGGCACGCGCCAAGGTGGTCTTGCCCACGCCGGGCACGTCCTCGACCAAGAGGTGCCCGCGCGCCAGCAGGGCCAGCACGCAGTTGCGAATGGCCCCGGCCTTGCCCCGGATGACGAGCGCGACATTGCGCTCCAGCCGGTCAATGGTCTCGGCCACGCTCTTCACTTCTTCGGCCGCCATCAGCCGGCTCATCGGCATAATGATACAACGTCAGGCGGCATTTTGCCGGAGGTTTTGGTGTGACCGTCGCTCCGCCGACGGGGAAAGTGCCGGCCACGGGTACGGGTCTGACGTCCCCTCACCCACGCTTCGCTGAGTTCCGCTCGGCGGTCTCTTCCCGCAAGTGGGGCGAGGCTGGGTCACGCGGCCACGACCACGGCCACGAACCCTAGAGCACCGAACGGCTTGAAAGCCGGGCAATTTCCGGATCTTTCACCACAGAGAACACAGAGGACACAGAGACGGACCGGAGGAGAAAGGGCTACGGACCCGGATCCGGAAACCCTTCCCCTCCGGCCTCTGTGTCCTTCGTGTCCTCTGTGGTTTTCCCTTTCCGGACCTCGGATCTTTGCTGCGCGCCGGATTCTACGGGAGAATCAAACCTTTCGGTGCTTTAGGGCTGCTACGCCGTCTTCAGCTTTTTGATCTCGGCGATGAGGGCGGGCAGCGTCGATTCCCAGGTCGCGACCAGGCCGTAGTCGGCGACCTGGAAAATGGGAGCCTCGGGGTCCTTGTTGATGGCCACGATGACCTTCGAGCTCTTCATGCCGGCCAGGTGCTGGATAGCGCCGGAGAGGGCGACGGCGAAGTAGAGCTCGGGGGCGACGACCTTGCCGGTCTGGCCAACTTGCAGGTCGTTTCCCACCATGCCCGCGTCGCAGGCCGCGCGGCTGGCGCCGAGAGCGCCGCCCAAGAGGTCAGTCAGCTCTTCGAGTACCTGGAAATTCGCCGCGTCTTTCATGCCGCGGCCACCGGAAACCACGACCTTGGCCTCGGTGAGATCCGGGCGCGCGCTCTTGGTGGCGTGCAGAGCCACGAGCTCGCTGCCGAGGGAGTCGATGGCGGCGACGGCCTGGTTCTCGACCGTTCCGGCGTTCGTCGCGGGCGCGGCGGGCGCGAACTCGGTCTGGCGGGTGGTGCACACGACCGTCGCGGTGGTCACTTCGACGTCGGTGAGGGCATTGCCGGCGTAGGTCGGCCGGCGAAACGACTTGGCGCCGAGCACGGCCACCACGTCGCTAGCCATGCCCGCGCCAAGCAGCGCCGCCGCGCGCGGCAGGACGTCCTTGCCGGTCGAGGTCGCCGAGGCAACCAGGGCGGTGGCGCCGGTTTCCTTTACCGCGGCTGCGAGCAGGGGCGCCCAGGTCTCGGCCAGGGTCGCCGCGAGGGCCGGATGGTCGAAGCACAGCACCTTGTCGACGAAGTGGGCCGCGTCGGCCGCCGCCGCGGCCACGCCCGCGCCGATGACCACGCCGACCACCGGGCCGCCGTGCTGCTTGGCCAGCTCGCGCGCGGCGGTCACCGCGGGCAGCGAGGCCGAGCGCAGGTTGGACGAAGTGGTTTCGAGCAGAACGAGTGTCGCGGACATCAAATCACCTTCGCTTCCGAGTGCAGCCTGGCCACCAGTTCTTCGACCGAGGTCACCTTGACGCCGGCCTTGCGGGCCGGCGGGTTCTCGTGGCGCAGGGTCTTGACCAGTATGCCGCCCGAGACCCCGAGCGACTCCGCCGTGATCTCTTTCAGCTCCTTCTTCTTCGCGGCCATGATGCCCTTGAGCGAGGCCAGGCGCTGCGTGTCCTCCCACTCGGCCTCGGGACCGGCGAGCGCTTCATTGCGCACGGCCTTCCTGCCGATGATGCGCAGATCGACGGTGGCGACGGCGGGCAAGCGCACACGGCGCTCTTCCGTGCCGGTGTCTACCTCGCGCGAAACCGTCGCCGACTTGCCGTCGACGGCGAGCGTGATGGCCGACAGGAACGTCGCCTGCGGCCAACCGAGGTAGCCGGCCAGAAGCTGGCCGACCTGATTGTCGTCGCCGTCGACTGCTTGCTTGCCCAGGACCACGAGGTCGGGCTTTTCCGCCTCGACCACCGCCTTGAGCGTGCGCGCCACCCGATCCGCGTCGAGGGCTGCGTCGTCGCCGGCGATGAGGATGCCGCGATCCGCGCCCATGGCCAGGAGCTGCCGCAGCTGCGCGGCCGTGTCCTTGGGACCGATGCTCACCACCACGACCTCGCCCGAGCGCTCGCCGCCCTTGCTCTTCTCGGTCAGGCGCAACGCGGTTTCCACCGCGTACTCGTCGAACGGATTCACCTGCCAGGTGGTGTCGCCCAGCTCGACCGCGCCGCCGGCGATCTTGAGCTTCAGCTCCGGGTTGGGCACTCGCTTACAAGGGACAAGGATCTTCACACCTACCTCCTTCGGATGGATTGCCTTCGGTCGCGAAAACTACGGCGTGGTCGTCAGCAGCGCTTCCTCGAGGTGGGCGAGGATCTGGTCGCTCGTGTCCACCAGCCACACCGTCGCGGGATGGGC
>PNBO01000213.1 GCA_003136095.1 Myxococcales bacterium
CCGACGTGGTAGCCGATGAACGAGAGATTGGCGTCCAGTTGCCCGGTCTCGGCCAGTCCCGCGGGATTGACCACCGCCGCGGTGCCGCCGCTGACGTGCGCCGAGCCCGCGCCGGCCATCCCGTTCAGCTTGGCGCCAGCGTTCACGCCAACTTCGAGGACATTGGCCGATGCATACCCGCTCCCGAGAAACGTCAAGAGCGCTACAACGCACAGCGCCAGCAATTGGTTCATGCTTCATTATCGACGGCTAGCGCGCCGCACTCAAGCCTTGCCTCGAGGGGTGCGGTGGTGCGCTTTGCCAGCCAGTCATCCGGGGCGCGGATGTTTGCCTGGCGAAGGACAGGCAGGTTCGACCTGCCAGGTGGTGCTCCATTCCCGTGAAAACGTGCCAGAATCGGCAGCATGCTCTCTTCGAGACCACGGGTGCAAGACGGCCGGCCACGATGCGCGCTTTGCTTCTCCTAGGACTGCTGGTCGGCGCATCGCCAACCGGAACGGCTGCCGCCCACACGGTCACCGTCGACTTTACCGCCATCGACCACGAGACGCTGGGCGACTCGGCGATCAATACGGCCTACAAGAGCCTGCTCGTGCGCCTGGTCGAGGAGGGCCTCTCGGTCGTCGATCCGGCTCAGGGCGGCGATATCGTGGTCCGGGTCACGCGCGCCGATCCGCGCAACCTGCACGTGTTCGTCGAGACCGCCAAGGGCAAGCGGGAACGCAAGGTCCGTTTCGGTGAGGACGCGGGAGAGCAAGTCGAATTCCTCCTCGTGCACGTGATCCTCGATCTCGTGCGCGGTGCGCACGCAGAGCTGCTGGCGCCGGCGCCGGTCGCGCTGCCGCCTGCCGAAAAGACTCGCGCGGCCGGAGCCCAGGTGGGGAGCGCCATTCTGTGGAGTGGGACTTCGGCGGGAGCCATGGCCAACGGGGACGCCGTGGTCAGGCTGGGACCAGTGCAGTTGGCCCTGGGCCTCGTCGTGCATCAGCCGCTGCAATTGCCGAGTGGGCTGCACCTCTACGAGTGGGGGGCGCTGGCGGGCGCTCGCGCGGGCACGCACGCCCTCGCGCCCTGGCTGGCCTTGCAGGCGGCGCTCGCGGGCGGATTTCTGCAGGAGCGCTACCGGTATAGCGATGGCGCAGGCAACTCGGATCGGGGCACACTGCTGGACCCGCTCGGCATGGGCTGCCTGGGGGTAACGCTTTTGGTGGGACATGGGTTGGGCATCGGCGTCGACGGGGGCACGTGGCTGACCTTGCACGAGCGCACCCATCGCAGCGCAGGTGGCCTCCTCTGGCGCGGTCCGCAGGTTCGGCCCTTTGTTGGCTTGCGCGTGGAATACCTGCGTTAGACAGGAAAGAAACGAGCATTCGCCTGTAATCAATGGAAGCGATCATGCCGAACGGCGGGTTCGCGATCCTCCGGTGCGCGAGGTAATAGCCGCAGAAAGCGCGATCGAGAAAACGCACAATTGCCCGATCGTCTCCATTCTAGGGTTGAGCTGGCATGGCGATGACAACCGGTGCACCTGCAGGTGGCGGGTAATCAAATGAAACCAGCACACAAGTGTAGTCCCGATAGCTGGACACCAGACAGCCATCCGAGGAGCTCGGATTGGCATTGACGAAGCCGCAGGCCTGCACTTGGTACTGCCCGGGTGCGGCGCAGCGTGTGGATGCACAAGAAGTGGAGGCCGAGCCACAGCTGCTCGAAGCCAGGTACATTCCACTCCAACTCAGCGCTATGCCCGAGTCGGTCAGGGCCTCGGGTTGAAGGCACGGCAGCGGCGGGCAAGGGTTCCTGGTGCAGCTCTCGCAATCAACCTGACACAAGCTCGATTGCTCGAGTGCGCCACCGGCGTCGAGAATCGTGACGCCAACGCCGAGGCAGTTCGACGGAATGCCAATGCACCAGCTCGTAGTCGAATTGGGTGCTGGAACCACCTGAAAGTCGACCGTTGTGCTCGGGCAATTGTCGCCGCTGCTCGACCCCCCCGAACCCGTGGCGCCACCGGTATTGGCAGCGCCGGCACTGCCGCCGATGAGGATCGAGCCTGCAGTCGTGCTCCCGCCGCCGGCGTTCGTTCCACCCGTGCCTGTGGTGAGCCCGTCATTGCCAGTCATTCCACCGCAGGCAACAAGCTCGAAACCGAGGATGCATATGCTAAGTTTGGCAAACATCGGATAATCCTAGACCGAAACGGCGATTTGGCCAGCAGCTACGTTGGCGCTCGCTGGCGTCGATGGACTTGAGATAGGGCGGATGTCGGCTGTAGGATATCGTCCACCTCGCCATGAGCAGAAGGCGCGGCTCGAGATGTCTATGCCCCTGAACCTGCACGGTGATGACATGCGCGGGATCCCCGATTGGAAGTGGTACGCGTGTTGAGGACACGCCCCATCAATCTCTGGCGAGACGCTCTGACCCTGCTCGGGGCTGGCCTGCGCCGCGCCCCCTTGGTCGGCCCACGAGTGGTGCAGTTGAACATCGCCGACCGCTGCAACCTGCGCTGCATCATGTGCAACCAGTCTTGTTTTCCCCCCGGCGGTTTTCTTGATCCCGACCGGGCCATTTCGCTGACGGACGAACTGGCCGCGCTGGGTCTGCAGGAGTTGTTCTGGCACGGCTACGGGGAGCCTTGCTTGCACCCGCACCTCGGGGACATGATCGCCACGGTCGGACGGCGACACCCTGCCCTCCGGCAGTTCACGGTCAGCAACGGAACCTGCATCTCCGAAACTCTGGTTGGCATTCTGCGCGATCGCGACGTCGGGGTCCGCATCTCGGCGCACGCCGGTGACCGGGAGACCTGGGCTCGCATCCATCCCCAGAACGATCCGGGCCTCTTCGACCGCATGGTCGAGGCGATCGCCTGCCTGGCGAAGGGGCGCCCCGGGAGGATTGAGCTTCTGTTCGCCTTGTTCAAAACCAACCGCGATCAGATCGACAGCATGATCCGACTAGCGCGGAAGACCGGGGTGCGCCGGATCCTTTTCCGGCCCATGCGCCTTTTCCGGGGCGCGTCGGGCGCCTGGATGAACGACCACCTGATGCCCGGACGTGAGGACTTCCTCCACCTGCGCAAGCAGCTCTTGACCCTGCGCGAGGAGCTGCGTGGCGAAATGGAGCTGTCCCTCGATGCGTTCGCCATGTCCGGATTCGACTCCTCGCTAGGCCGGCCGGTGACAGGTGACTATTTCCTGCGCCACCCTTGTCTCATCGGCTGGGTGTTCAGCGTGGTGGAGACCGATGGACGCGTTCACGGCTGCCTCCCGGAGTCTTCCACTGGCCCGATGGGAAACATCCATCAACAGTCCTTCCGGGAAATATGGTGGTCGGATGCCTACCGTTCGTTCCGGCGCGACCGCGTGACCTGCGGGCGGGCCGGCGGAAATCCCGAGGCATGCCATACCTGGTGCCAGCACCTCGACACCAACATGCGCCTGAATGACCTGCTGAGCTTGCGGATTGGCCCTCGGCGCCGGCGAGCGCCAGCCGCGGCGGATGGGCAGTGGTGAGGGCCCGGGATGTCCTGATCGGCGTCGCCATCCGGCTGGCCTTTCCCCCGTTCACCTGGCTCTTCCGCGCTCTTGACGCCCTTGCGATCCGATGCTCGGTGCGAAGCGTGCGCACGGCACCGGGCGTGGTGGCCATCTATCTCACCGGCTCCATGGCCCGGCACGAATCCATCCCCGGCCTCTCGGATATCGATTTCAAGATCTTCGTGCGCGGCCCGCGCAACCGGTCCGCTCCTGACGAAATCCGCCGCCGCTTCGCCCGCCTCCGTCGCTTCTTCCCCATGCTCGGGCCCCCCGACGAGAAGGGGGTCCATTTCATCGAGGACTCCGCCGCCGATCTCGAGCGCTATCCCCTGGTGCGGCACCTCTTCGACCCGCGGTTCTACCAGCACCGCCTGCTCTGGGGGGAACCCGTGCTCGATCGCTTGCTCCCGCCGCGACCGGAGGGGGACAATCTCCGACAGACCCTTCTTTGGAAGCTCAAGGACTGGGTCGAGAAGGCCTCGGTGCTGGCGGAGCACCCATTGCTGGCGCCGCCTCAACGCCGCTACCTCCTTTACAAGGCAGTGGCCGACGCCGGGCTGGTTCTGCTCATGGCCGGCGACAACGAGCGGCAGACCGAGGGTCGTGCGGCGGTCCTGCGGGAGCTTGCCCCTCGGCTCGATAGCTGCGCACGGAAGACGATAGGAAAGCTCCTGGCCGAGCGGGCCATCCGTTTCCAACGCGCGCTAGCGGATCCTGGCGAGATCTGGCAACTCTTCCTCCGCCTCGTTGGGGAAGCCCTGGCGGTTCTCGGCTTCGCTCCCGGCAGTGGATCCGCCCCGCCCGCCACGGGCCGAATGGCCGAGGTTGACGTTCCCGCCTGGCTGCGCGAAGCCCTGCCGTCCGACGCGTCGGTGGCGGGTCTCTCCTGGCGTCGGGTCCCTCTCTCTCCCTTGGATTGTGCCTTTTTCGGCCGCCGCCTTCTGCTGGTGAGCCTCCCCCGGCCGCTTTCCCTGGCCGGACAAGTGCGCCTGAGAACGGCCGCCCGGCCCCACGCCGAGGAAACGCCGGTGATGATCCGTGAGCCCGGATGGTTGCGTTCGGCCTGGTGCGAGCTTCTGGATCACTGGCTCTCGCCCGAGGTGGGCGACGACCTGACCGCGCTCCTGGCCAAAGGCGGGATGCCGCCGGAATCGCTTGCGCGCCGCCTCGGAGCGAAACTGGCGGCATGGCAGGCTCAACTCGATGAGATCTTGGCCAGCCAGGATCTGGCGCGCATGGAGCGCCCGCGCTATCTGCGGTTCTTCTTCGCGGCCATGGCCTGCCTGGCCCTTCGCGGGTCACTGGACAGCGGCGACTTCTGTTTCCCGTCCAACGCGCACGAGGTTGTCGACGTGTTGCGACGGGAGACCCCGCTGGCTCCCAGCTTCATCGTCCTTCTGGAGGATGAGTGGCGCAGGGTCGAAGAAGAGGGTCTCCCCTTCCGCGAAGCCCTTTTCCACAAGACAAGACTGCTGCTGCAGAGCTGGGCGGGACTTAGCCGGCGGGGAGAACCCCTCGATCGGCTGGCACAGCTCAACGACATCCCGGATCTGGCCCGCATGACCGTTTCGGTGGTGGTGGTTACCCGCAACCGCTGCCGCCAACTGACCCGTTGCCTGGACTCCCTGACCCGCCAGGAACGCCACCCCGACGAGCTGCTGGTGGTGGACAACGGTTCCTCGGACGACACCGCGGGGACAGTCGGTCGCCTCATGGCGCCCTTTCCGGTGCGCCTCGTGCCCGAGCCCGTAGTCGGGGTGGCCGTGGCCCGCAATCGGGGGCTCAGGGAAGCGCGCGGCGAAGTGGTTGCGTTCATCGACGACGATGCGGTGGCGGAACCCGGCTGGCTGGCGGCGATGGAGGAGGCCTTCCTGGGCGACGAGCGAATCGGCATCGTCGGCGGGTCGATTCTCAACCTGGACACCGGCGCGACCGATCCCGTGAGTCGGTTCTTCGAGCTGGCGGAGCGGCTTCCGGCATGATGATTCCCATCCTCACCGACTACTACCAGGCGGGGTACCTGCCGAAGCCCCGCTACGGGACGCTGCCGTCCTTCGTTCCCAACGCCAACCTGGCTGTCCGCCGGCAACTGATCGAGGAGATTGGCCCCTATGACGAGGCCTGCCGGGCCGGCGAGGACGCCGACCTGTGCCTCCGTGCGGCCCGGGGAGGATGGGACATCTTCTACGAGCGGCGGGCCGTGGTCCGCCATGAGCCCAGGCATTCCCTGCCGGCGCTTGTCCGCCAGTGGTGGTGGTACGGCTCGGCGGGGGGAAGGGTCTTCAAGAAGGGCATGCGTCGGCGGTGTGAGATCTATCTCTCCCTCGACGCCCGCCCGCGTATCCACCGCTACGTCCGTCTGCTCTCCGCCGATTTCTGCCCGCTGCAGGTGCTGCTCTTCCTTTCCCCCTTCCTCCTTTTCCACCTGGGGATGTTCCTGGCCGCGGCCCTGCTGGCCCTGGGCCACCCATGGGCGGCCTTGACCCTTCCGTCCGCCATGGCCCCGGTCGCTCTGATTCTCCATCGCCGGTCCTCCCTGCGCGCGCTCGGCCTCCGCGATCTGTTCCTCTACGGGACCCTCACCTGGGTGCTCAACTGGGCTTGTATCCTGGGGAGCCTCGCTGGCGGCATACGCAGGCGCATGCTCTTCGTCTTTCCTGGGCAGTGAAGCGTCTAGTCAGGTGGCTCAACCAGGCACCACCCCGCGGCCTGCATCGCTGCCGGGGGCCGTTTCGCCGTCGAGAAACGCCGCGAGGGTCTGGCAGTTCTTGCCCGGGTCGCGCCCCATGACGAAGAGGTAGGGCCGGCTGCGGTTTACCAGCGACCAGGCGCTGCGCAGCCGCGAGGCAACCACCCCGCCCTTGCCGAGCAACTCCACGGCGCCACGCTCGAGCATGAATTCCAGCCCCTGGTAGACCCCGAGGCCGATGACCATGTGGTTGATGAGGGCCCGCAGTGCGGCGGCCCGCGACATGGGATGGATCTCGGAGACCATCCCCAGGCTGCGTTGCCCGGCGAAGAGGTACGCAGCCGGAGTCGCCGCGCCGATGCGGTCGCGGAAGAAGTCGATATCGATCACCGTTTTCGGATCGAACTCCATCCGGCGCAGCGTCCGGGTGTAACGCTCGGGCACGCTGGTCGGGTCCCCGGGCCGGACACCGATACGCAGTGGAAATGGGAGAATTGTCGCCTCGCGGTCGACAAGAGGAGTGTCCTCCGCCAGCAGGCGAAAATTTGGATTTCCGAGAAGGCCGAGGGCCATGGTGCTCTTGCCGCCGCCGGAGGGAAGCATCAGGATCATGCCGCGGCCGCGATAGCTGCCGGCGAGTGCGTGGATGCGGTGCAAGCCGCGGGCGTCGAGGTGCTGCCCGGCCACGGAGAGTATGTGCAGATAGGCGATCTCGTGCAGCAACCCGGGATTGGTTCCATGGACGGTGCATTCCCCCTGGTCGCGGTCCAACACAGCCAGCGCGCGGCCGAAGAAGTCGATGTAGTTCCGCGCGCCGTCGCGGTAGCAGACGTTGCGGGGGGTTGTGAACGCCGCGCGCACGGGTGGCAATGCGTCGAAGGGTGGCGGCGCAACCACCAGCTCGATTTGGTGAGACGGCCGTTCGCCCGATAGGTCGGTGGCAAACCAGGCATAATCCCTTCTGACCTGCGCGAGAAGATCCTCGTCGAGGCAGCGCACCCGGATCTGGCAACCGTGGATGTCGAAATTCGCGATCATGGTGGTGGGGCCAAGTCCGGCAGGTTTAGGGTCTGGAGCATAACCCTACTTCTCCCCCAATGGCGACCTGTCCATCGCGAGAACTCACGGCGACCTTCCGCATCCTGTACGTCTTTTGTGTCCTCGCGCACGATCGCTGCCGCGTTCTTCATTTCAACATCACAGAAGCGATGATCAATCGAATCGCTGGCGAAAGGCTGAGAGACGGCGAAGCCATGGCGGACCTCGTGTTCAGCGAAGTCGACCACTACGCCGAGTACAAGGTGCCTGACAGGTCATACGTGGAAGCGATCTCGCAGAGGGGCGGGAATTCGATCGCGGTGAGCGCGATCGGTCGGGTCGCTCTTCGCCAGAGCTTCCA
>PNBO01000369.1 GCA_003136095.1 Myxococcales bacterium
CCGGCCTTGCGCGCCAGATGACGCAAGGTTGTCTCACGATCCCAGCCCTGCTCAGGCGCGACCTGCGGCAGGAAGGTGGCACGGTTCCAGCCCACGCCGAGAATGATGCCGTGCTTGCCAATGACGATTTCCTCGGGTCCTTTGATCGGCACCGGCGGGGTCAAAACCGAGATCTCAATGGTGACGTAGGGCAGCTCCGCGACGCTGACCGTATGCGGAAAACGCGTGTCCTCCAGCGCCGCGCTCGCAGCGCGCATGGCCACGGTTTCGTACACCGAATCGGTCGGCTCGATGGTCCCGATGCAACCGCGCAGATCCTCGCCGCGGCCGAAGCAGCGGCCGTCGTCGTTCATCTTGCACTTCAGCGTCACGAAGGCGCCAGCCTTGCGTTCCAGCGACGGGACCATGGGCACCGTCTTGCGGACCGCCGGCTCGAACGAGCCCTTGCGCACCGACGCTTCCAGCGACGCCCGCGCCAACCGCAACAACGTGCCCCGTTCCTCTTCGCTGAGTGGAAACATTCTTTCTCCCCCTGCCCTCGCCGCTTCGACCTTGGAAGCCTCGGGCCATTGGCCAGTAAACGCCACATCCACGTAGGTCACGCTGCTCGACCAGTCGCCCGTCACGTCGCCCGAGGTATAGCGATTCACGACCTGTCCGCGCACGCCGGAGAACCGTGAAAGCAGGTCGAGGAGCAGCGCGATGGGGTGCAGGCCGCAAATGGTCGTGCCCGTCTTGTCCGCGTGGGCAAGCAGGCCGCGCCGGTTGAGCCTGAGGATCTGCTCGACCGAGCCGTCGTCGACGCGAGCCAGGCGTTCCTGGAGAGTGCCCTTACCGGCCGGCACCTCGTAACCGTAGTTGTCCCCGCGGTGAGTGAAATCGCTGGAGGCCACCACCAGGGTCTGCCGGTCGACGATCTCGGCCAGGGCCGAGGCGAGCTCCGCGTAGTCAGCCTCGCGCATCTGGCCGACGAGAATGGGCACCAGCGAGAAATTCGGCAGCACCCGCTGGAGCAACGGCAACTGCATTTCCAGCGAGTGCTCCTCGTTTTCGGCTTCGGCCACTGCGCTCACCACCGGACTGCGCCGCAAGCGCGCCACCGCCGCGCCGTCGAGCGGAATGAGCCCGAGCGGTGTTTCGAAGTGCGTGACGTCGGGAATGGAGGCTCCGCGCAGTGGGAAATGGTGGGAGATGGCCAGCACAACCACGCGGCGGATGTCCTGCCCGCGCAAGAGCGCGTAACCCGTCGCCGCCGCCTTGCCCGAGAAGCGATACCCCGCGTGCGGCGAGATAAGCGCGATGACCTTGCCGTCGAGCTTGGGCGGCTTGGTGTCGGCGAGGAGCTGGTCGATGTACGCCGCCAGGCGATCCTTCTCGCCCGGATACCACGAACCCGCCACCTGCGCCCGACGGATGCGTTTGGTTTCAGGTGCCGGCGCCGGCTTGGGCGCAGCCTTCGCGGCAGTCTGCGCCGGCGCGGCCACGCTGGCTGGCTGCTTCGCGCAGGCGCCCGCCAGGAAGGCGACTGCGAGGACGACAAGCCTGGCGGACGCCGGTCTGCGCCGCAGCCCCTCGCCCCTGCCCTCTCCCCGCTTCGCGGGGCGAGGGAGAAGGAATCCAAGGTTCATGCGCACATGCTTGCGCCGGATGGAAGCGGTGTCAACGGCGCGCTCTGCAACAAGACATCTGGTCCCTGACCTGGCCGGCCGACGTCGCATGGCTGTGGTTCGTCGATCCCACGGCGCGCACCATCGAGGTCCTGAGCCGCGCCGAGCAGGGCTGGATGGTCGCGGGCACGTTCGGCGGCGAGGGCGAGAAGCGTATCCCGCCCTTCGACGCCGTGGCCATCGACATCGGCGCGCTGTGGGACATTTCGCCGCCAGCGGCGGCGCCTTGATGCCCTTCGGGCGCGTCACTCGCCCGCTTCGATACCGGCGCGCTTGAGCTTGTCGAATAGAGTGGTGCGGCTGAGACCCAGCAGCTCGGCGGCGCGGGTCTTGTTCCCATTGGCGGCACGCATGGCTCGCTCGATGAGCACCACTTCGATGCGAGCCAACGTGGCCGGAAGGTCGATGCCGTCGGCGGGTGCATCCGACGCGACCGCCGCGGCCAGATCCGTGGCCGGGGTGCGCAGATTGCGCGGCAGATCGTCGACACCGATCACGTCGGTGCGATTCAGGATCACCAGGCGTTCCACCAGATTCTCCAGCTCGCGCACGTTGCCCGGCCAGTCGTAGAGCTGCAACGCGACCATCGCCGCTTCCGACAGGGTCACATTCCTTTTCGTACGCCGATTGGCCGATGCCAGGAAATGCTGGCAAAGAGGCGGCACATCCTCGGCGCGCTCGCGCAGGGCCGGCAGCGTGATGGGAACGACGTTGAGCCGGAAGAACAGATCGCTACGGAATTTCCCCTCCTTCACCAGCGCTTGCAGGTCGCTGTTGGACGCCGCCACCACCCGCGTGTCGACCTGCCGGGTCTTGGATTCGCCCACGGGGGTGATGATGCGATCCTGCAGCACGCGCAACAGCTTGACCTGCAGGCCGAGAGGCAACTCGCTGATCTCATCGAGAAAGAGCGTGCCACCATCGGCTTCGAGAAACTTCCCGGCGCGCGCATCCGTCGCCCCGGTGAAAGCGCCCTTGGCATGGCCGAAAAGCTCGCTCTCCACCAGCCCATCCGGGATGGCGCCGCAATTGACCGCCACGAAGGCGTTCCCCACCCGCGGCGAGAAGGCGTGCAGCAGGCGAGCCACGACTTCCTTGCCGGTGCCGCTCTCGCCGAGCAAGAGCACCGTGGCGTCCGTGCCCGCCACGTGCGTGACGATCTCCACGACGCCGCGGAGAGCGGCCGAGTCGCCGACCAGCGCCGCCTGGGGCTGGTCGGTTCCCGCCTCCCGGTGCGCAGCCGCCTTGGGACCCGGCCGGCCCCTAGCCAGGGCCGTCTCTATGACCGACCTCAACTCGTCGGGATGAAACGGCTTGACCAGGAAGTTGAACGCACCCGAGCGCATGGCCTCGACGCAGTCGGAAACCTTCGTGCTGGCGGTCAGGATCACCACCGGCGTGCGCAAATTGGGCTCGTGCGCCTTGCGGAGGACCGCGAAACCATCCGCGCGCGGCATGCCCAGGTCGCTGACCACCAGGTCGAAAGCGCCGCCATCGAGAGCCTTCGCCGCATCGACGCCGTCCACCGCCTCGGTCACGTGGTGCCCCATGTGCTCGACCGTCCGGCGCACGGACTGCCGCACCTCCGGCTCGTCGTCAACGATCAGAACCCGCGCCATGGCGTCGAGTGTATCACGAAGCAGCACGTTCACTTTGTCCGGTGCCTCCACCTACTCACCTGTGCATACGCGAAGCCAGGGCAAGGATGGCGACCGGACAGGCGATGGCTGCGGGTCCGTCGATACACCGACGGTGCCGCCGTCCGGCCAACGTCGGCCGACCGCCGCCCTCGCCCGCATCCTGGCGGAATGATGTCCTCAAAAACTGGTCCCGGGTTTGCTCTTGTTGTGAAGCGTGACCATGTCGTCGAAGCCCCAAACCGCAGGAGAAGTGTCATGACAAAGCTTACATGTTTGCGCACCACGTTCGCCGCAGCCTTGCTGTTTGCGCTGTCGCCGTCCGGCTGCGCGGACCAATCGGCCCAGAATGGCCCGACTTATGGTGGCGCGGTGGTCAGGATGTATTCGCAACTCCCCCCCGCCGACGTCTTCTCGGTCACGGTTACCATCACCGCAGATGATATCGAGACGCCCATCGTCGTAGCCCTGACCAAGCTCGGGGACCAGTGGGTCGTCAACCTTGAGGAGATCCCGGCGGGAACGAATCGCACATTCACCCTCTCGGCCCGCGACGCCTCAGGCACGGAAATCTACAGCGGCGTGGCCACGGGAGTGACCATCACCGCTGGCCAAACGGCGTCCGTGTCGATCGGCGGCCAGGAGACGAATCCAGCCCCTGGAACTGGCAACGCGTCACCAGTGATCGATGTGCTGGTCGCGTCATCGATAGCTGTTGCCCCGGGTACAACAGTCAATATGTCCGTGACCGCCCATGATACGGACGTCGGCGATACGCTGTCGTATCTGTGGACCTCACTCGGCGGGAGTTTCGACCAAACGGACGCAGCCTCGACCAACTGGACAGCGCCCGAGACGGATGGAACCTACCGGATCACCGTGAAGGTTCAGGACGATCACCAGGCACAGACGACGACGTCCGTCGATGTCACGGTCCGTTCCGCGAGTGATGGCGGCGCCCCTGCGACGATCGTGGTCAGCCTCAACAATTGGCCCGTGGTGAGCCAGGTGACCTCGACGAATGGCCGGATCGATGTCGGTGATACGACTACCCTGGACTGCGCGGCAACCGACGCTGACGGCGACACACTGACCTACACTTGGTCCACGGACAGCGATTGTGCCGGGACGTTCGCTGCGGCCAACGTGAAGAGCCCCACGTTTACACTTGGCGCCACCCTGCCCGCGAACGGCTCCTGCGAGCTCACGGTGATCGTGGACGATGGCCGCGGCGGCACCGGCACGGGTTCGCTGACCATTGCTGCTTCCGCTCCACCGGCGGTCAACGTGGCACCGCAGATCCTGGGCTTCAGTCAGTCCGCCGATTCGGCCGTGGCCGGCCAAACGGTGACCCTGTGGGTGCTGGCATCCGACCCGGAAGGTGCCGCAGTGACCTTCGCGTGGAGCGCCGCCAGGGGCACGTTCGGGACGCCCGTCGAATTGGGTGCTGGTAGTCAGCAAGTGGTGTGGACCGCACCGCTCAACTTCGTGGCGGACATCCAGATCCAGGTGGCAGCCATTGATGCGGGGAACGCATCGACGGTGCAGAGTTTCACGGTCGCCAAGACGCAGGCTCCCTCGGGCGATGGCGGGTGGACGGGGGACCCGAGCTTCTACGGCGCCGGTGACGGCTGTGATTGCGGAACCGGTTCCTGGGATCCGGATTGCGCCATTCCGGGTCAGGCACTCTACAACTGCAACAACGGGCAAGCCTGTGTTCGGTCCGGTCAAGCCGGTATCTGCGAGACCGTGATACCGCCAGCCATGCCCGACCCGGCGCCACCGTCCACTCCGCCTGCGGGATGGTCGTGCAGTCCAGACTACTACAACGCTGGCGACGGCTGCGACTGCGGCTGTGGCGCCTTCGATCCCGACTGTGGAAAGCCGAGCCAGCGGCTGTACGGTTGCAATGTCGGGCAATACTGCGGGCAAGCCGGCGCCTGCGAGAGCCTACCCAGCCCGTAGCCGCGCGGAGAAACCGTCAGTTCCTTCCGGCGGCTACTCGAGTCTCGTCGTCGGGTCGCCGAGCAGAATCCAGGTGCGGCGGACGTCGAGGTCGCCGGTCGCGGCCTTCGCCCGGGTCGTGGCCTCGCCGATGGTCGGCTTGC
>PNBO01000282.1 GCA_003136095.1 Myxococcales bacterium
GAACTGACGGGACGTCGACAAGGGCGCGACGGAGTAGAGCTGCCCTTCGTACTCGACAAAGCCTCGACAGGCCCCAGAAACCCGCTCAAGTGCGCTGCGCTGACGCGATCAGGGCCAACCTGCTGCGGTCCGGCATGGTTCTCCGACGCTCAAAAACCCCTTCGAAATGATTATCGACAAGGTCCGCACATACGGTCGCATTAGGGACTCGACTTCAGACCGGCATAGGCCGGTTCGAGGCCTGCGGCGCTGACGATCGTCTGGGCGTCCGCGGGAAATGTGTCTCCACTGATGGCGATGTTGCCCGAGACCGTGTTGCCTGTGCCTCCAAGCCCAGGACTGGCGGAGCTGCCCCAGTTGTTGGTGAACGTGATATGGCCCGTGTTGTTGGAGGCATTTGCGTTCGCGGTAACGTAAGAACCGAAGTTCGCGTACACGTTCTTCGTTTCCGTGATGTAGGCCGAGCCTTCGTCGTTGTAGTCGCCCCAGAAGGTACCGGAAAGTCCTGAGCCCTTACCCTCGCAGTAGTTCTGCGTAACGACCGTCCCAGGTTGAAACCCCAGGTTGTAGTGGCACCCGCCGTCGTTCATCTGGAGCATGCCCAGGTGGACGTAGTTGGCGCTGATCGTGTTGTTCTTGGCAACGGTCGAGTTCTGGTACAGGGGCTGGTATTTGTAGAGATTGCCGGTTGCGCGCGTCTTGTAGTCGTTGTTGCCGCCCGCGTCGTTCGTGCCCCACCCGAGACCGCTCGCGATCCCCGAATATGGAAGGTTGTAGAGCTCGTTGTGCGCCACGACCACGTTGGCCGTATAGGTGAACATGAGGCCGGCAAAGTCTCGGTAATCGATCCCGACGTCGTGGATGAGGTTGTCCTGGAGGGTCATGTTCTGGTTGACCAACCGCGCCCCTGGATCGCTCGACGCGCACACCTTGTCGCCACAGGGGTGGTGCGACCACGCCTGGATCCCCCCGATCACGATCCCGCCGCCGGCGAGCTGCGAGAACACGCAGCCGGTGACGCTGATCCCGTTCACCCCGAGCCCGACGCCCGTCGCGTGCGCGTTGGCATCGTTGCCGATCCCGAGGCCCACACTCCCGAGAGCGACGAACCTGTCGCCCTCGAACGAGATGTTGTACGCGTTCGACACCTGGACCGCGGCCGGCATCTGCTGCCAGTGGGGCCGGGCGGCCTCGAACACGGCGGATTGGCCGCCGCCCGGGTAGTTCGACGTGGGCCCGACGAGGTACCCGCCGGTCTGCTGGTCGGCAAATCCGTCGGACGTGTTCGGATGCAGCCAGCTCGTGTACGAGAAGGTCAGGCCGCTGAAGGTGAGGTTGTGCGCCGGCTGTGCGTAGGGGTCGCCCCCGGCCGGAGCCGCATACGGCACGGCCACCGTTGGGTCGCTGCCGGTTGGCTGGACGCAGTCCGCCCCGCCGGACGGCGCGCCAGCGGGGCAAGTGCCTCCCACCGCGAGGAGCAGTTGCAACTGAGGCAGCTCGACGTCGGCCGTGCTCATGTCCTGGCCGGACAGCGGGATGTAGTAGAGCGCGCCGGCGGTCGTGTCCTGGTACCACTCCCCGGGCGAATCGAGGAGCGTGTAGTCGTTCTCGACGTAGATGGGTCCCTGCCGATAGGGGCTTTGAACCGTATCATATCCCCAGGTGTTCTCGTTCCAGGCGGGCTGCTGCATGGTCACCGTGCCGTTCGCAACGCTCTGGATCGGCGAGTACCGATTCGTCCACGATCCGATGATGTTCAATTCGGCACGTTGCGGCTGGGCCAGATTGTTCAAATAGCTCAGGCTGCTGTTCGAAAACGTCCAGCCAGTGGTGTTGGAGCCGTTGTTCGTCGAGGGAAGCCCGTTCATGTCGGCGCGGCTGAGCGAAGACGAACGCGCGCGGGTGGCAAGCTTGCCGTCCACGTAGAGCTGCCGGGTGGCAAAACTGCTCGGCGCCGTGGCCTTGTAGATCTTCTTGCCGGAATCGCTGACCGTCCATCCCGTGACCTTCTTCGCGCCCGAGAGCACCGGGTGAGCGCCGGCCGCTGCCTGCCAGGTGACCGTGAGGCCATTGGCTCCCGCGTCGGCCGCGGGGGCTCCCACGCCGGCCGCGGCGGGCGGAGAGTCGGCCCCCGTGAAGACCAACGGCGCCGTCAGGGCGTAGACTCCATCGGCGAGCTCGACGATGATGTCGCTTTGCATGGTCTTGACGGCAGCCTGCACGACCGTTTGCGCTTGCGTGATCGAGCAGGGAGCGGAGCTGGTGCAGTCGGTCCCTGTTCCGCTCGGCGAGACATAATAGTGACCGCTCCCGGAGCCCGCATCGGCGGGCCTGGCGCCGGCATCAGATGCGCCGCCACTACCTGTGGCGCCACCAACTGCAGAAGCGCCGCCACTGCTCGTAACGCCCCCATTGCTCGTAGCGCCGCCGCTGCCCGTAGCCCCGCCACTGCCCGGAGCGCCGCCGCCACCCGTGCCGCCGCCATTGCCTGAAACACCGCCCCTGCCCGTAGCCCCGCCATTGCCCGTAGCCCCGCCACTACCCGTAGTTCCGCCACCGGCAGAAGTCCCGCCCGACGACGCCACGCCCCCGCTTCCGGATCCGCCCGAGCCGGAGTTTCCACCGCTGCTCGGGTGGCCGCCGCTTCCCGCGCCGACGGAACCCCCGGTGGCGGATCCGCCGCCGGCGCCGCCGCTGCAGCCCAGGAGAGCTAGAACGACTATCGAACCGGCGACCGATGCTTCTGATCGCATTCGTCTTGTCCTTCGTATGGGGGGGGAGCTAGCGAAACTCAACTGCGTGTAGGCATCATTGGGTGGCGTTCGGTGTCTGGAATGACGCCCCCGCGGGTTCCGACGTCGTTAACCACGACCACACGTCATCTGGGGTCCAGGTACAAGGGCACGAGGCCGAGCAGCCGGGAGATGTCGCGCACGAATTGTATCCGTCCGAGGTCCCATCGATTGGACCGGGGAGGTGGTCTGACTGACTCACGCACCAACGAAGGGGATGCCCGGCCGAGCATCCGGCGTAGTTCGTACAGATATGGCCGCCGGTTTTCAAATAGGGGGGAGGATTCGGCGGCTCGGCCGCGGTCCCTGGGTTGTCCAGTGACGAGGCCAGGGGGGTGCAACCGTTGTTCGTGACGAACTTATCGCGCATCGAATATGAACCGGAGATAGGCAATGTGCCGTCCGTGAGGCCTTCAATTTGCATGTAGGCGATGGGGTCTGTTGCCGGATTGCCGCACCCGCTGATCACCCCTCCTTCGTAGAGCACGACGGCATGGAAAACCTTCGCGCGGGCACACGCGATGGCGTAGCTCATGCCAGCGCCCCAGCTAAACCCCGAGGAGACGAGGCGCGTCGTGTCGACACAGTAATTCTTCTCGATAAGGCTGACCATGTCGTCGACGAAGGTCAGGTCGCTGGAATCCGACCAGCCGTTGCCGATTCCCTGGGGCGCGACGAAGATAGCTCCGTTGTTCGACTTTCTCTGGATTCCGTAATAGGACCACCAGTACCCGTTGCTTCCGCCGTTGTCGACTTGGTTGGCGGTGCCGCCCCTCCAGTGGAACCCGAAGAACAATGGGTAGGGCTTGGTGTTGTCGTAGTTGTCGGGAAGCCTCACGTCGAAGCCCCGGCCATTGGCCGAGTCGCTGCTCTTAATCGTAAGCCAGCCGCCCGCACCGTAGCCAGGCTGCGACCCCGAGCAATTCCCGCCTGGAGACTTGGTACATGCAGCACCCGTCTCGTTTGGGTCCTTCCCAAACGTCAGCGTCGAGGTCGTGCCGCAACCGGTGCTTTGAACCGGAGCTTGACTACCCAGTGCGCCGGTAGTGCTAAGCAGGCCGCCGGTGCCGGTCGCGCCGGCAGTGCCGGTCGCACCGCCAGTGCCAGTTGCGCCACCCGAGCCGGTCGCGCCGCCACTGCCTGGAACACCGCCGTTGCCCGGAGCGCCACCGCTGCCCGGAGCGCCGCCGCTGCCCATGACACCTCCCCGACCTGTCGCGCCGCCAGTCCCCGAAGCGCCACCACTGCCCGTGACACCTCCGCGACCTGTCGCGCCGCCAGTCCCCGGAGCGCCACCACTGCCCGTGCTGCCTCCAAGCCCTGTCGCGCCGCCCGTGCCTGTCGCGCCACCACTGCCCGTGGCACCGCCGAGGCCCGTCGTACCACCGGTGCTCGGAGCACCGCCACTGCCGGTGACGCCGCCAGTGCCGCTCTCGCCGCCTAGGCCGGTAGAGCCCCCTGTACCTGCCTTGCCACTCCCCCCAGCGCCGCCAGACGTGACGGTGGGGGATCCACAACCCAGGAACCCAAGCAGGAAGGGAAGGACAACCAAGTAGAATCGTTTTGCGCGCATGCAAACCCCCAACCAATTGACATGGTCCTGAGCAGTGGGATCAAGGTTCGATTTCCGTCACGCTGGCTCACATTCACGGTTTGCCGACGAAGCTCGTGACGCTCGTGGCATCAGGCATCGCCCGGAAACCAGGGTTGCTGACCGTGCTGGGCCTCTCGGAGTCAATGCTGTCGGGGGATGAAGTCGCCCACTGCGTGATGCCGCATGGGGCCATGCCGGAAATGAATGGCGGGACCGCCTGAATTCCGTCAGGAGCATAGTCCGTTCAAGCGCCACGTTGCTTTCATGTCATGTCAAGTCTGATAAGAAACATTACGTCAACTACACGGCGCGCCTCATCGGATGGTCCCTTCTTACGGCGACATGGGCATGGCCAACCTCTGAAACAGCTGACGCTCCGCACATATCTCATCGATGATCCTCTCGTTGTGGTCTCGAGAGGCATTGGGCAGCGAGTCGCCCCAATCGATCACCAAAAGCACGTTCGAGCCACGACCATTGTACGTTTTTGTGATCGATTGACCGACTTCGATGGCCATAGCATGTGAGGGCTTTGACGAAAGGGAAGAGCATGAGAAAATCACGGCGCGGCGGTCAAGTCGGAGTGCCCGCATGTTTGGCGGCACTATTGCTTATTGGTTGCAGTAACTCAGCAACGGTACAGAACGGCGGCACCGGTGGAAAGACGACCGCCTCGGGTGGCGGGCCTTCCAGCGTCGGCAGCACGAGCGGGAGTGGTGGGGTGGTAGGGACCGGCGGAACTGTCGGTACGGGCGGCACGGTTGGAAGCGGAGGAACATCCAGCACCGGTGGCAGCAGCACGGGGTCGGGTGGAAAAGTGGGCAGCGGAGGCGTAGTCGGATCGGGGGGCGCCTCGACCACTGGCGGCACGGTCGGCTCTGGCGGCATGACCTCGGCGGGAGGCCGGACTGGATCGGGTGGAGCCTCTGTAGCGACTGGCGCCTCGCCGGGGAGTGGTGGAACCTCCGGGCTGGGTGGAATGACCAGCAGGGACGGCGGACTTAGCGGAATGACTGGTGCGGGCGGAACCACTGCCAAAGGTGGAACGACCGGCTCGGGCGGCTCGAGTGGCTCTGGTGGCTCGACCAGCGCCTGTGCCGGAACGGCCACCCCCTGTCCTCCAACTGACCCAGGCTCGATTGCGTATATTGGCTGCTCGATGGCCGACAACATCGGACAAGGGTACGGGCAGGTTGGCGGCAAGATCATGTGGACCAATAGTGGCTATGGGACGGGCGCCCAGGTGGTCGAGAATTGGATGGTGGGTGGCAACGCTTGGAGCATCTACGCCACCAAGTTGGCGGCGATGGGCGGCATTGACAAGGTAAAGGCGATCATGGTCCAGATCTGTGTCCTGAGCACGCATAGCGATGCCAACGTCCGGTCGATGATCACAGCGGTGCGCTCTCACGTCAACCCGGGCACGCATATCTATATCGTGGGTCAGCCCCAGTACGAGGCTGGACATACCTGCAGCCTGGCAGGCACCGGCGGTGCCGAGTGGACTGACACGGAGGCACAAGCTATCGCCAAGGACTCGACCGTAAATCAGGACCTCACCTACCTCGGCACGTTCAACCTCGACACCACAAAGGGCGAATCTTCCGACGGCTGCCATGCCAGTGCGTCCGGCCTGACACGGCTCGGAAACGAGGCGAAGGCGTTCTGGGGCAACTAACCGAAACCGAGTAACAACCTTGAAGGGCGTGCGAGCTACAAGAGCGCGCACGCCCTTCGTGCGTTTGAGTTCATTCTCTGAGCGAGCCCTCCTACCAAGGTAGATTCATGAACAGTAGTATTTGCCCTCGGGCCCCTAAGTACCTTCTTGGCATTGCACTATGCGGATTGGCCGCGGCACCCTGTGGATGCAAGAATTCGGACACGGAAAACCAGTACGCGGTGGCGATGCTCCAGTCGGGAAAGAACCAACCGACCGATTTGACGATGTCCGACGTCGCTGATCTCGTGTCCAGCGCTGTCTCTCAAGCCGGCGGCCTCGACTTCGTTAAGGACGGACAGACCGTGGTCCTCAAGCCCAACCTATTCACCGTGTACCAGGATTCAGGCGAAAACATTGCTAGCATGACGGTTAGCGGCATCAACACCGACTGGCGGGTCACGAAGGCCGTGGCCGACCTGGTACGCGCCAAGAATCCAACCGGCAAGATCCTGGTCATGGAGGGTTCCACGTATTCCACGGACACGTTGACTTATCCCATTCTTGGATACACGTCAGACAACTTTGGTTCGTCGGTCGATGAGTTCATCGCCCTGGAAGGGACGTCCTGTACCGATGCCTCTACGTCTGGGCTCGAGCAGCGTACGGGACGCAGCGGGAAGAAATACTGGGTGAACAGTCGCTACGTCTCCGCGGACGTGGTCATCAGCATTCCCACCATGGCGACCGATGCGTGGGCGGGCATCGGGGGTGCGGTGGAAAATCTGGGCATCGGCGCAACGCCGGCTGGGCAATACGACAGTGGCACGGATCCGAACGACTGCACCCGTACGAAGATCGATCGTAGCACCCCGGAGACCACGGGGGAATTCATACGCGATTACTACAGCATCCGCCCTGCCGACTTCGTGGTCATGGACGGTTTGCAGGGGCTCGAGCACGGTCCCTTGCCCGTCTTGGATGACAGTGGCACCTATGACTACGCGTCCTCGATCAAGAACATGCGCCTCATCCTGGCGGGCAGAAACGCCGTCGCAGTGGATACCACCCAAGCCTTGGTCATGAAATGCGACCCGAAGAAGGTCCCGTACCTGAACAAGCTGGAGTCGGACGGGCTCGGCACGACCGACACGGCCAGGATCACCGTGGTCGGAAAGCAGGTGGCCGAGATGGCAAGGGCCTTCGCCGGCAAGCAGACGGACATTTGTCCTGGGACATAGTAGAGGTAGTCGCCAAATGATCTCGCTTGCCCGTCCCTGTCTCGGCGTCGTTCTTTTCGGGCTGCTGCTTTCGGCAGGTTGCAAGTGCGGAAAGAGCGGCGGCCATGGGGGCACTTGGGATCGAAAGACACCAAGTTGCCAGGGGCTGGCGGCGACCTGCGGGCCATCGGGAAACGATGACTGCTGCAAGAGCTTGCTGGTCCCCGGCGGAACGTTCTATCGGAGCTACGACGGCGTTGACTATCTGGAGAAGAGCTACCCGGCGACGGTGAGCGACTTCTACCTCGACAAGTACGAGGTTACGGTGGGCCGGTTCCGGACGTTCGTGACCGCAGGCATGGGCACGCAGCAAAGTCCGCCCGCGGAGGGCGCGGGCGCACACCCGAGGATCGCGGGCTCTGGCTGGAACCCAGCGTGGAACACCAATTTGGCTGCGGACGCGGCCGCGCTGAATACGGCTCAGAAGTGCTTTGCGGCCTATCAGAGCTGGACGGACGCGCCGGGGAGCAACGAAAGCAAGCCGGTGAATTGCCTAAACTGGTACACGGCGTTCGCGTTCTGCGCATGGGACGGGGGCCGGCTGGCGACCGAGGCGGAGTGGAACTACGCGGCCTCCGGGGGCAGCGAGCAGCGGTACTATCCGTGGTCGAGCCCGCCCAACTCCAAGACAATCGATGATAGCTACGCCGTCTACTGCGGCGGCACGTGCAAGAGCCTGCTGAAGGTGGGGTCGAAGTCGCCCAAAGGCGACGGGAAGTGGGGGCAGTCCGACCTGGGCGGGAACGCGTGGGAGTGGACGCTCGATGGGAATTCAGCCACGTTCCCCATGCCGTGCCATGACTGTTCCGTCCTGACAGGAGGCCCCCTCCGGAACTTCCGGAGCGGCGCCTTCGACGACATCCCCGCGACACTCCGATCGGCCACGCGGCACGTCTACCACCCCGACTACCACGGCATCGTCGGGGCCCGTTGCGCCAGGACCCCTTGACTCTTGAGGCCGCGCAGCCCCGAGCACAGCGAGGGAACTGTTAGGACCATGGCCGAACGCTCAAAGAAGAACAACTGGCTCTGGCTACTTCTCTTGCCGCCACAAGTACTGGACGGCCAATGGCTTGGTGGATGGGCTCTACGACGTTTGGCTGAACAAGAGGTAGCAAGGCCTTGATGTCGGGGACGTCCGCCAGCAGATCGCCTGGGCCTTGCAAGGGATGTTCATGGAGAACTACTGATGGGGAGCCCTGTCCGATGTTGCGGGCGAGGTTTCAGAACTGCTGGAAGAACTTGGTGATGGCCGCCGCGGCGAAGCTTGGAATGGCGTGGGGATCACCTGGTCTCACACACCACACCACCGGGTAGCCGTCCAGACAGCCCTGGTACGCAACACAGGGGGAGGGATCAACTGACTGGGTCGTGGTGCTGCAGCCGTTGTACTTCACCAACGCATCAATGATCGGTTGGGCCATGGTGATCGGCAAGGCGGTATCCGCGTCACCGTGGGTGGCCCAGACTGCGACGGGGCGTGCAGGCTTCTTGCTGGTGCATGTGGCGCCACTGATGGGGGCGCCTGACATCGCCCCGATGGCGCGAAAGACGTCACTCATGTTGCACGCGGCCGTGTACGACATGGAGCCGCCGTAGCTGAACCCCGTGGCAAAATAGCGGGCCTTGTCGATGCAGTATTTGGCTTCGATCTCGGCGTTGACAGCGCGAGTCATGGCTTCGTCCTCACCGCCCGTGTTGGGGAAGCCCTGGTTGCCGCCGCTTGAGAGCCCGTCTGGACTCACGAAAATGACATTCGTCAGCTTGTTATTGAGCTGATACATGGTGATCCCTTGCTTGGCGTTGCCTCCGAGGGGATGGTACTCCCACACGACGGGAACGGGCTTCTTCCCATCGTAGCTGCTGGGCAGGTTGAGATAGTACGTTCGCGAGGTACCGCTTACTTCTATCGTGCACGGCGATGAAGCCGTACCGGGGCACGCCGAGGTTGTGGTCGGGGTGGCGCTGCAACCTGACGACGGGATCGGGTCTGCTGATGGTGCAGTGGACGTCGTGCCGCCGATGCCGCCCGGGCCTCCTGTTCCGCCAGTAGCCGAACCGCCCGTGCCAGACGGCCTTCCCCCCGTGCCGCCGGTAGGGGTACCCCCGGTGCCGCGCCCGCCCGTGCCGCTGCCGCCGGTTCCCGAGCCCGTGCTTCCGCCCACGAGCGTGCCGCCGGCGCCTGGGCCTGGACCGCCCGTACCAGCACCGCCTGTGCCCACGCCGCCCGAGCCCACGGTCCCGCCACTGCTGACCGCTCCGCCCGAGCCTATGCCACCCCCACCGGCCAGCGCCCCTCCACTGCCAACAGATCCGCCCGTGCTTACAGTGCCGCCGGTCGAAGTGGCCTGTCCGCCCGTTCCAGTCTTGATGCTTCCACCGGTAGACGAATTACAGCCGGCAAGCACGAATGCGGCCAAGCCAATCGAGAAACAAGCGCGATGAACGCTGCAAAGGTGCTTCATTGGATGAACCTCCCCAGTTCGAGCTTCGGCGGATGCCGAGCTACGGCAATGATTGGGTCTTCAACTTGTTCCAGGTCATATCGGTCCACTTCGCCGACGAGCTCGAGTAGACGGCGAGGTGACCTCCGCTGGTCGTCGAACACAGAGAAACCGTGGTTGTGCTCCCACAAGTTGACCACGTCTTGCACAGCGAGTTGTCCGGGTCGGTGGCCGCCGAACCGGTGCAACTGCTGAAGTCCGCCCAGGTCTGGGCGTTTACCTGCGCGCTGGTGAAGCCGATGCCCACGCAACTCCCACCAGGGGGGCAGTCCGTGGCGAGCTGCGGGGTCTGGCCACCGCCGTAGGGGACTATCGAGGTATCTGCCGACTCATCCCACGCGACCACGGTGATCGGCCGCTTGAGGTTGGGGCAGCTGCACGCCGTATTGTTCGCGGCCGTCACCTGCCCAGCGGTCGCCAGGGGATCCTTTCCGGTCACGCAGCGGAAGTCGACGGGCGCCACGGCGGCTATCACGTCGGAGGCTTCGCAGGCCATCCGGTAGGTCATGCCGCCGCCATTGGAGCCGCCGCTCGCGTAAATGCGTTTCGCATCGACGCAGGTATTGGCCTCGAGCCACTTGATGATGTCCCGCGCGAACTGGACATCATCGACCTGATTCTTCTCGGCGTTGTCACAGCAGTAACCCGCGTTCCAGGAGTTGTCGCTGGCCTTAGTCTTCGACGAGTCGGGGAAGACGCCGATGCAGCCCACGCTGTCGCACTTCGCCTTCCAGCCCGACGAGCCCTCCTGCCCGCTGCCGCTGCCACCGAGCGGATGAAAATCGATGATGGCTGGGGCGGGCGAGCTTCCCGTGTAGCCCGTGGGGATATGGACGATGAACGTGCGGGACTCTCCCCCCGAGGTGATGCTCTCGTTGTGGTCACCAGCCGGCAGGACGGTGGCCGGACAGGTCCCCGAGCTGCCGCCACTGCCTTGCGCCGTATCGGTCGCAGCGTCGGGGGAGGCGCCGCCGGTCCCGGAGCCCCCTCTGCCTGTAGCGCCTCCGGTGACAGTCGTGCCGCCCGCGCCCGTGCCACCGTTGCCAGTCGCCCCTCCAGACACGGGGCCGCCGCCGCCCGTGCCGAGCGTTCCTCCGCCGGAGGAGCTCCCGCCACTGCCGGTTCGTCCACCGGACCCGGTTGCACCGCCGGAGCCAATCGCGCCACCGCCCGACGTGCTGCCGCCGCTGCTGCTGGTTCCGCCACTGCCGACGGTTCCGCCGGTCCCGGTCGTCCCACCGGTGCCCACAACGCCGCCACTTCCAGTGGTCCCCCCTGAGTTACTAGAGCCGCCCGAGCTGCTCGAGCCGCCCGAGCTACTCGTACCGCCTGTGCCGACATGTCCGCCGGTCCCGGAAGCGCTGCCCCCTTGCCCACCTCCGCCCGTTGACCCATTGCAGCCAAGAAACACCATCGCTGCCAAGCAGGCAGGCGCGATCAAACCGCTGACGCTCCGCAAATGTCTCATCGCAAATCCTCTCGTATTGCTCTCGAGAGGTATTGGGCAGCGAGTCACCCGAATCGATCACGAAAAGCGCGCTTTCCGTGATCGATTCACCCTTCATCCCGCCCTTAAGGGTTAGGCCGTCCGTGGAAAGGGCCGATGTTCGAAAGTGCGATGATCGCCATGCCTGAGGTTCCGGTTGCGCGTCCTGCAGCGGATCACGCGCGGCTGGAACGGATGTTCGCAACGCACCATGCCACGGTTTGGCGAATCCTGCGCCGACGCGGCTTGAGCAGAGACGCCGCGTCCGATGCCACCCAAGAGGCCTTCACCATCGCCGTAGAACGCTTGCACGACATCCAGCCAGACGACGAACGTGCTTTTCTGATTCGAGCTGCCTTGCAGGTGGCGCGCACGTTGGGGCGCAGAAACCTAAGGTGGCAGCTGGAGGACGACATGGACCAACGAGGCCTGGAGGAACGCGCCACCGACCAGAGGCGCGCAGACATCGAGCTCTGCGATCTGGCGTTGGCCAAGGTCGACCCGGACCTGGCCGAGGTCTTCGTGCTCTTCGAGCTCGAAGAGCTGTCGTCGCCGGAGATCGCTTCGTTGCTGGAGATACCGCTCGGCACCGTGGCCTCGCGACTCCGCCGCGCGCGCAAGGAATTTCGCGACGTGTTTGCACGCATCGAGCGAACCATGCATCGTGAGGGAAGGTCATGAGTCTTAGGGATCCGAAGCGGTTGCGCCTAACCGCGAGCAGCCCCCTCGAGCGACGAGCGCTGGAGGCGACGGCGCAAGAGCAACCCTCGCCGGATGAGCGTGACCGCATGGCGCGGGCGCTCGGGGTCTCGGCCGCGGCGATCGGGGCGGCTTCCGGCGCGGCCGTGGCCAAGACGACTGTCCTGGCCTCGAAGGCAGCGACGGGCGCAAGCGTTGGCGCGACCGCCACTCTGCCGTGGATCACCGCTGGGGTGATTAGCCTGGCGCTCGTCGGCACAATCGTTGGCACTCAGGCGTGGAAGACGCCGGTACGCTCCTCACGGTCGCCGGCTCCGGCCGCGACAGCATCCGCGCCCAAACCGGCCGCGGCGGTCGAGCCCGCGGCAGCCGCGCCCCTGGCCATGACAGAGCCGGCGGCTCCCACCCCAGCTCTGCTGCGACCAGAATTGGCGGCTACGACTTCCGGACGCCGGGCGCGGACCGCCAGCATGCCGCTCGATCTGCGCGAGCAGAACGCGCTAGTCGATGCGGCCCGGGACGCCGTATCATTGCGTGCGGCCAATCGAGCGTTGGCGGTACTGCGCCGGTACCAGGACAAGTACCCCGGCGGGATCTTTCGTCCCGAAGCCGCTGCCCTCAAGATCGAGGCGCTGGCGCAGCTGGGCCGGGACGCCGAGGTCCGCGTCTTGGCCAACCGATTCGTGGCCGAGTACGGCGACGGACCGCTCACGGAGCGCGTGCGGCATGTTGCTGGTTTGGCGCAACCTTGACCGACGCGGGCCGCGGGCCGGCTACCACAGACGGAATCCCACCCCGATGCCGGCCGAGGTCGTGAAACGCGAAGCGGTGTGGAACGGCGTCGTCGCAAACTCGAAGGAGTCACGCCACAGCGTGAGCCCGGTCCCGATCCGGGCAGAAAGCTCGACCCTCGAGCCCAGGTCCACGGTGAGGACAGAAGCAGCACCCGCGGCAGCAAAGAGCTTCGCGAAGCTGGCGGGCGCGTCGGTGTCCGAGCCGCTGGCCGATAGACGACCGACGAGCACCGCCGCGCAGGCCCGCACGTTCACGACCGACGCGCGTAATCGAAGCGCGCACGCGTCGAGCGTGGCGGCGTCGAGCGCAAAGGCGGCCTTTCCGCCCGGCTCTGCCAGGTCGCTTGTCCAAGCGTGGAATGCCCCAACCGCGATGGCCGGTGACCAGAAGGCATCTCGGTCCCAGGCATGGACCGCGTATACGGCAATGCCAGGCATGACGGCCGGCGCTGGTCCCCAGATGGTCTGGCCAGCCAGATGGACGCTCGTGCGAGGCCGGGCGCGGAGTGCTTGGGTGGAAGTCGAGCCGGCCACGGTCGGATCCGGGAGCGAGACCTGCGGCGGCGGAAGCTGTCGCCCCGGCTCCTTGGCGCTCGACTTCTCGGCCAGATCGCTCGTCGACGGGGATGTCCCCGGCGGGGCGCTCGGGGACCCGGCAGCCCGGTCTGGTGACCCGGTTACCTCGGGCTCGCTGGTGGCCCTGCCAGCCACCGCACGATGCTCCTTCACCCACACGGGATCGAGCGCAATGGCGATCATGAGCGCCACCGCGTCCGCCGCTTCGGCACAAGTACGTGTCACCAGCCGGCGCGGCACGCGGGCGACCCCGGACTCGACCATGACCAGTTCGGCGCTCACCCCACCGGAAACCACCACGCCGAACGTGGCTCGCACGCCAATCGCGGCGGCATCCTCCACAAACTGGATGCGTGGCGAGCGGGCGGCGACGCGTGCGACCAGATCGGCTGGACCCGTACAGTCGGAAGGCGCGCGCATTTCGAGTCGCGCTCGCGCAATCGGAGCCTGCGTCGAGGCGGCAGGAATGCCGCCCCCGACGGCAGCTGGCAAGGTGGCCAACACGACGACGACCCAGATCATCGCGTGGATGGTAGCATTGCGGAGTGGTGCGGATGTCAACTGTCGCGCGTAGGACCCTACAAATCCTGTCGGGGATTCTCGTGCTCGGCGGCTGTGCGGGCGACATGCTTCGACTCGGCAACGGACGAGATGGCGGCAGCGCCAAGAGCGACGCCACCGACGCACAGGAACCAGACAGCACCAGCGGTGCCATCGATGTCGACACCTGTCTGCGCGGCCAGATCAAGGCCAGCGAGGTCGCTTGGATTGGCGACACCTGGGTGACGATTCCGGGCACCCAGCACACGCGGGTCAGGGATCTCGCGCGATCGGCGGGCGCCATCGGGCCGACCGAGGACTACACAGTTGCAGCGGCCCCCTACGCAACCATGGCCGCGACTGCCACACAGTACGACACCCAAGAATCGACCCAAACCAAAGTCAAGGTTGTGATCATGGACGGAGGCACGTTTGACACCATCCAGTCGGGCGGCTCGGACGCATCCGTTGCTGATGTCGTGGCCACCTTCCAGCAGTTCCTGGCCCAGGTCGCCGCCGACGGAACCGTCGAGCACGTCGTCTACTATCTTTGTCCCGAGCTTTCCGGCATCCCTGGGGTTGCGGCCTTGCGGCCGCCGCTCCAACAGGCCTGCACGGCGAGCTCGGTTCCGTGCCACTTCCTCGATCTGCAACCGCTGTGGGCTGGCCATCCGGAGTACAGCAGCGGCATTCAGTCCTCCGAGGCTGGCGCGAAAGTGATTGCGGACGCGATCTGGTCGATCATGCAGCAGAGCTGCATCGCCCAATAGCCTGCCGAAAGCCAGGAACTAACGGGCTGGCTTCTTGGCGGCTTGAACCGCTCTCTCCGCAACGCGCGTCTTGAGTAATTTTCGCACGAGCGCCGCCGACAGTGGGCGCTTTGCGTCGAAACGAAGCGCGCCCTTCGTTTGGTCGTAACTGCCAAGCTCGGCGGCTAGCGTCGCCAAGGTTTTGCCGCTGAAGGGAAAGTACGAACAGCCCATTTTCGTCGCCAGGAACCCGGCCACCACCTGCCCGTCCAAGCGAAACGCTGGCATCGAGTAACTAATGCACTCCTCTACCCTGGGCAGGATCGTGCGAATCGTCCGCCTCAGCCTTTCGAGAGTTGCGCGCCGGTCAGGACTGAGCGAGCGAAGGTAGTCGTCGACGGTTTTCGGCTTGGTGAGCAAGGTCTGCTAATGATACCAGCTTCTCGTCGTCCCCTCCGCGTTGCGGAGGCCGGCGAGGCGAAGAAGTAGTTTACTGGCTACCGTTGCCCTTGAAGGACCGCTCCGACGAGCCGGCTTTCACAGTCGTCCCCGGATAGGGCTTGTCCGCGCTCGGACCGCGGCCCGCCAGCGGCACGATGCCAGCCATCTCGCCGATGATGTTGACCAGCTCTGAATTCATCGGCACGACGATCTTTGTGTTCGTGGCCAGCGATTTCTCGACCGTGATCAATCTACGCAGAAGCTGCGCGTTGCCGACGAAGTACTTGTCGGCGGCCTCGTTCACCAGCTGAATGGCCTGCGCCTCGCCTTCGGCCTCGAGGATTTTGGCCTGCTTGATGCCTTCCGCCTTCTTGATTTCCGCCCGGCGTGCACCATCCGCCAGAGCATAGGCGGTTCAAGCGCCAT